>NZ_JAMYOJ010000004.1:0-384227 GCF_040319795.1 Mesorhizobium sp. M0862
CCCTACACGTCCCGGGGCGCCGGCCTGGCTTTATTTGGCAGCTTGACCGCCTAAATCCCCGGGGCCCTTTCCGGGGCCTCTTTGTTGCTGGTGCGCTCCCCAAACCAGGACCCCCACCCCGACCCGCTATGCGGGTCGACTTACCGGGGCGAGCCACGGGTCTCGCCTGTCCTTCGGACCCCACAAGGGGGAGGGTAGAAGGCGCGCTCTCTTACCTTCCCCTTGCGGGGAGGTCGGACTGCAGGTCCGGGTGCGGTACTGGCGCCGACCTCTGCGTTTACGCTCCCCGCCACATCGGAATGATCGACGCAGCCAGCACCAGCGCCAGCACGATGTTGAGCGCGCGCCATTGCCATTCGGTCTTGAGCAGCCGTGCCAGCACCATGCCCGCCACGCACCAGATCGACAGCGAGATGGCTGCGGTGAAGCCGAAGGTCGAGCCGAGCAGCAGCGCGAGTTGTCCCGGACCGTCGGCAAGGGCTGCGAACGAGGCCGCCGCACCCAGTCCCATCGCCCAGCCCTTCGGGTTCATCCATTGAATGCCGGCGCCGCCCAAGAAGCTGTTGGGTTTTGCCATCGCCACATCGAGATCAGGCGGCCCGGCGCGGCCGATCTTGATTGCCAGCCAGATGAGATAGAGCGAGCCGATGATTTTCATCGCCAGTTGCAGCGACGGCATGGCCAGCAGCAGACCGGCGAGCCCGGCGGCGGCAACACCGGTCACGGTGGCGAGGCCGGCGGCGCTGCCGACCAATAGGGGAACGGAACGGCGAAAACCGAACTGCGCGCCTGAAGCGGTCGACAGGGTGGTGGCGATGCCGGGCGTGACGGTGGCCACGAAGGCAAACAGGATGAGCGGAAAGATGGGCTGCAACATGAGGCGTCCTCCATCGAAGGCCCTACGGTAGACTTCTGCATACTTCAGTAAATGCAATGTTTGCGATGGTTGGCATTAGCAGATATAATGCCAACCATGATCCGCAACCTCGACACAGCGCTGATCCGCACCTTCGTCACTGTCGCCGACAAGGCCAGCATGACGGCGGCGGCGAACGCGCTGCATCTGACGCAAGGCGCCGTCAGCCAGCAGATCAAAAGGCTGGAGGAGGCGCTGGGCTGCAGCCTCTTCGAGCGCGACCGGCGTGGCTTGCGGCTGACGCGGCCCGGCGAGCGGCTGTTCGGCAAGGGCAAACGGTTGCTTGGCCTCAATGACGAGATCTGGGCCGAGATGGCGGGCACCGAGGCCGCCGGCCAGGTGCGGCTCGGTGTTCCCTATGACCTTGTCGGCACCTTGCTGGCGCCGGTGCTGAAGGCCTATGCCGAGACCTATCCGCAGGTTGAGATATCCCTACTCTGCGCCGCCTCGCCGGATCTTGCCGCGGCCCTTGCGGCCGGCACTATCGACCTTGCCGTCATCGAGGAACCGGTCGGCCCGTCCGCCGGTGAGTGCCTGGCCATTGACCGGCTGGTCTGGGTGGGGGCCAAGGGCGGCGTCGCCCGCGCCAAGCGGCCGCTGCCGGTGTCGATCGTCGCCGACACCTGCGCCTTCCGCCCGGTGGTGCTGTCGGCGCTGAACGAGCACGGGCTGGAATGGCGCACCGTGTTCGAGAACGGCAACATCGACGCCACGACCGCGACGGTGCGCTCCGACCTTGCCGTCACCGCCTGGCTGGCCTCCACCGTGCCCGCCGACCTCGACATCCTGCCTTTCGATGCCGGGCTGCCGCCGCTGCCGAATTTTTCCATCAATCTGCATTTGCCGAGGTTTGGCGCGGCGCCTGCCGCGCAGGAGTTCGCGCGGTATATCCGGGATGGGCTGGAACGGCGGGCTGTGGCGGCTTGACAGAACTTGGATTTCCTCTCCCCCGTCGATCGGGGGAGAGGTGTCGAGCGAAGCTCGACGGAGTGGGGGTCGACCCTTAGCGCGGTACGGCAGGATTCTTGCGCCTTGTCCCTGTTCAATGTCCGTTGGCGACCGTTGCCAGGTGGTTCCCCCACTCCGTCGCTGCTTCGCAGCGCCACCTCTCCCCCCTCCGGAGGGAGAGGAAAGGTGCCCGCCTCTGTTACTTCCAGTTCTTGCGTCGCTCGAGCTCTGCCTCTGACGGCTCTTGCGTGGCGAACGACCCGACCTTGACCTCACCCCCGCGTTCGTAGGTCGCCATCATGACGCCGGTGGTGGTAGCCTGCGACTTCACCAGCTTGAAGGCGGCCGGCATCGCGCCGTCGCCAAACAGCCGCTTGCCCTTGCCCAGCAGCAGCGGGAAGATCATCAACCGGATCTCGTCGATCAGCCCGTTGGCGAGCAAAGTCTGGATCAGCTCGCTCGAACCCTGGATGAGCAGGTCAGGCCCATCTTCCTTCTTGAGGCGGCGCAACGCCGCGACGATATCTTCTCCAAGCCATTGCGTATTTTCCCAGGTGAGCGAATCCGGCCGATGCGTCGCCACATATTTAGTGGCAGGGTTGAAGACGTCTCCGATGGCATCTTTCTGATACGGCCAGTAAGCGGCGAAGATGTCGTAGGTTCTGCGGCCGAGCAGCAGGGCGAAGGGCTTAGAGAACAATTCCTCCATGGCCACGCCCGCCACCTCGTCGAAGTAGTGGAACGTCCAGCCGCCGAACTCGAAGCCGCCAACCGGGTCTTCTTCCGGGCCGCCCGGCGCCTGCATGACGCCGTCGAGGCTGACGAAGGTAGCGGCGATGATCTTTCGCATTGGATTTTCCTTTTCCAGGATCCGCGCCGTCAGGGCCGGATTTCGATCTAAGGACGGACAGGCCGGCGGCCGCCCGACAGGCGTTGGCAAAAAAACGCTGCGGCCGACAAGAGTACCTACCGCCGTCGCCCGCCGCCAAGCGCCTGCGACGAAAACCAGACATCGCCGATGATGGCGGTGGCGGTCCGGTCCGGCGCCCTGTCTGATGTCAGCCAGATCGAACGGCTGCGCGCGGCCTTCTGGAGGTCGGGGATTTTGGCCGCCGAACCGGCGACCGAGGCGCCGACGCAGGGGATGAACCACGAGCGCATGAAGGGGTCGCAGGCAAAACCTTGTTTGGTGCGGGTCACCATTACGGCCAGGCCGACGCCCTGGGACGGGCGCCAGGGAAAGATCATGCGGCCGCCCGCTTTCAGCGCCCGCAGCCAGGCAGCCGGCGGTGCGACGACACCGGCATTGACATAGATGATGTCGGACGGCGGCAGATCGCCGGTGACGGCATCGCCGTGGATGACGCTTACATTGCCGTAGGTCTCGAGATTCTTTGTCGCTCTGGCAGCAAGATCGGCCTCCAGTTCGAAGGCGGTCACCGGGCCGGGCGCAACCAGCCGGGCCAGCAAGGCGGTGTAGTAGCCGGTGCCGGCGCCGATATGGCTGACGGCCTCGTCCGGTCTGGGGGCGATCCTGCCGATCCACATGGCGTGCAGGGAGGGTTCGCCATTGTTGATGCCCTTGTCGGCATCGAGCGCCACCAGCACGTCCTGATAGATGTGAACAGGATCGGCGCTCGGCGTCATGATCTTGCCGTTGCCGGTGGTGAGCGCCCTGCCGGCGACTACCGCCCAGGGTCCGGGACCGAGAAAGGCCTCGCGCGGAACGGTGGCGAACGCCTCTTCGAGGCGCGGGTCGGCCGAGCCGGCATTGGCCGCCATCAGCTGCGCGTAAAATTTCCTGGCGTCTTCGACACTTGTCATGATGGCGAGCAAGATAGCGCAAGCCGCCGGTTTGTCGCGGTCGGGAATGAGAATCAGCCGACGCCGAAGACGGTGTCGTAGAGCAGCTTGAAGTTGAGCACCAGGATGACCGCCGCGACCACCCAGGCGAGGGCCGCCACGCCGCGGGGAATGGCAAGGTTGCCCATCTTCTTCTTGTCGGAGACGAACTGCACCAGCGGGATGACTGCGAAGGGCAGCTGCATCGACAGTACCACCTGGCTGAAGACCAGCAACTGGCCGGTGCCCTTTTCGCCATAGAGCGCGGTGACGACCACCACCGGGACGATGGCGATGCCGCGCGTCAGCAGCCGGCGCGCCCATTGCGGAATGCGCAGGCGCAAAAAGCCTTCCATGACGATCTGGCCGGCAAGCGTTGCCGTAACCGTCGAGTTGAGGCCGGAGGCCAGTAGCGCCACCGCAAACAGGATGGAGGCGATGCCGAGGCCGAGCAGTGGCGACAAGAGCTCGAAGGCCTGGCCGATCTCGGCGACATCCTGATGGCCGGTGCCATGGAAGGCCACCGCCGAGACGATCAGGATCGAGGAGTTGACGAACAGCGCCAGGACGAGCGCGATGGTCGAGTCCGTCGTCGCCCATTTAATGGCGTCGCGCTTGCCTTTTTCGGTCCGTTCATAGGCGCGTGTCTGTACGATCGAGGAGTGCAGGTAGAGATTGTGCGGCATCACCGTGGCGCCGATGATGCCGATGGCGATGTAGAGCATCGCCGGATTGGTGACGATCTCCGTCGACGGCACGAACATCGAATGCAGGATCGAGCCGACCGGAGGGGCAGCGGCAAAGATCTGGATGGCGAAACAGCCGAAGATGATGATCAGAAGCGCGATGACGAAGGCTTCGAGATAGCGGAAACCCTTGTTCATCAAGAGCAGCACGATGAAGGCGTCGAGCGCCGTCAGCAACGCGCCGCCGATCAGCGGAATGCCGAACAGAAGCTGCAGCGCGATCGCCGTGCCGATCACCTCGGCGAGGTCGCAGGCGATGATGGCGAGTTCGCAGGCGATCCACAGCACGAAACTGACGGGACGCGGATAATAGGCGCGGCAGGCCTGGGCGAGGTCGCGGCCGGTGGCGATGCCAAGCCGGGCGGCAAGCGCCTGCAGCAGGATCGCCATCAGGTTGGACAGCATGATGATGAACAATAGCGTGTAGCCGAACTGGGCGCCGCCGGCGAGGTCGGTGGCCCAGTTGCCCGGATCCATATAGCCGACCGAGACCATGTAGCCCGGTCCCATGAAGGCGAACAGGCGGCGGAACCAGACGCCGGACTGCGGCACCGCAATCGTGGAGTTCACCTCGCGCAGGCTGGGAGGATTGTCCTCCGGCCTGTCAAATCGCCAGGATGATCCCAAGGTTGCGTCGGCTTCGGACATGGAGGGCTTTCCATTGGATGGATTGATGTCTCTCATCCTATCTACGCCAGGGCTCAACATTATGCAATAGGCTATATTTCATTGTATGTGCTTCTCATGAGGCAGCCAAGGGCCCAGAAAGGGGGTGATCGCAAACGCCGGTTGCGCCTGCTATGGAATGCAAATAAACGGCTGGAACAGTTAAGCCCGTGCTATGAATGGCAAAGGGCGATTGATTTGTCGAAAGCCAATTCTTGCCAAAAGGTATGAGGGAACACGTATTGGCACTGAAGCATAAACCGGTTCGACGCGAAGAGCCGCTTCCGGATGCCGATGTCCATTCCGAAGGCTTCAGGCAGCAGCGCCAAGCGCGCCGCAGCGCGCTGGTCGAGGACTATGTCGAGCTGATCGCCGACCTGATCGAGGACGGCAACGAGGCGCGCCAGGTGGATATCGCGGCGCGGCTCGGCGTCGCCCAGCCGACCGTGGCCAAGATGCTGACCAGGCTGTGCGCCGATGGGCTGGTCTCCAGAAAACCGTATCGCGGCGTTTTCCTGACCGATGCCGGCCGCAAGGTTGCGGAAGAAAGCCGCATTCGCCACCAGACGGTCGAAGCGTTTTTGCGTTCGCTCGGCGTCAGCGCCGAGACGGCGCGCATCGATGCCGAGGGCATCGAGCACCATGTCAGCGCCGAGACGCTGGAAGCCTTTCGCAAGGCGATGATAGCGCCGCGCTGAGTCGCGCCGGCGCCGCACCACTGGAACCTCCGCACGTCAGGCTCGTTGCTCCTGACGTTGCGCGTGATTGCTGCGCGCCAAGGAGGAAAACATGGGCGTCGAACAGGCACCGACCGCGAAGGGCAAGCAGGCGGCCGAGGGTTTGAGGCAGACAGCGGCAAAGGACGAACGCAAGACCGAGGCCGAAGCCGGCCAGCCGATGAAGAAGGGCGCCGCGCGTTTCGAGGAACGCTCCAAAAGCTCGGACGGCAAAAGCGCCGGCACCAAGCAGAAGATCTGAGTTCTGTTCGCAAGCGGCAACCTGCCGCTCATTCCTCGGTGTCCTGCACCCAACTGCGCGGATGGCCGTCGACGCGGAACTGGAATATGAAATAGGGCGGAATGCAGGAGCCCTTGCCAGGCTTGGCTGCGGCCAAATCGTCGTAGCCGGCGGTGCAGATATAGTCCTCGCGGCAGGGATGCGCCTTGCCGCAGGCGCGCAGGCCGGCGGTCTTGGTGAATTCCTTGGTGCAGAATTTGTGGTCCTTGCCCGACGCGATGCAGTCGTTGAAACCGGTCTTGGCGAGGCGGCCGCAAGTCGCCTCGTCGGGAAGCTTGTCGCAGCTTGCCTTGCGCAGCATGCCCCCGGGAAAGCCACCGGTCTTCTGCTCGGGGTTGTCGTAGCGTTGGCGCGCCGCGCCATAGCCAGCGAGCTTGATTACCGGTTTCTTGTCGCGCGCCGGATCGATGGCGCAGGCTTTTGCGGTGGCCGGCGACAGGCGGCAATATTTGTCGCTGCCCCAGCTCGACATCTTGATCTCGCCGAACTCGACGGGGTCGCCGACTGCGGTGGCCGCCTCGCTGACGCAGGTGCCGAAGCCCGGATGGATGTCGCTTTCATGGACGCCGGCGCAGCGCAGGCTTTCGCCGCAGCTCCAGTCCTTGAAGCTGGCATCCTCGCCGCTGTAGCAGATCGAGCCCCAGCCATTGTAGAGATCGGTGCCTTTCAGCGCTTCGGCGAGTTTGGCGTCCGGACGGGCGGCGAAGCCGCGGGAGAAATCCGGATGGCCGCCTGTGGCGAAGTCCTCGACGATCGCGCGGCGGCGCGGCAGGTCGGCGAAGAACACCGCCGAGCCGGGGACGAAGACGGCGTTGCGGCGCGGCTCGCTGGCCGGATCGGCGCCGGTGTAATGGAAGCCGGCAATGCCGTGCGTCTGGTGGCAGCCGGTGCAGGTCATTTCGTTGAGACGCAGATTGAAGCCGGCCACCGATTTCACGCTGCGCAGCGTGTTGCCCCTGGCGACATAATTCTTCAGCGCCTCGTCGATATCGCTGTCATCGAGCAGCCCATAGGCGATGTTGTTTTGCGATCTGGCCATGCCGCCGGGTGCGACCGAGACGGCGCTTGTCGCCAGGAACTTGTCGTCGATGACCAGCCGGCCGCGATCGAGGTCGTAGAGGTTGCGGTCGGTCAGCAGCCATTTGGCGAAGGCCGGCCGGTCGGCCAGAACCACTTTCCGGTCGATCTGGTTCTCCATCTTCGAATCCTGGAAGGTGGACGTCGTTGGGTCCCATTTGAAAATCTTGAGGAGATATTCGGCGTGGCCGCCGAAGTCGCGGCGGCTCGAGGCCGACAGCCGGAGAACCTGCATGTTCAGCTCAAGCCGCATGATCTGCGACGAATTCAGCATGGCGTTGGAGAGCGGCCCTTCGTCGGAGCGCAGCCAGGCTGCCAGTTGCTCGGGCGCAAGGTTCTTCTGGCCGGCGGCGAGCCAGCGCTTGGCGATTTCGGCACAGGAAATGGCGGTGGCGCTTGGACGGTCTCTCGAAGCGCGGGGGCGAGCCTCGCCGGGCCTGGCGTTGAAGACCAGACTCATGGTCAGCGGCAGCCGCGACGAGATGCGTTGCGCTGTCTTTCCCTTCGTGGGCTTCTCCGCCACCGAATAGTGGAAGCGGTAGATCAGCCTGATCTCGCCGCATTCGGTGTGGCCGAGATAGCCGCGGTCCATGCGGTTGACGATGCCGGTCAGGTCGAGCGTCGAGCCGTCATCGTCGATGTATTTCGGGTTGAATTTCTGGCTGGTGTCCTTCGACTTGGCCATGGCCGCGACGTAAGGATCGGGGCTATTGGCAGGCTCGTCGGCGATCTCCTGCTTGACGGCGTTGCGGACAGGGGTCAGCGCGCGCACCGAAAACAGGCCGCGATTGTCGACCTCGCGCGTGAGACCCAGCGCCGGGCCGAGCAGGCGGCTGATCGAGAGGCCGCCACGCTCAAGCGCCTGCAATGTCTCGGAATCGGTTACGGCGACGCTGGAATCGAGCGTCACGGCGCGCGCCGGCGACGGGCCGAGGCATAGCACCACCGCCAGCAGCAGAAATCGACCGATCGTCCGCAAGTCCCCGACACCCCCGTTCGAACCGGATGCTACAGCACGCATGCCGCCTGGACCAGAGTGCGAACGCGATGCCGCTGCCACGAAAAATACTGTGACTTGGCGCAACCGTTGCGATAATTGTCTGTTGGGTCGGACTGGGCCACGACATCGGCCAGGCCAGCCGAAAATTTGCATACGGGGAGTTGCCATGCTCTGGAAGGGCCGCCGTCAGAGTGACAATGTCGAGGACGAGCGCAGCGACAGCGGCGGCGGTGGTGGTTTCGGCGGCGGCAGCCCTGGCCAGTTCCGCATCCCGATCGGCGGCCGCACCGGCGGCGGCGGCAGCATCCTGCTGGTCGTCCTCGTGGTGCTGGCCGGATGGTATTTCGGCTTCGATCCGTCGCAGATCCTGGGCACTGGCGAGGGCGGCGGCGTGCTGCCGGGTGGCGGTGGCCAGATCACCGACAACAGCGGCGGCCAGGACGACGGCGCTGGCACGCCTGCTTCCGACGAGATGAAGCAGTTCGTGGCGACCGTGCTGGCCGAGACCGAAGAGACCTGGACCGGCATCTTCCAGTCGCAGGGCCTGAAATACGAGGACCCGAAGCTTGTGCTGTTCAGCGGCCAGATCCGCTCGGCCTGCGGCTCCGCCTCGACGGCAGCCGGACCGTTCTATTGTCCCGGCGACCACAAGGTCTACCTCGACACCACCTTCTTCCAGCAGCTCGACCAGCAGTTCGGCGCCTCGG
This sequence comes from Mesorhizobium sp. M0862, assembly GCF_040319795.1. Taxonomy (NCBI): domain Bacteria; kingdom Pseudomonadati; phylum Pseudomonadota; class Alphaproteobacteria; order Hyphomicrobiales; family Phyllobacteriaceae; genus Mesorhizobium; species Mesorhizobium sp. M0862. The sequence goes on from NZ_JAMYOJ010000004.1 coordinate 8,920, forward strand.
GCGATTTCGCCCAGGCCTATGTGATCGCGCATGAAGTCGGTCACCATGTGCAGAACCTCACCGGCATCCTGCCCAAGTTCAACCAGATGCGGCAGTCGATGGGTGAGGCGGAAGCCAACCAGATGTCGGTGCGCATCGAGCTGCAGGCCGACTGCTTCGCCGGCGTTTGGGCGCATTTCACCGCGCAGAAGGGCATTCTGGAACAGGGCGACATCGAAGAGGCGCTCAACGCCGCCAAGCAGATCGGCGACGATACGCTGCAGAAGAAGATGCAGGGCTATGTCGTTCCGGAAAGCTTCAACCACGGGACGTCGCAGCAAAGGCAGACCTGGCTGGCGCGCGGCTACAAGAGCGGCAAGCTGTCGGATTGCAACACGCTGACCGGTCCGGTTTGAGGCGCTCGCAAGTTCCAGCCGACCGCGGTTCAAAGCGCATCCGTCGGCGGGCCGATTCACCACCGGCAACAGATGTCAGGAGGAGAACGCCTGAGGCGTTCTCCTATTGTTCCAAAGTGACGCCTCGCCTATAACGGGCGCCCGCCCAAGGGCGGTCCCAGGGAGCAGACGCCATCATGATCGACCCCAAAACCGCCAGGCGGGGCCTTGCGCTCGTCTTCACCACGCTGCTGCTCGACATTATCGGCTTCGGCATGATCATGCCGGTGCTGCCGGCCTTTCTCAGGGAGCTTTCTGTCGTCGGCATCAGCGAAGCGGCGATCGAGGGCGGCTGGCTGTTCTTCGTCTATGCCGCGATGCAGTTCTTCTTCGCGCCGATCATGGGCGGGTTGAGCGACCGCTTCGGGCGGCGGCCGATCCTGCTTGCCTCGGTGCTAACATTCTCGATCGACAATCTGATCTGCGCCATCGCCTGGTCCTATCCGATGCTGTTCATCGGCCGCGTGCTGGCCGGCATTTCGGGCGCCAGCTATTCGACGACGTCGGCCTTCATTGCCGACATCTCGAACGACGACAATCGGGCGAAGAATTTCGGTCTGCTCGGCATCGCCTTCGGCGTCGGCTTCGTCATTGGGCCGGTGCTGGGCGGGCTGCTCGGCACGTTCGGGCCGCGGGTGCCGTTTTACTTTGCCGCCGGGCTTGCCTTCGTGAACTTCCTCATCGCCATGTTCTTCCTGCCTGAAACGCTCGATGAAAAGCACCGCCGCCGCTTCGAGTGGAAACGCGCCAACCCGGTCGGCACGCTGCTGCAGATGCGCCAATATCAGGGCATCGGCTGGATCGGGCTCGCCTTCTTCCTGATGACGCTCGGCCACATGATGTATCCGGCGGTGTGGTCGTTCGTGTCCAACTACCGCTATGGCTGGAGCGAGCAGCAGATCGGCTTCTCGCTCGGCGCCTTCGGCCTGTGTGGGGCGATCGTCATGGCGACGGTGCTGCCGCGCGTGATCCCCAAACTTGGCGAGTGGAAGACGGCGGTGATCGGCCTGACCTTCACGGCGGCCAGCGCCTTCGGCTATGCCTTCGCCTCGCAAGGCTGGATGATCTATGCGGTGATCGTCGTCGGCTGCCTGGAAGCACTGGCCGATCCGCCGCTGAGAAGCCTCGCCGCCGCCAAGGTGCCGCCATCGGCGCAAGGCGAATTGCAGGGCGCGATGACGTCGATCTTCTCGATCACCTCGATCATCACGCCGCTGCTCTACACCGCGATCTTTTCCTGGTTCACCGGACCGAATGCGCCCGTGGTGTTCGGCGGCGCGCCCTATCTGGTTGGCGCGTGCTTCCTGACGCTTGCGGTCATTGTCTTTGTGACGAAAGTTGCGAGGCCGACGGCGGTGAGAAGCGTTGCCACCGGCGCTGCGGAAGATGGAGCCCAGATATGAGCCATGACAGCCGCATAGAGCTAACCAAGGACGGAGTGTCGCTGTCGCGGCTGGTGTTCGGCGCCTGGCGCCTGCTCGACAACGCCGCGCGCCCGGACGCCGACCAGATCGCGCGGCTGATCGGCACTGCGGTCGATCTCGGCCTGACCAGCTTCGACCATGCCGATATTTACGGGCATTACCAGGTGGAAGCTGCCTTTGGCGCCGGCTTGTCGCGCTGGAAGGGCAAGCGCGACAGCATCGAGCTGATCTCGAAATGCGACATCATGCTGGCATCGGCCAACCGGCCTCAGAACCGGCTGAAGCATTACGACACCAGTGCGGCCCACATTGCCGCCTCGGTCGACCGTTCGCTCGCCAATCTCGGCACCGACTATCTCGACCTGTTGCTGCTGCACCGGCCGGATCCGCTGATGGATGCCGACGAGACGGCGGCGGCCCTTGCCGGGCTGGTCAAGTCGGGCAAGGTGAGAGCGGTCGGGGTCTCCAATTTCACGCCGTCGCAGTTCGACCTTCTGGCTTCGCGGCTGCCGTTTGCCTTGGCCACCAACCAGATCGAGATGTCGGTGCTGAAGACCAATGCGCTGGTGGATGGCAGCCTCGATCACGCGCAACGCCTCGGCTATGCGCCGATGATCTGGTCGCCGCTCGGCGGCGGCTTGCTGTTCACCGGCAAGGAAGGGCGCGAGGCGCGGGTCAGGGCGGCAATCGCGGCGGTGGCTGCCGAGATCGGCGCCGGCGATCTCGCCGCCGTCGCCATCGCCTGGCTGCTGCGTCATCCGGCGCGGCTGGCGCCGGTGCTGGGCACGATGAAGCCCGAGCGGCTGGCCGCCATGGTCAAGGCGCTGGAGATCGACCTCGACCGCCAGCAATGGTTTGCCATACTGGAGGCCAGCGAAGGCCGGCCGGTGGCGTAAGGTTAGATACTAGGCTTCGATCCAGTCGCTGGGCACGTCCAATGCCTTCGACAGCATGGTGCTGGTTTGCGCCGATGGCTTGCGGCGATTGGATTCAAGGTCCGACAGGAAGCCCTGGCTGACACCGATGGCATCAGCGAACTCGCCCTGCGTCAGCTTGCGCCAGTTGCGCAGCGCCTTGAGCCGGCTGGAACCTCGCAAAATATCCATGGTCACCTCGGCGGGCAGAGGCTTTTCCGTTTTGAACTCGGCCTTCCGCTCATCGTAGATCGCCACATCCGCAGCGTCTTCTCTGGCTTCTTCGGCGGCATGCAGCAATGCCTCGTAGTCAGCCTTCGGGATGACGACCAGTTCTTCCCCGGTTGAAGTCCTTATGATTTGCGGAGCGTTCATGATGTGCTGTCCTATGGCCGGCTGTAGGTCGTCGTTTCGCGCTTGCCGATGTAGATCGCGAGGATTGTCGTGCGATCTTCATCAATATAACGCGGTAGCAACCGATCCGAAGTCTGTAACCGTCTCGGCCGGCAAGACGTTCTACATCCCCACGCCCGCTGATGGCATAAGTGTTCAAACCCTCAGAGACCTGCTCGCGGACATCGGCCGGCAGGTTGTCGAGATCGCGAGCTGCCGACACCGAGAGGATGATCGTCTTCACTCGCGCAATATCGCAGATTTATCGCTCGAGGCTAAGCGATATTATCGCTGCTACACAGAGGGCTCAGGCCCGTTCGGCCAGCAGTTCCTCGCCGCGCTTTTCGCGGATCAGGTTGACGAAGCGGCGGAACAGATAGTGCGAGTCCTGCGGGCCGGGCGAGGCCTCGGGGTGGTGCTGGACCGAGAACACCGGACGTCCGGTCAGCGCGATGCCGCAGTTCGAGCCGTCGAACAGCGAGACATGGGTTTCCTCGACGCCCTCGGGCAAGGAGTCGGCATCGACGGCAAAGCCGTGGTTCATCGAGACGATCTCGACCTTGCCGGTGGTATGGTCCTTGACCGGGTGGTTGGCGCCGTGATGACCCTGATGCATCTTGGCGGTCTTGCCGCCGAGCGCCAGGGCCAGCATCTGGTGGCCGAGGCAGATGCCGAATACCGGGATGTCGGTCTTGAGCAGGTCCTGGATGACCGGCACGGCGTAGTCGCCGGTGGCTTCCGGGTCGCCGGGCCCGTTGGAGAGGAAGATGCCGTCGGGCTGCATGGCCAGGATCTCTTCCGAGCCGGTGCCGGCCGGAACCACGGTGACCTTGGCGCCGAGGCCGGAAAGCAGGCGAAGGATGTTACGCTTGACGCCGTAGTCGATGGCGACGACGTGCATCGACGGCTCGGCCTGGTCGCCAAAGCCTTCGTTCCACACCCAGGGCGTTTCACGCCAGACCGAGGACTGGCCCGAGGTGACTTCCTTGGCGAGGTCAAGCCCGATCAGGCCCGACCAGGCGGCGGCGCGCCGCTTCAAATCGTCGATGTCGAAGATGCCGTCGGGCGCGTGCGCAATGACGGCATTGGGCATGCCCTTTTCGCGGATCAGCGCGGTCAGCGCCCTTGTGTCGATGCCCGACAGCGCGACGATGCCGCGCTTCTTCAGCCACTGGTCGAGGCCGGTTCCGGCGCGGTAGTTGGACGGGTTGGTGACATCGGCCTTGAACACCGCACCGACGGCGCCGGCACGGGCGACCGGGTTCAAGTCCTCGATGTCTTCGTCATTGGTGCCGATATTGCCGATATGCGGGAAGGTGAAGGTGACGATCTGGCCGGCATAGGACGGGTCGGTGAGGATTTCCTGGTAGCCGGTGAGCGCGGTGTTGAAGCAGACTTCGGCAACGGCGGAACCGGTGGCGCCGAGGCCGCGACCCTCGATGACGGTGCCGTCGGCCAGCACCAGGACGGCGGTCGGCTTTTCGGTTGCCCAAGGCGGGGTCAGTTCGGGGGTCATCTCGGCCATGGCGACGCTCCTGTCACGCTGCGCGCTTCGATGGCGGGCCATCTGCGCAGCAAACGGCGCGGCCGATCTCTCGAGCCTGCGCGCATCAATTCTTTGTCTTATGCAAGGCCGAGTACATAGGGGAAGGCGCCAGAGCGGTCAATGATGCCGTGCCAAAACGGCGAGCATTTGTTTCGTCAAACGATATCAGGGCTTTGGCGCGTTTGCTTTGCGGATGGGCCGCGGTTATTGTCCGCGCCGTTCGAAGGAGAAAGCATCATGCGCGCAAAAATCGCCGAATCCCTGAAAAGCGCGATGAAGGCGCAGGACAAGCACCGGCTGCCGACGCTGCGGCTCATCCAGGCCGCCATTCACGACCGCGACATCGCCAATCGCGGCTCGGCCAAGGACCCCGCCAGCGACGAGGAGATCCTGCAGATCCTGGCCAAAATGGTGAAGCAGCGCGAGGAATCGGCCAAGGCGTTCGAGGACGGCAAGCGCCCGGAACTGGCGGCGCAGGAGCGTGGCGAGATGGAGATCATCCGCGGCTTCCTGCCGACGCAGTTGGACGAGGCGGCGGTGACTGCAGCAGCGCGCGAAGCGATCACTGCTACCGGTGCGACCAGCCAGAAGGACATGGGCAAGGTGATCGCTGTGCTGAAGCAGAAATATGCCGGCCAGATGGATTTCGGCAAGGCCAGCGGCATCGTCAAAGGCCTGCTGCAGTAGGAGCCGACACCACTTCAATGGCGAAGGAGAGCAGGGGGCGGGACATCACCTCTGGGCAAGAAACGGTCCGCACCGGCTTAAGCGAGCCAAGCCTTGACCTGCCGGAGAGCCCCACCATAATCGAAATCGTCAAACCCACGCTCGAACATCTGCCCTCCTACAAGGCGGCGCTCGAGCGTGGCTGGTCGCCGGACAATGTCCGGCTGATGGAAGCGACGCGCGAGCAACTTGCGGCGATCGACGAGGATCCCGCGGCGTTCCTTGCCAGCCTCGACGATCCCGAGGCCAAAGGAGGCCCGATTACCTTGCCGGACGGCACGACCGTGCCGCGGCTGCCGGGCTTCCGGCGCTGGATCTGGGACGGCGAGGCCGCTGGCTCGATCGGCTTTCGCTGGCAGCCGGGTACGGCCGCACTGCCGTCGCATGTGCTCGGCCATATCGGCTATGCCGTGGTGCCGTGGAAGCGCGGACGAGGCTATGCGACCGAGGCGCTGCGGCTGATGCTGGACGAGGCGAGGGCTGTTGGTTTGCCATATGTCGAGCTCACCACCGACCTCGACAATCCGGCCTCGCAGAAGGTGGTGCTGGCCAATGGCGGCCGTGTGGTCGGTCCGTTCATCAAGGACGCCGCGTATGGCGGCGCCGAGAGTTTGTTGTTCCGGATCGATTTGTAGTCCGACGCTATTCGGCCGCTGCTGGCAGCGGCGGCGCTGCCCGGCTGCGCCCCTCCCAGATGTAGGAGGCAAGTGCCACCACCACCGCCACCAGCATGGCGGCAGCGCCCACAACCGGCAGGCTGCGATAGCCGTAGCCGGCATTGAGCATGGCAGCGCCCAGCGACGCGGCGAGCGCGATGCCGACATTGAAGCCGGAGGGGATGAGCGAGGAGGCGAGGTTGGAGGCGTCCGCCGTCCAGGCCAGGATGCGGGTCTGGATCGGCGTGCCTATGGCGAAGTTGAGGCCACCCCAGATAACGATGGCGATGACCATCGGCACGGGGTAGGGGCTGACGGCATAGATCACGCCCAACATCACCGCCTGCAGCGCAAGCATGGTGATCAGCGACGGCATCAGCTTCCAATCGGAAAGCTTGCCGCCGAGAAACACACCGACGGTGGCGCCGACGCCGTTGAGCAGCAGCACCCAGGGGATCAGGCTCTCGTCGAGATGGGTCACCTCAAGCAGTGTCGGGGTGATGTAGGTGAACAGGCCGAACTGGCCGATCATCAACGTCAGCATCAGGATCAGCGAGGTCCAGACTTGCTGGCGCGCCAGCACGCGAACCTCGCTGCCAAGACTGGCGGATGGCCTTGATGCGCCTGTCGTGCGCGGCAAAAGCGCAGCCATGGCGGCAAAGGCTACCACGCCAAGCGCGCACATCACCCAGAAGGTGGCGCGCCAGCCCCAGAGATTGCCGATTGCGGTGCCGGCCGGGACGCCGATGACATTGGATACGGTGAGGCCGGAGAGGATCACAGCCACGGCCATGCCGCGCTTGTCCTCGGGCACGAGGCCGACAGCCACCACCATGGCGACTCCGAAATAGGCGCCGTGTGCGACGGCGACCGCAATGCGCAAGAGCAGCATCGAGGCAAAATCGGGCGCCAGCGCGCAAGCGGCCTGGCCGATCGTGAAGGCGACGGTCAGGCAAAGCAGCAGCGTCTTGCGGGAAATGCCCTTGGTGGCGAGCGCCAGCAATGGCCCGCCAATCGCGATGCCGCCGGCATAGCCTGAGACGAGATAGCCGGAGGTCGGGATCGAAACGCTAAGGCCGTCGGCCACTTGCGGCAGCACGCCGGCAATGACGAATTCGGTGGTGCCGAAAGCGAAGGCGGCGATGAACAGGGCAATGAGCGGAAGCATGGCGCGGAAGCGATCCTTGAACGAGTTGGCCTCAAATCATGGATGGCGCTTGCCGGCAATGCAGAAATTTTGGCGGCCGGTTTAGGTTTTCTTGATCAGCTCGCCTTCAACCTGGAGCCGCCGAGCAGGCCGCGCTCTTCCAGCACCGGGTAGGCCATCGACGCCAGCAGCGAGTTGATCTGCTTCAGGTCGCGGATGGTGTCGAGGTGGATGGAGCTGGTCTCGACGCTCTTGGCGGTGCCGTCGCGCAGGCGCACGAAATGGCTGGCGCTGGTTTCCTTTTCGCGGTCGCGCAGCCGGTCCTTTTCCAGCACCAGCTGGCGGGCAGTCTCAGGGTCGCGCGACACCAGCACGTTGAAGGCAAGCCTGGCATTGGCCAGCACCGAGGTGTGGAAGGCGAGCAGCTCGCTCCAGCCCTCGGGCGTGAACTCCAGCCCGCGCTCGAACTTCTTCTTCACATGCACCAGCATGTTGCGCACGATGATGTCGCCGACCTGCTCGAGCTTAACGCAGGCGCCTATCAGCTCCTGGCAGCGCAGCGCCTCGTCCTCTGTGAGCGAGTTCCTGGTCAATTTGGCCAGATAGAGCTTGATCGCCGCGTGCTTCCTGTCGACGCGGTCGTCAAGGGCGGCCAGCGCCTTGATCTTGTCGCCGTCGGCGCTTTCATACAGCTCGATGATGCGCTTGAGCATGATCTCGACGGTTTCGCAGACGCGCACCACCTCGCGGGTGGCGTTGGCCAGCGCCTGGCTCGGAACGTCGAGCGCGCCGTCGTTGAGGGCGGAGAGTTCGACCACATCGAGCTCTGTAGCCGGCGCCGGCTTGGTGCCCATTGCGACGATCTTCTCAGAAGCACGATAGATCAGGCTGGCAAGCGGCAGGCCGGCGAGCAGGATCAGCACATTGAACAGTATGTGGGCGTTGACGATCTGGTCGGGCACGGTGGCGCCGAGGAAGGCGACCGGTGGCTTCAGCGTCATGAACAGGATCAGCATCACCAGCGAGCCCATGCCGCGCATCAACAGATTGCCGATCGGCACGACGCGCACGCCAGGTTCGGCACTTCGGGTGAGCAGCGGCGCGATGACCGACGAGCCGAGATTGACGCCGAGCACCAGCACGATGCCCAGTTCGGGCGGGATGAAGCCGCGGCCGGCCAGCGTCACCATCAAAAGCACGGCGGCGATCGAGGAGTGGAACAGCCAGGTGACGAGCGCGGCGAGCAGATAGGCGGTGACGTAGTCGCTGGAGAAATATTCGATGATGAGCGGCATCAGCGTGCTCTGGCGCAGCGGCTCCGAGGCCTGGCCGATCATCTCCAGCGACAGTACCAAAAGGCCGATGCCGACCAGGATGCGGCCGAACTGGCGCCAGTCGCGCCGCTCGGTGGCCATGAACATGACCGTGCCGGCGACGAGGCAGATCGGCACCAGCAGCGTCAGATCGAAGGTCAAGAGCTTGACCACCAGCGCCGAGCCGATCTCGGCGCCGCGCACAGCCAATTGGCCCGACATGCCCGAGACGATGCCGGCGCCGGCGAAGGAGCCGACGAGAAGCGTGACGGCGGTCGAGCTCTGCAGCGCGATGGACAGGCCGCAGCCGGCCAGCACCGCCATGATCGGATTGCGCATGGTGGAGCGCAGCCGGTGACGCAGCACGTCGCCATAGGCGCGCTCGACGCCTGTCTTGACCATGCGGGTGGCAAATAGCATCAGCGCCACCGCGCCCGCCAGATGCAGCAGGACGACGGAGCCGCTCATTTCGAAACCCGCACGCAGACAGCTACCGCGACGCGGAGGGCGCGCAGTGCAGAGAGGAAAACGGGGCTGCGAATCATGGTCATGACAGTCTTGAACAATATCCGGAATATTTTAGCCGGGTAATAAAATCTTGTCGATTTCAAGAGCCGTCGCGGCGCGACAGGGCGTGTCGGAAAATGGACGGATGCGCAAATGGTTGCATGGCGGATCCCTGGTGATGGCAGCGGATCGTCCCGGTTTGCCGGACTCCCGGCAATCGCCTTTGCGATGATGTTCAAATATCCAGGATAAGCACCGGATTTCATTACGTAAATGTAATGCTAGTGTTCAGTTTCGGTTCATCCTTCGGGCGCTATTCCCTAGGCATCGACAACCAAGGAGCCCCGCTATGAAACGTATTGTTCTTTCCGCCCTCGCTTTCTCGATGCTGGCCGCCACTTCGCTTACCGGCCAGGCCGCACCGGTGAACGCACCGGTCGCACCGCAGTCGAATTACACGCAGGTCGACTGGCAGAGGCCCGGCAAGCATGTCGATGTCAGGAAGCGCGTCGTGAAGAAGACGGTGGCCGTCAAGCGCAGCCATTGGCGCAATGGCCGGAAATATTCCAGCTGGAAGCGGCACCAGCCGATCCGCGATTATGGCCGTTACGGCCTGCATCGCCCCGGCCGCGGCCAGGAATGGATCCGCGTCGGCAACGACTATGTGCTGGTCAGCGTCCTGTCCGGCATCATCTTCGGCGCCATTGCCGCGCATTAAGCCCGGCCTCGCCGGCGCAATGCAGAGACTTGAAAGGAGGCGGCCCGAAAGGGCCGCCTTTCTTTTGGCTGTTAGAAACCGGGCTTTTTGGCTGTGGAAACCGGGTATGGTCCGCAATAAGGGTCGTCGGATTCCGCGAGCATGATTATATGAGGGACAAACGAGTTCCCCAATGCGCTTTCCGCCCGCCTTTCTCGATGAGATACGCGACCGTGTGCCGATTTCATCGGTCATCGGCCAGCGCGTCGCATGGGACAGGAAGAAGACCAACGCCTCGCGCGGCGACTATTGGGCCTGTTGTCCGTTCCATGGCGAAAAGAGCCCCTCCTTCCACTGCGAGGACAAGAAGGGCCGCTATCACTGTTTCGGCTGTTCGGTGTCGGGCGATCATTTCAAGTTCCTGACCGAGCTCGACGGATTAAGCTTTCCCGAAGCGGTCGAGAAGATCGCCGACATGGCCGGCGTGCCGATGCCGGTGCGCGACGAGCGGGAAGAACAGCGTGAGAAGGAACGCGCCAGTCTGACCGACGTCATGGAGATGGCGACTGCCTTCTTCCAGGAGCGGCTGCAAGGACCGGAGGGTGCAAAAGCCCGCGCCTATCTCAGGGATCGCGGGCTGACGCCGGCGACGCAGCAATCGTTCCGGCTGGGCTTTGCGCCCGACAGCCGCAATGCGCTGAAGGAACATCTTGCCGCCAAGGGTGTGCCCAAGGCCGACATCGAGGCCTGCGGGCTGGTGCGTCATGGCGACGACATCCCGGTCTCCTATGACTGGTTCCGCGATCGCATCATGTTCCCGATCCCGGATTCGCGCGGCAAGATCATCGCCTTTGGCGGCCGCGCACTGGCGCCCGATGCGCTGGCCAAATACATGAATTCGCCCGACACGGAGCTCTTCCACAAGGGCAACGTGCTCTACAATTTCGCCCGCGCCCGCAAAGCGCTGGCGAAAGGCGGCACGGTGATTGCCGTCGAAGGCTATATGGACGTGATTGCGCTGGCGCAGGCCGGCTTCGAGAATGCCGTGGCGCCGCTCGGCACCGCGCTCACCGAAAACCAACTCGAACTTCTGTGGCGCATGGCGCCTGAGCCGATGCTGTGCTTCGACGGCGACCAGGCCGGGCTGAAGGCGGCGTGGCGGGCCGCGGATCTCGCGCTGCCGTCGGTGCAGGCCGGGCGGTCGGTGCGCTTTGCGCTGTTGCCGGAGGGCAAGGATCCCGACGATCTGGTCAAGGCAGAAGGGCCGGACGCGTTTCGTGCCGTGCTGGCGGAAGCGCGGCCTCTCGCTGATTTGTTGTGGATGCGTGAGACATCCGGTGGCGTCTTCGACACGCCGGAGCGGCGGGCGGGGCTGACAAAGACGCTGCGCGAACTGACCAGCCGCATCCGCGATGAGAGCCAGCGCTACCACTACCAGCAGTGGATGCGCGAGCGGGAGCTGACCTTCTTCAGCGCCCAGCGCGAAGTGCGGCAAGGTCGCCAGGACTGGAAACCGGGGCAGGGCAAAACGCCCGCACCCGGCGGACAGTTCGCCAAAGGCAGCGGGGCAGGCGCGCGCGCCGCGATCACCGAAAGCCTCGGCCGCTCCGCCATGGTCAAACGCGGTGGCGAGATGATGTCGGTGCGCGAGGCGACGATCATCGTAGCCCTCGTCAACCATCCGGCGCTGATCGACGAGAACTTCGCCCATGTCGAGTTCCTCGATCTCGCCAACACCGATCTGCAGCGGCTGCACGCCGCCATCCTCGATGCGATGGCGCACGACATGGCCAATGACCGTAGCGCGGTGATCGCCACCATCGAACGTGCCGGCTGCAGCGATATCTGGGGGCGCGCCGTGGCGCTCATCCAACGGGCCAGGCAATGGCCCGCGCTGGAAACCGCAGCGCTTGACGATGCCCGCGACGCCTTCAACCAGGCGCTGCACTTGCAGCGCAGCGCGCGCACCTTACATAAGGAGCTGAAACAGGCGGAAGCAGCGCTCGCCAGCGATCCCACTGACGAAAACTACCGGCACCTCATCGAGATTCAGGCGCAATTCCGTGATGTACAAGCAACGGAAGCGCTGATCGAAGGCTTCGGTGTGTCCTCGGGCAGGGGTGGGCGCGTGTAGGTCGAAACCTGCGCAAGAATGGATGATGTACGTGCTGCGCGTCGAATCGACACCTCTAAGTCGGGTAATTGATTCGCTTTTTTGATGCGAATCATGCGAGAGGCGCTTGACCTTCTGGCAGAATGACGGAATCAGGACGATTCGAAACCTTAACCCGCGCCGGCGTCGATGGAAATGCACTGACGCGAGGTGCTGATCACTGGACAGGCTGTCAGCCTGCCACAGATATCAGGGTTAATCTGGACTTAATGCATATCGCCCAAAAGTGAAAACCGGTTTTGGGGGCACGATATGAACAAACAAAAGAGTTGATTCGGTTACCGGCCCGGTTAAGCGCCACCAGCGCATGTAGTTTGACCGGTGCGGCAGCTACGCGGCTTCGATGCTCGGCCGCTAGGAGAAGATAAAGACTATGGCGACAAAGGAAAAGGAAGAGGTCGAGACCGAACGTGAAGGCGCCACCGATGGCCCTCTGCTCGACCTTTCCGATGATGCTGTCAAGAAGATGATCAAGGCCGCCAAGAAGCGCGGCTATGTGACTCTCGACGAACTGAACGCGGTGCTGCCGTCGGAAGAGACCGATCCGGATCGCATCGAAGACATCAATGCGATGCTGTCCGACATGGGCATCAACGTGGTCGAGGACGACGATCAGAGCGAGGAGCCCGAGGCCGCCGACAGCAATGCCGACGCCGAGGAAGACGCCAACGAGCTGGCCGAGCAGACCGGCACCGCCGTCGCCGCCACGACCACCAAGAAAGAGCCGACCGACCGCACCGATGACCCGGTGCGCATGTATCTGCGCGAGATGGGCTCGGTCGAGCTCCTGTCGCGCGAGGGCGAAATCGCGATCGCCAAGCGCATCGAGGCCGGCCGCGAGACGATGATCGCGGGTCTCTGCGAAAGCCCGCTGACCTTCCAGGCCATTATCATCTGGCGTGACGAGCTCAACGAATCCAAGATCCTGCTGCGCGAGATCATCGACCTCGAAGCCACCTATGCGGGCCCCGAAGCCAAGCAGGCGCCGGTGGTCGAGCGCATCGAGGAGGCGCCCAAGGCCGAGGACAAGCCGAGGCGTGGACGCGACGAGGAAGACGACATCACCAATGTCGGCGCCGACACGCGCGGCCTGGTCGATGACGACGAGGAAGACGAGGACGAGGCGAGCCTGTCGCTGGCGGCGATGGAAGCGGAATTGCGCCCGCAGGTGATGGAGACGCTCGACGTCATCGCCGACACCTACAAGAAGCTGCGCAAGCTGCAGGACCAGCAGGTCGAAAACCGTCTGGCCGCGACCGGCACGCTGTCGCCCAGCCAGGACCGCCGCCTGAAGGAGCTGAAGGACCAGCTGATCAAGGCGGTGAAGTCGCTGTCGCTCAATACGGCGCGCATCGAGGCGCTGGTCGAGCAGCTTTACGACATCAACAAGCGCCTGGTGCAGAACGAAGGCAAGCTGCTGCGCCTAGCCGAAAGCTATGGCGTGCGCCGCGAGGAGTTCCTCAAGGAATATCAGGGCTCCGAGCTCGACCCGAACTGGACGCGCTCGATCGGCAACCTGACCTCGCGCGGCTGGAAGGAATTCACCAAGAACGAGAAGGACGCGATCAAGGATCTGCGTTCGGAAATCCAGAACCTCGCCACCGAGACGGCGATCTCGATCCTGGAATTCCGCAAGATCGTCAACCAGGTGCAGAAGGGCGAGCGCGAAGCCGCTATCGCCAAGAAGGAAATGGTCGAGGCCAACCTGCGCCTCGTCATTTCCATCGCCAAGAAATACACCAATCGCGGCCTGCAGTTCCTCGACCTGATCCAGGAAGGCAATATCGGCTTGATGAAGGCGGTCGACAAATTCGAATACCGCCGCGGCTACAAGTTCTCGACCTATGCGACATGGTGGATCCGGCAGGCGATCACGCGTTCGATCGCCGACCAGGCGCGCACCATCCGCATCCCGGTGCACATGATCGAAACGATCAACAAGATCGTGCGCACGTCGCGCCAGATGCTGCATGAAATCGGCCGCGAGCCGACGCCGGAGGAACTGGCAGAAAAGCTCGCAATGCCGCTCGAAAAAGTGCGCAAGGTCTTGAAGATCGCCAAGGAGCCGATCTCGCTCGAAACCCCTGTGGGTGACGAAGAGGATTCGCATCTGGGCGATTTCATCGAGGACAAGATGGCGATCCTGCCGATCGATGCGGCGATCCAAGCCAATCTGCGCGAGACCACCACGCGGGTGCTCGCCTCGCTGACGCCGCGCGAGGAGCGGGTGCTGCGCATGCGCTTCGGCATCGGCATGAACACCGACCACACGCTGGAAGAAGTCGGCCAGCAGTTCTCGGTGACGCGCGAGCGTATCCGCCAGATCGAAGCCAAGGCGCTGCGCAAGCTCAAGCACCCGAGCCGGAGCCGCAAGCTGAGGAGCTTCCTCGACAGCTGATACCGGCAACAGACCAGCATTCGAAAAGGGCGCCGATGGCGCCCTTTTCGTTGCCGGGTGAAGGCTCTTGTCGCCCATCTCCGTCGGGAGGATACTTGCCTGGTCGGATGCATGTTCTGGGCGAAAAACCGGATGTCCGCCCCGGCTGATGTCCTCAGCCGTGCTCCGTGGCGCCGGAGGGAGGTGTGTGATGACAACCTACATCCTGCTGATGAACTGGACGGAACAGGGCGCCAGAAATATCCGAGAGTCGCCGAAGCGGCTCGATGCCGCCAAGAAGCAACTGGCCGACATGGGCGGCTCGTTCAAGGCGTTTTACCTGACTATGGGCGAATATGACATGGTGGCGATTATCGAGGCGCCCGACGATGCTGTGCTTGCTCGTTTCGCCCTGATGCTGGCAACGGGTGGCAGCGTCAAGACGCGAACGCTCAAGGCTTTCCCGGAATTTGCCTATCGCGAGATCGTCACTTCGCTTGGATAGCGCTGGGCGCGGGTCCGTGCGGCTCGGCGTCATATTGCGGGGCCGTGCCGTCAGGGCGATAGTCGCGCCATGTCCAAGCCTGCGCTGACCGTCTGGTACAACACACGCTGCCCGGTTTGCGATGGCGGCATCACCCGGCAGAAACGGCGGCTGATCGAGGCGATCAAGGCCGGGCGGATCGAATTCCGCGACATCAACCTCGAACCGGCGGCGCTCTCTGGCTACAGCGCCTCGCTGGAGGACATACGCCGCCGGCTGCATGCCACCGATGCCGAAGGCAGGCTGCTGGTCGGCGCCGATGTCGCGGTTGCCGTCTGGCGGGCGACGCCGGGCGAGGGCTGGCTGGCGACGCTCTTCGGCAATCCGGTCGCGCTGCCGCTGACGCGCTTGGCCTATGATCGTTTCGCCGATCTTCTCTATGCCTGGAACCGGCGCAAGGGCCGCTGGTAGCGAGGCAAGGCCCGAAGAATCTGCGGGCCTTACCGTCATGGGCGTTACCGGGACGCCGGCTCGCAAAGCCAGCCGACAATGCGGCGCACCGCCGGCAGCACCATGAGCAACGTTGGGAACGCTACCAGCCAGGACAGGCCCCAGGCAGTGAGCCAGACAGCCGGCAAATCAGGTTGCAGTCCAAGGCTTTTCAGCGTCGATATGAACGAGACTATGAAGGTCATCAGCAGCGACAGCACCAGCGGACTGACGATCGCGGCATAGCGCGCCGGCAGCTTGCCGCGCTTACGGGTCGTGGTCATTTTTGGATTTTCCTGAAACATCCGGTCCGTCGCATTTGGCATCCATTGCGCCGGGTTTCCGGCGGAACTGCCCGGAAAGACCGGGGTGGATGCGTTGCTTGACGTCAGACGCTTACGGAGAGGTTTTGGCCCTCACGCGCTTTCTAGCTGCCGGCGGCGGCGAAATCAACCTTCTGGCGCCGCCTTTAGATACATCGTAAGATATATCTTGACTCGTCGGCGGGGCAAGCCTAATTAAGATGTATCGTAAGATATAACTCAAGGAGCAATTCATGCACAGACATCATCCCTTTGGCGAGCGCGCCGAGCGCGCATTCC
Source organism: Mesorhizobium sp. M0862 (assembly GCF_040319795.1). Classification (NCBI taxonomy): domain Bacteria; kingdom Pseudomonadati; phylum Pseudomonadota; class Alphaproteobacteria; order Hyphomicrobiales; family Phyllobacteriaceae; genus Mesorhizobium; species Mesorhizobium sp. M0862. Next base: position 24,802 of record NZ_JAMYOJ010000004.1, read on the forward strand.
TGCACATGGCAGGCAAATTTGGTGGAAGAGGGGGCAGCGGCTTTGGTCCGTTCGGCCACGGCGGACGTGGCGGTGGACGCGGCGGCCCGGGCGACATGTTTCGCGCCGGGCGCATGCTGGCCGACGGCGATCTCAAGCTGATCACGCTGTCGCTGCTGGCCGAGGCGCCTCGCCACGGCTACGACATCATCAAGGCGCTGGAAGAGCGCACCAGCGGCATCTACAGCCCGAGCCCGGGCGTCGTCTATCCGACGCTGACCTTCCTGGAAGAGGCCGGCTATGCGGCTTCAGCCGCCGACGGCAACAAGAAGGTGTTTTCGATCACCGAGGCGGGGCAGGCGCATCTCGCCGAGAACCGCGAGATGATCGACGGCGTGCTCGAGCATCTGGAGCGCTTCGGCCGCAAGATGGCGAAAGCGCGGGACTGGTTCGGCTGGAACGACGACGGCGAGGAAGGCGGACGGCGCGGTGGACGGGGTCGCTCGGAAGCCCGCGACGAGTTCCGCGCCGTGCGCCACCGGCTGCGTGCCGCGCTCGGCGATCTCGTCGACGCGCCGGCTGAAAAGCAGGCCGAGGCGATTGCAGTCCTGGAAGCCGCCGCTGAAGCCCTAGAAGCGCTATCGCGCGGTTGACCCCGGGCGAGAACCCTTGCCCGTTCGACTGAGGAACGGTACTGAAAATCATCCTGCACCGCGAGACGTGGTGCAGGATGATTGCCGTTGGAGGAAGCCCCATGTCTTTTCTGAAACGTCTTTTCGGTGGTGGCGGCGGTGAGGCGGGCGAGCCCAAGAGCGCAGCACCGGCAAAGCAGGTTGAGCACAAGGGATTTTTGATCAGCGCCACGCCCTACAAGGCGGAGGGGGGCCAATACCAGACCTGCGGCGTGGTTTCGAAGGAAGTCGACGGCGTGATGAAGGAACACAAATTCATCCGCGCCGATCGCTTTGCCGGACTGGACGACGCCGTCGACATCTCGATCAAGAAGGGCATGCAGTTGGTCGACGAGCAAGGCGAGAGGATGTTCGGGTAAGGGCCGAACTGGTCGAGGCGCCGAACATAGGTTTTGCGCCGGTCATCCGTCGCCAGAATCTCGAATAACGGCAGTGGGCCGCAAGCAGAAAGTATCGACAATTGAGCGTAGCGTTTGCCAAGGAGGAAAGCGCCGAGGCAGCATCGGAAACCATCCTGCCGGCTCGCCCTGTCTCGGATCGGGTCAACCTTGTCACGGAAGCGGGCCTCAAGACGCTGCAGGTTGAATTGGCTCGCGCCCAGCAAGCTCTCGAGGCCGCTAGCGTGCTGGAAGATGTCAATGAGCGGCGACGCCAGTCAGCGATTCCGGTTCGAGATATGCGTTACTATGCCGAGCGCGTGCGTACGGCTCAGCTTATGCCGGTGCCCACCTCTAATGAGGTGATCGCCTTCGGGCACACCGTTACCTTCAAGCGTGATGATGGCCGCACTCAGACCTTCCGCATCGTCGGAGAGGATGAGGCCAACCCGTCTGAAGCTTCCATATCGCATGGTTCGCCGGTTGCCATCGCGCTGACCGGAAAAACCGTTGGCGACTTTGTCCAACTAGGGCCGCGCGAACTTGAGATCCTGTCCATTTCCTAGGACGCAGGTATGATGCGCGACCGAGGCCGGTGCACCTTGAGACGTGATCAGATGCCCGCAATTGCCAAAAGCCAAGCCAGGATGTCGAGCAGCAGAAAAACCAGCGCAATCTGCAACGCCAGCCGGAGCCGCTGGATAATTCGCCAGTTGCCGGCCATGTCCGCCTTGATCCGAAGGGCAAGCGCGCGGCGCATGGCCGACATTGTCGTCGGCCTGTCGCCGTCGACATATTGATCAAGCAGATCTTCCGGATCGAAGCGGAATGTATATTGGTGATAGGGCCAAAGCATGAAGACGATCAGCCCGCCGATGCCGAACAACAGGGCCACTGCGGTCCAATCCCAAAGCCCAAGCCCGTTGGAAAGCGCCGCACCGCCGAGTAGCGAGTTGGCAAATGCGGTGGCAAAGACAAGGCTGCCGGCGGGTGCTCATGTTCTCCACAAGCGTCTGCTGTTGAGTGAGACCTCTCACCGCCTCCTGATAGATGAACGCGAGACGCGGATCGTCGTCGGCAACAGCGCTTGCGACAATTCCGTTGTTCTCTCCTCCACTCGGACATTCGGCCATAAGTTGCCTCTCTGTTTTGACAGGGATGCACGAGTCTAGCCCGATCCGTCGGTGCAAAAACAGATTGGCCGTGGACCAACGGCAAATCCGATGGCGATGCCGGGGGCTTCCAAACCTATGAGGGCCAGCTGATGAACGGGCAAGAATAGTTGGCAGCCATCGAAAACCCCGCCACGAACACCACGCCATCTGCCGGTGTACCCTGCTCTCGGCCCCGGACAGCAAGAAGGCAGGCACCGAAGCGCCTGCCTTTTCAATGCGAATGACGGGGTGTGCTTACGCGGCGATTTGCGCGCTCGCGGTCTTGGCCACGACGGCATCGACCTTGGCGGTCGCCTTGGCAAGTGCGGCGGTGACGGCATCAGGGCCCATGCCGACGCCTTCGATGCGGATGACGTCGACATCGGTCATGCCGAGAAAGCCGAGCACGCCGCGCAGATAGGGGATCGCGTGATCGAACTGCACGGCCGCACCTTCGGAATAGATGCCGCCCGAGGCGAGTACGATATAGACCTTCTTGCCGGTGACGAGGCCCTTGGGACCACCCTCGCCATAAGAGAAGCTCTTGCCGGAGCGGGAGATGTGATCGACCCAGGACTTCAGGGTCGAGGAGATGTTGAAGTTGATGAAGCCGGTGGCCAGGATCACGGTGTCGGCTGCGAACAGTTCGTCAAGCACGATGTCGGAGACGCCGACGACTTCCGCCTGGCGCGGCGTGCGGGCTTCAACGGGGGTGTAGATGCCGGTTGCATAATCGGTGTCGATATGCGGCAGCGGGTTGGCCACGAGGTCGCGTACGACGAGCGTATTCGACGGGTCGGCGGCGACGAGCTTTTCAGCGAATTCGGTAGCGATACGGGTCGAGTGCGAGGCAGCGCCGCGCGGGCTCGAGGTTACAAGCAGGATAGACATAGCGGTTCTCTCAAGTGGGAATTGATTTCTCCCGCTTGATATGGACCTACCGACCCATTCAAAAAACTGGTATATTATCTATATGATCCATCCATAAAGTAGGTATGCCGTGCAGCCCAATCCGACGCTCGACCAATTGCAGATCCTGGTTGCGGTCGCCGACACCGGCAGCTTCTCAGCCGCCGGCCGCAAGCTTAACCGCGCGCAGTCCGTCATCAGCTACGGCATCGCCAATCTAGAAGCGCAGCTTGGCCTGAAACTGTTCGAGCGCGAGGGCACGCGCGAGCCGCAGCTGACCGAAATCGGCCGGGCGATGCTGGAGGACGCCCGGCGCATGGTCGGCGTGCTGCAGCGCATGCGTTCGCGTGTCGACGGTCACCATCAGGGGCTGGAGGCTGAAGTTGCGCTATCGGTTGACGCGGCGCTGCCCTCGCCAGTGCTGGTGCGGGTGCTGAAGGCATTCGAGGCGCAGTTCCCGACCGTGATGATGCGACTGCATATCGGCACGCTCGGTCTGATCCCCGACCATGTCGTCAGCGGGCAGTCGGATCTTGGCATCGGTGGCCTGCTGGGCGAGGTCGACGTGCATCTCGTGCGCATCGGCTTCATGTCGATCGTGCTGGCTGCCGCCCCCACCCACCCTCTGGCACTGCTGCCGAAACCGGTGGCGCTCGAGGATGCGCGCGAGCACACCCAGCTGGTTGTCACCGACCAGTCGGAACGCACCAAGGGACGCGACTTCGGCGTCTTTGCCTATCGTACATGGCGGCTGACAGATGTGCGTATCAAGCATACGTTGATGCGCGAGGGGCTGGGCTGGGGCGTGTTGCCGCGCTGGCTGATCGCGGACGATTTGGCCAGCGGCAGGCTGGTCGAACTCGACCTTGAACCTTTTAGCGAGGTGCGCTCATCGCTCTATGCCATGCACCGCGCCGACCGCAGCCCGAAACCGGCGGCGGCCTGGCTGATCGACCAGTTCAAACGCCAGCTCGGCTGCTTCAACGAGTTCGACCCGGACGACCTGCCTGAGGATGAGCCGGAGACAGCCCATCGATCAGAGCAATGAGCACGGCGCGATAGTCTTCGGCCGAGGCGCCGGCCTCGACGGCAAGTGCTGCGCGGTCGAAGGCAGCGGCGAGCAAAGCGGTCAGCGCATCGGCCGGCAGTCTGGTCATCGACTGTTCGCGCATTGCCGCAACCAGGCCTTCGCGCAGCGACCGGTTGCCGTGGCGATTGTCGATCGCATCCATGGCGGCGCGGCCAAGCACGGCCGGCCCGTCGAGCAGCAAAAGCCGCGTCCGGCCGGGCGCGCGCATGGCGGCGAGATAGGCGTCCGAGCCGGCAATCAGCGCATTACGGGCAAACAAAGAAGGCGGCGAGGCGCGCTCGATCTCTTGCGCCACCGCCGCCGCCTCCTGCTCGACCACGGCGGCAAACAGCGCCTGCTTGTCGGCAAAGTGGTGATAGAGCGCGCCGCGGGTGACGCCGGCGGCCGCAACGATCTCCGGCGTGCCGGTCTCGGCATAGGACTTTTCGATGAACAGTTTGCGCGCCGCAGCGATCAGGTCGGCGCGCGTCGCTTCGGTGCGGTCGCGGTTGGAGCGGCGCGGGGTTTCTCGTTGCATACATGCAGCCTGTATGTTATTTCGAATTACATGCAAACTGTATGTTGGCTGACGGGAGAAAGAAAGATGAAGACGACGAGCTATTATCCGGTGCTGATGACGGGCGACGTAGCCGGCACAAAAGCCTTCTATATCAATCACTTCGGCTTCAAGCCGCTGTTTGCGAGCGACTGGTATGTGCATCTGCAGTCTGCCGAGGATCGCCGGGTCAATCTCGGTATCGTCCAGGGCGACCACGAGACGATCCCCGAGGGGGGCGCGGCCGCACATCGGGGCTGCTGATCAATTTCGACGTGAGGGATCCTGATGCTGTCTATGAACGGATCGTTGCGGCCGGCCTGCCGATCCTGTGCCCGCTGCGCGACGAACTCTTCGGCCAGCGCCATTTCATCACCAGGGATCCCAATGGCGTGCTGATCGACGTCATCAAGCCGATCCCGCTCAGCCCGGAATTTCAGGCGCAATTCGCGGCGGGCGCGGCGGGCGCCTGAACAATGGCAGCAAATGTCGGCAGCGGCTCCGGCCGCTGTGGCCGGACCCGCACCATGCGGTCTATGTTGGTGATGTTGAAGCTGGGCCTGCCGCATGCGTGACATCTGCCTTGTTCGTGCGCCATCCAATCTCGGCCTTCGGCCCTTGGAGCCGGGCCATGTGCCCGGCACCTGGCGTGCGCCGCAGGCGCTGAGCGAAGCTGGTTTGATCGAGTCGCTGGCGCCGGGGCGGGTGGTCGATCTCGACAGACCCGCCTACAGTACCGAACCGCAACCGGGCACTAGGCTGCGTAATGGTCCGGCGATCCGCTGCTTCAACCTCGATCTTGCCGAGATCGTCACCGGTGCGCTTGGGCAAGGCGAGTTCCCGCTGATCATCGGCGGCGACTGCTCGATCCTGCTTGGCGCACTGGTCGCCGCGCGGCGCTCGGGCGCGGTCGCCCTGGTCCATGTCGATGGCCACAGCGATTTCCGCCATCCCGGCAACTACGATGTCAATGCCTCACTCGGCTCGGCTGCCGGCATGGATCTGGCACTTGCCACCGGACGCGGCGAGGCTTTGCTGGCGCAATGGCCAGGTGTTGTCGGTCCGCTCGTCGCCGACGAGGCGGTGGTTCAGATCGGCGAACGCGAGAGCCGCGATGCTGATTTTGCCTGGCCCGACATCAATGCGACCGCCGTGACGCGCATCGACGTCTTTGCCGCGCAGGAACTCGGCGCGGCTGGAGTGTTGCAAAAGACAAGAGCGACGCTGGCGCGCGCCGACTGTCCCTACTGGCTGCATCTCGATGTCGATGTGCTCGACCAGACGGTGATGCCGGCGGTGGATTCGCCCGGCAGCCCCGGCATCGACCCCGATGAACTCGTTGCCATTCTGTCGGCGCTGGCAGCGGACCAGCGCTGCACCGGCTTGGACATGACGATCTACGATCCCGACCTCGACCCGACTGGTGACCTTGCGCGACTGCTGGTGTCGCTGCTCGGGCGGGTGCTCTAGCTTCGATAAAGGCTCAGCTCGCCCTTGCTACCGGCGTCACCGTCACCTGGCTGACGCCGGTGCGGCGCACCACTGTGCACAGCGTCTCGCGGCCGATGCGTTCGGCGTCGAGCATGCGCACGAGGTCGTCGACGCCGGTGACCGGGCGACCGTCTATCGCCGCGATGATGTCGCCTTCCCTGAGGCCGGCCTTCGCCGCGGGTCCGTCTTTCTCGACGCTGCGCAGCCGCACCGCAGTACTGTGGTCACCTGCGACAGGAGCGCTGCGCGGCGCGGCAAACTGGTGGTGTCGGCCGAGATGCCGATGAAGGCGCGCCGCACGCGGCCGAAGCGGATGATCTCCGAAATGACGAAGTTGGCGGTGTTGGAAGCGACCGCAAAGGCGATGCCTTGCGCGCCGTGGATCATGGCGGTGTTGACGCCGATGACTTCGCCTGCCGACGACACCAGCGGTCCGCCGGAATTGCCGGGATTGAGCGCGGCATCGGTCTGGATGACATCGTCGATCAGCCGCCCGGTCGAGGCGCGCATCGAACGGCCAAGTGCGGAGACCACGCCTGACGTTACGGTCCATTCGAAGCCGAGCGGATTGCCGATGGCAATGGCGATCTGGCCGCGCCGCAGCCGCTTGGAATCGCCGAGCGGCGCGACTTCGGTGAAGCTGCCATCGGCGCGCACCAGCGCGATGTCGGTGTCAGGGTCGCGGCCTAGCACGCGGCCTTCGCTGGAGGCGCCGTCGGGCATAGAGACGCGCACCGTTTTGGCATCGCCAACGACATGGAAATTGGTAACGACCAGCCCGTCCGGCGCGATGACGAAGCCGGAGCCATGGCCACCTTGGCCACCGACGCGCTCGATGCGGCAGACGGCTGGGCCGATCCGGTCGACGGCGTCCGCGACTGTCGTCGAATAGGCGTCGAGCAGTGTGTCGTCGGTTTCGAATTTGTGGGCGGCGAGGGCCATTGGCGGGGCTCCGTGTTTTCAGGCGCGATGATGACTATATGTGCGGAGCGGCTCGAACTGCCGCGACCTGACCAGATGGCCAGTCACACCAACTAGCCGTCAGACGAGTACCTCCGGGCGCACTGCCGAGCGATATCTGGGGCATGAGAAAACCCAGGAGATCATCATGAGTGACTTCAACCTTAATGCATTTTCCGACGCCATCGCCGATCTCGCCGCCAAGGCTGCGCCGGCAACGGCAAGTTTCACCACCGATCACCATCGCACCGCCAGCGCCTTCCACTGGCGTGACGGCTATTTCGTCACCGCCGAGGAAGCTGTCGAGGCCGGTGAGGAGATCGAATTGACATTGGCTTCGGGCGAAGCGGTGAAGGCCGAACTGGTCGGTCGCGATCCGTCGACCGGCGTAGCGCTTCTGAAGCCGGCCGGCGCGGCCGCGGCGCCTGCGCTCGCCAAGGCGGATGGGGTGCGGCCGGGCAACGTCGCCATCGCTGTCGGCAGCAGTCAGGGCTCGGCGCTGGCTGTCTCGGGCTCGGTCGGCGAGGTCGGCCCCGCCTGGCGCTCGATGCGCGGCGGCACCATCGATCGGCGCATCAATCTCGCCGTCAATGCCGGCGGCCGTTTCGAGGGCGGGCCGGTGCTTGACGCCAAGGGCGCGCTGATCGGCATGCTGCTGTTTGGGCCACATGGTCGTGCGCTGGTCATGCCTTATGAGACGATCGAGCGGGCCGTGGCGACGCTGCGTGAAAAGGGCCATGTCGCGCGCGGCTATCTCGGCGCCGGCCTGCACCCGATCCGTGACGGCGCGGCGCGCGGCGCCATGGTCATGAGCCTCGACGACAATGGTCCGGCCAAGGCCGCCGGCCTTGCGCTGGGCGACATCATCGTGGCGTGGAATGGCGAGGCCGTGCACGGCCCGCGCGAACTGATCCGAAAGCTTGGGCCGGATAGCGCGGGCGCTGCGGTGACGCTCGGCGTGGTGCGCGGCGGCGAGCAGCGCGACGTCGCGCTGACCGTCGGTGAAAAACCGCTGAGCTGAGAGGGCCGATGGAAAGCGACACGCTGACAAGGCCGGAGGCGGGTGGGCCGGAGGTGGGTGGGCCGGAGGTGGCGGGCGGCGGACGCCAGCTCGTGGTGCTGATCGCGCTGCACGATGCCGCGCGTGCCGAGCGCCTGTCAGCTTCGCTTGCCATGGCGGACGATCTGCTTCCGGTCGTAGCCGGCAGCGGGATTGCCGACGTCGCTGTCTTCGATGACGCTGTTGCGAACAGTGCGGCCTGGCTCGATCGAGCCGATGGTGGCAACAGCGCAATCCCACGGGTGCTGCTATCCGCGAGCGCTGGCCGGCCGGAAAACCGGGTGCTTGCCGTGCTGCCTTTGGCGTCGGATGCGAATCTGATCGCGGCTGCCGTCAGACTGGCGGCGGCCGGCTACCGGGTGTCCAGGGATGGGCGTTCGACGCCCGCTCGCCACGACGATTTCGATGGCGCCGCCAACGGCGGAAGCCATAGCGGGCTGTTCGGCGAGGAGCCGTTGGACGATGGCGCTACCGCCCGTCCGGCGCTGTCGCCGCGCGAGGCCGAAGTGCTGGCGCTGCTGGCCGAAGGCGCGCCCAACAAGGTGATCGCGCGGCGGCTGAACATCTCCGTGCACACGGCAAAGTTCCACGTCGCCGCGATCCTGATCAAGCTGGGTGCTGCGAACCGCACGGATGCCATCGCGATCGCGATGCGGCAGGGCCTGGTGCTGGTCTAACCCCCTTTTCCGTTTGAGCCTACGTTGCGTAACCCGTTGCAGGCTGCCGAGGCCTTGCGCAGTGCATTGCCGCCGCGCAATGGTTCGCGTCAGTGATGTAGCAAGGGAGGTGCCAAGACATGTCGCTCAAGGGAAAGACGCTGTTCATCTCCGGCGGGTCGCGCGGCATCGGGCTGGCGATAGCGTTGCGGGCGGCGCGCGACGGCGCCAATGTGACGATCGCGGCCAAGACCGCCGAGCCGCATCCGAAGCTGCCGGGCACGATCTACTCGGCAGCTGAGGAGATCGAGCAGGCCGGCGGCAAGGCGCTGCCTGTTTTGTGCGACATCCGCGAGGAGGCGCAGGTGGCCGAGGCGGTTGCCAAGACCGTCGAAAAGTTCGGCGGCATCGATATCTGCGTCAACAATGCCAGCGCCATCCAGCTCACCGGCACGCTGGAGACCGACATGAAGCGCTACGATCTGATGCACCAGATCAACACGCGCGGCACTTTCCTGGTGTCGAAAATGTGCGTTCCCCACCTGAAGTTGGCTGAGAATCCTCACATTCTGAATCTGGCACCGCCGCTCGATATGAAGGCCAAATGGTTCAAGAACCACGTCGCCTACACCATGGCCAAGTTCGGCATGTCGATGTGCACGCTGGGAATGAGCGCCGAGTTTGCCAAGGACGGCATCGCGGTCAATTCGCTGTGGCCGATCTCGACCATCGACACGGCTGCGGTGCGCAATCTGCTCGGTGGCGCGACGGTCGCGGCGATGAGCCGCTTGCCCGACATCATGGCCGATGCCGCACACGCCATCTTCCTGCGGCCATCGCGCGAGACATCAGGCAATTTCTACATTGATGAAGAGGTGCTGCGGGCCGAGGGCGTGACCGATTTCGCGGCCTACGCGCCGGGCGCGACCGGGCCGCTGGCCGGAGACTTTTTCGTGCCGGACGCGGTATTTGCCAATTCGCCGACGAACGTCAAAAGCATCTACTGACGGAAATCACGGGCCGACGGCGTTGCTTCCTCATCCACCCGCCGGCGTTGTTCGAAAGACCAAGCAATTGGCTTTTCGCCCGCTGTGCGGACCAGCCTCACCTCCCCATGAATGGGGAGAAAAAGGGGTTCATCACTCCTCGCCCTTCTTGCCTTTGCTCAGTCCCATCAGCCGGTCGATATAGGCCAGCATCAGCGCCGAGACGACGAAAGCGAGGTGGATGATGGTCAGCCACATCAGCTGGTCGATCATATAGGAAGACGAATTCAGGAACACCTGCAGCAGGTGGATCGAGGAAATAGCGACGATGGTCGAGGCGACCTTGACCTTCAGCGAACCGACATCGATCGTACCCAGCCAGTGCACGCCGCCATCCTGGTCGTCGAAGCGGCTGACGAAATTCTCGTAGCCGGAGATGATCACCATCACCACCAGCGAGGCGACAAGTGCGGCGTCGATGAGGCCGAGCATCTTCAGGATGGTGTCGGTGTCGTCGAGTGTGAAGGCGACCATGACGAACTCGTAGAGTTTTTTGCCGAAGGACAGCGCATAGACGGCGAGCGCTAGGGCCAGCCCGATGTAGAAAACCACCAGCAGCCAGCGTGAGGCGAGGATGATCGATTCGATGGCGAGTTCGAGACGTTTCATGCAGCGGTTCCGGTCAGCTTTCTGAGGTCGACTGGGGTATTTCGATCAGCTTGCCGCAGTTTGCAAGGCAAATTGCGACGCAAAAAAACCCCGCCGGGAGGGCCGGCGGGGTTCAATGCATCCCGCTGGAGTCGGGACGGGGCAGGGAACGCCCAGGCTTGAATCTGGGGAGGGCGGCCGCTCTATTCAATGAGCCGGTTCTAATACCAGTACAATTCTTGCTGAACCGGGATTGCTGTCCGCAGCTCGACCCATCCCGATCTGCCGGGATGGGTCCTTGTTGTCGATCTGATTCCAGAAAGCTGCTCAAGCCATTGGAAAGCAGATCAATTGTTACTCGCCACCGGTGCCACCAGCGAGGTGATGCGACGGATGCCGACACGGCGGTTCTCGCGGTTGGGCGCCGTGGTGTTGACCTTCAGGTATTCCTCGCCATAGCCCTGAGTGGTCAGGTTTTCCGGCGGGATCCCGAAGGCATTGGTCAGCGCTTCGGCGACAGACTCAGCGCGCCGGTCGGACAGAGCAAGGTTTGCTTCCGGCGTGCCAACCGCATCGGTGTGGCCTTCGATCAGGAAGGTTTCGGCCGGGTTCTTCTTCAACAGTTTCTCCATGGCCGTGGCGACGCCTTCCAGTTTCTGCACTTCGGTGTCGGATATCGAGGCCGAGCCGAACTCGAAGTTCAATGTATCGAGGTCGACGCGACGGGCAATGTCGCGCACGCGCGCCGAACGCTTCACTTCGTCGATGGAATAGAGGCGCTGGACCTTCTCCACCGGCGGTTGTTCGAGGAACTCGTAATAATCGTCCGGGCTTTCGACATCTTCCGAATCGAGGATGTACTCGCGGCGCGGGATGGTGAGCCGCATCGGCGGCAGGTCGTCACCGGGATCGCGCCAGTCATTGTCGTCGTCATAGCTGCGCTCGTCGACATAGCTCAGCACATATTCGTGCCCATCCGGCGTGATGCGCGATCGCCTGATGACGTCGCCATTGCGGTTGCGGATGGTGACGATCTGGATGCCATTGTCGCGCTCGACGATTTCCCGAGAGCGATCGCCCGACAGTTCCTCATAGTAAACATTCCTGGCGCCGCGGTGCATGCGCGGAGCGTCATTGCTTTCCACGATCGTCTGGTTGTTGAACTGCAGGATGACGCGGTCGCCGAGTTCCTTGACGACGTCGACGCCTTTCGGACGCCGGCGGTCGCGGACGTTCTCATCGGGTGCACGCTCGACGCGTTTGCCTTTTTCCTCCGTCACCGGGGCGATCTTTTCTGGCTGAATTGCCTGCTGAGCCGACTTGTCGTCGGTGGGCGGCGGTCCCTGGTCGACCGGAGCCGGCTTCGGGGCTTGCGCCTCGGTGCCGCCCTGCGCGGGGTGCTCGCCCGTCTGCCCCCCAGCATTCTGGCCGTTCCCATTTTGGCCCTCGCCATTCTGGCTGTTGCCGCCCCGGTCCTTGCGGTGCTTGCGCCTGGCATCCTTCTGGCTGTCCAGAATGGGTGCTTCGTCGGGGTTGGCCGTGGCTTCGCCCTGCGCCGGCGTCTCACCTTGCGCGGGCTGCTCGGCATTGGCCGGTTGCTCCGCAGGCTGTTGTTCACCGGTCGCAGGCTGCTGTTCGCCCGTCACCGGCTGTTCGCTGACAGTTTTTTTGCCGTGCTTTTTCGCCTGATCCTTCGGCTGTTCACCTTCGGCGGGAGCCGCTTGCTGATCGGCCGGGGGCTGAATCGGCTCGGCCTGCGGCGCGGGCTCTCCGGCAGGCGCAACTTTGACGTCTGGCGCTTTGTCGGCAGGCGCGGCCTCAATCTGCTGATCCTGCTTGCGCTTTTTCTTGCCCGACTTGTTGTCGTTTGCCGGCGCCACCTGTTCGGTGGGCGCTGCCTGCTCGGCAGGCTGCTGGGCCGGCTGTTCAGCGGGCGCCGCTTCGATCTGCTGTTGGTCGCGCTTCTTCTTGCGTGGCTTTAGCGGCTGTTCTTCATTTGCCGGAGCTACCTGTTCGGCCGGTTGTTCAGCCGGTGCTGCCTCGATCTGCTGCTGGTCACGCTTCTTCTTGCGTGGCTTGAGCGGCTGCTCATCGGTCGCCGGCGCTGCCTGGGCGCCGCCCTCATCCGCAGGCGCCGCCTCGATCTGCTGCTGTTGATTGCGCTTCTTTTTGCGCGGCTGCTGTTCCTCGGCGGCAGGTGCGGCCTGTTCGGCCGGGGCCTGCTCGGTCTGCTGCTGATCCCGCTTCTTCCTGCGCGGCTGTTGTTCCTCGGCGGCAGGGGCGGGTTGCTCTGCAGCCGGTGCAGGCTGCTCGGCGGCCGGCGCTGCCTGTTCGGCCTGCTGGCGTTTCTTTTTGCGCGGCAGTTCCTGGTCGGTCTGCTGACCATCTGCAGCAGGGTCGTCCTGGACCAGGATCAGTGGCGCGGCCGTGTGCTGCAAGGGGCCGAAAACGGCGTTGCCGTGCAACGGGGATGCGCCCAACGGCGCGGATGCCATAAGCAGGCCAAGTGCCGTACCTGCCAGTACCCGTGGTTGGCGTTTCATCTTAAATTCTCCTTGTGGGGTCCCATCCCTGCCCAAACTGTCCTTGACCGGATTGGTTCCGGTTTGCAGGCATTACCCGCACCCAAGGACGATTGACCGGCGTTTTGAAGGCAACTTCATGTTTTTCCTATGGTGCGGCCGGAATTTGAAGTCACACAACAGCTTGACCTTGCCGCATGCGGAGGCCACATCTCAGCCCATAATGGAAACGCCGTTCTGGAAGACCAAGACGCTGGAAGCGATGACGCCCACCGAGTGGGAATCGCTGTGCGACGGCTGCGGCAAGTGCTGCCTGTCTAAACTCGAGGACGAGGATACCGGCGAGATCTACTGGACATCAGTCGGCTGCCGGCTGTTCGATGGGCAAAGCTGCCGCTGTTCGGACTATGCCAACCGGCTGGCGCGCGTGCCGGACTGTGTCGGGCTGACGCCGCAGAATGTGCGCACCATCACCTGGCTGCCGAAAACCTGCGCCTACCGGCTGGTTGCCGAGGGGCACGACCTCTACTGGTGGCACAGGCTGGTGTCGGGAAGTGCCGAGACCGTTCATGATGCCGGCATCTCCATGCGCGGCCGCGTCCGCGCCAGTGAGACCGATCTGGCCGAGCCGGACGACTATTTCGACTATATGCTCGACGACGAGCCCTGAGCATTCTGGAACGGACCTTGCCATAGGGCGTTCTGCGCCATTGGACGTTTTTGACGGTCAGGATCGTTTGCAGCGGTGGAAGGGGCGGTTGCTTTCAACCTGTCGGGCAGATTAACCGAAAATGAACGGCCGGTTCGCGAAGAGTTCAGATTGCAAGGAGCATTCTCCCCCCATCGGTTCGACCAAGACGGGCGCAAGCCCTCAACAAGGAGAGAAGACAATGTTCAACTCATTCAAGACGGCAGCCCTTTCGGGTCTCGTAGCTCTCGGCACCCTTGCCGCAGTGCCCGCTCAGGCGGACTCGATCTATCTCGGCTTCGGCAACAACCACGACCGCCGCGTCGGCGTCTACACCGGCGACGATGAGGACGGCTTTCGCCGTGACCGCAATTGGCGCCGCTGCTCGCCGGATCGCGCCCTCGACAAGGCCGAGCGCATGGGCCTGCACCGCGTCCGCATCGTCGATGTCAATCGCCGCGTGGTGAAGGTCGCCGGCCGCCAGTATGGCGATCGAGTAGTGGTCGTGTTCGCCAATGAGCGCGGCTGCCCGGTTATCTATCGCTAAGAGAACCAGACTGATCTTCTGCGAAGATCAGTCTGAGATACGACCTTCTGCGAAGGTCGATCCGGAGGCATGTTCCTCTGCGAGGATCAGCCTGGAGTAGCGGCATGACCCTTCTAGGGTTAGCCAGGAGCCCCTTTCCCTCCGCGGAAAGGTGCGGCTCGAAAAAACCCCGGAGGCCAGCCCTCCGGGGTTTTTCATGTCGGAAATCTGCGGTTCCGGCCGACGGGTTCAGCAGAACCGCGGCCGGCCCGGCGGCCTGCTACTTGAGCTCGAATGTCACTGTTACCTGCACGGCGTAGGCATTCTCGCCGGCCTGCACGGGAACCGCGGCGCCTGCCGCATCGAAGGCCTTGGCATTGATCGGCATCGGCGCCGGCGCAACGTTCTGGTCGGTGATTTCCAGCACCCGGCCGATGCTGACGCCGGCGGCTTCGGCCAGCGTCTTGGCCTTGGCCATGGCATCGGCGACCGCCTTCTTGCGGGCTTCGGTGACGGCAGCTTTCGGGTCTTCGTTGGAGAACGAAATGCCGCCGCCCTGGTTGACGCCGAGCGACACAGCCTTGTCGAGAATCTCACCTGTTTTGTCGATGTCGCGGATGCGCACCGAGAGTGTGTTGGTCACCTGGTAGGCTACAAGCTCGGCTTCCTGGCTGCCGTCCGGTTTGTTGGTGTAGTTGTAACGCGGGTTGATCTGGATGCCGGCGGTCTGCAGGTCGCGGTCCTTGATCCCTGCCGACTTCATTGCCGCGATCACGGCGGCCATGGCGTCGTTGTTGGCGTCGAGTGCCGCGCGTGCGGTGTTGGCCTCGCGCATGACGCTGAGCGTCAGCAGCGCCAGGTCAGGCGCCACGGTCGACTGGCCTTCACCCGACACGATGATGCGGGGCGGGGGCAGCGAATCGGCAGCGCTTGCCATCGCCGGAAAAGCGATCGCGGCGGCAAGTGCGAGCGGCAAAATATGTCTGGTCATGAAAATCTCCTCGGTGTGCGATCCAGTCGCGCCTGTCGACTAGGGCGCGAATATGGGCTGATTTGGGCGATCTCGGCCAGCCCGTCCGGAAAGCCTTGTGCCGCGCAAGGAAAAACACTAATCCAGCGCGCGTGGGGCCTGTAGCTCAATGGTTAGAGCCGGCGGCTCATAACCGCTTGGTTGGGGGTTCGAGTCCCTCCGGGCCCACCATTATCGTTATTTATCAATGTGTTATAGGGTGATTCGCCACGAGGTTCGCCAACAGGTTCGCCAAGCATCGGCTTGCGCGTGACCAGCCGCACGACTCGATCCCCTGGACCGCCAGCTGTACCTGCTATGCTCGCGCGAATAGAGCTCCGCATGATCGATATCGTCGTGACCGAGGACGTCCATCATCTGCCTGGTGGAGGCCTCGGCCTCCGCCAGATAAACACCGAGCGATTTCCTCAAACCATGCAGGGTAAGGCCCTTCGGAAGACCGGCAAGCTTGCACCAATGCGCCATCATTCCAGTCAAGGACTTGGCGGAGAAGGGCTCCCCATAGGCGTTGACCAAGACGGTCTCGCCGCGCCTGTCAGCCGCATCCAGGATCTCGGACAGCATCGGCGTGATCGGCACGAAAAGCCGTTTGCCGCCTGTTCGTCCCTTGTTCTTGGCCTGGACGATATCAAACCCGTCAAAGTGACGCTCGACGCCATCGATGAAGACACGGCTGGTGACCCTCTGGTCCCAGCGCAGGCCCGCGACGTCGCCGCGGCGGCTGCCGAGCCAAAGCGCCAAACCATAGCAAGTGCGTGCTGCGGTGCCCAAGTGCCAACGGTTTTCAAATTGCGCCATCGCTTCGCGCGACCAGGCTTTCCAACCGACATAGGCCGGGCGCCACTCGACCGCTGCTGTGGGATCGATTTGATCCAATCTTGTCGCAGTGCTATATAGACCAGCTTGCGTATGCCCACCAGCAGGTGCTTGGCCTTATGGGGTGTGGCGATGAAGCGGCCAAGAAGCTCTTCAATATGGATACGTCTAAGGTTCTTAACCGGTACGTCGCGCCAAATCAGTGGGTGATCTGGGACCACCCGCAGTTCCAGAAATTCTTCAATCAGCCGCGTGTTCTTGCGCTTGCTGGCTTCGTCAAGCGCCAACCACTTGACTGAGATCTTCAACCGTTGAAAGGCCGCTCCAAATGTGCCTGGCAGGGCGGCACCAGGCATTTGGACGACGGTTGCCTTGGGGACTTTTCGGCCTTCGACCGCTGCCTGGTCTGCGTCCTTAAATCCCGGCTGATTGGGAGTAGGCAGGCTGACCAAACGCTCCTTCGTCCGATAGCGCCAGGGCGCAGGTGGATCTGGTTGCTGAGCGAGCCTTGCGTGAGCCCCGGCGTTCTTGCGGGCGCGGCGCAGGATGGCCCCGAGTTGTTTTTCGTTGCGAGCGATCTGGTCTGTCATGATGGGTCTCCACGTCTGCAATATACGCGATCGCGTATTAGTCGTAACATACGGGGTTGCGTATAAAATTGATGTATACGCGATCGCGTATGACGCCGATCGGTCAGCTGGCAAGCGGCGGTCTTATGCCGCCAGCCCGGCGGGCTGTCGCTGAGCGCGAAGGCGAGCGTCTGCGGCTTGGTCGCCTGCAGCGACGCATAGACGCCTTCCTCGGTCGAGAAAGCGACGCCGTTATCCAGGAACGCCTGCTCCTCGGCAGAATCGGCGGCGATCCCGGACCGGTCCCTGGGCGGAAGCTGCCGGGAATGTAGTTCAGGTGAATCCCAAACAGGCTCCCCGGGTGGCCGCGCGCCAGCCACACGCTTGTGGGAGTTGCGCGAGGCGAGTTGCTCACGCTCAGCTAACGCGGCCCTCCCGAGGAGTTAGGCATCTTGCTGTGGTATCAGTGGTCGATGACGGTACCTCTGCGGCATGCATCGGGCAGTTACTCGCAAATGCGCCGAAGGCGTCGTAGCGTTTGGTCGGGGATGATGGTTTTGAAAAGCCCAGCCGAGTCGATTGGATGCATCGTCCGTTTTTCACAGGATGGACAACGCCTGGGATCAGTTTTACGAGTCAGCCCAACCAGCGGAGATGTTCGCGTCCCCAAATGAACAAGATGGACACCCAAAACAGCAAGGGCGGCGACGAGCGCTCGACCGCCACCAGCCTTCTGCGGCTCGGCATACGGTTGAAACTCTCCCGGCAGACGCGTGGGCTGACCTTGAAGGCGCTAGCTGCCGCCGCGAACTGCTCTGAAAGCCTGCTTTCCAAGGTCGAGAACGGCAAGGTCTCGCCCTCGCTTCCCATGCTGCACCGGCTTGTCGAGGTGCTTGGCACCAACATTGGCTGGATGTTCGAGGAATCCGATGGTGAGGAAGGCATCGTCTTTCGGGCTGGATCGCGGCCGTTGATCGCGCTCGATCCGCTTCGGCGCGGCGAAGGCATTTCGCTCGAGCGCGTCATTCCGTATTCGCCCGGCCATCTCCTGCAGTGCAACATCCATCACATCGAGGCGGGAGGTGAGAGCGCCGGCCCTATCCAGCACGCTGGCGAGGAAGTCGGCTACCTCCTGGAAGGTGCGATCGAATTGATGGTCGGCGAAAAGACGTTTCGCCTGTCGGCCGGCGATTCCTTCGTCTTCAATTCCGAACTGCCGCACTGGTACCGCAATGTCGGCGACGAACGCGCCAGCATTTTCTGGGTGAACACGCCGGCAACATTCTGATAGGGCGAGCCCCTCATTTGTCTTCGTTGATGCCAATTCAAGTCACTTGACAAGAAATCAAGCATCTTGAAATATGCTCTGCGCTCAGGCGCCAGGTGAGCCCGATCAAGGGCCTTTTCGAGAAAACCAAGGGGAACCGGAATGCGTCTTACCAAGATCCTTTCAGGCTGCGCCGCAGCCATCGCCATGACCCTCGCCCTCGGCTCTGCTTCCGCCATGGCCGAGACCTATGCGCTGGTGACCATCAACCAGCAGGCCCTGTTCTTCAACCAGATCAATGACGGCGCAACGGCTGCCGCAAAGGCTGCCGGCGTCGACCTCGTCATCTTCAACGCCAACAATGTACCAAGCGCGCAGAACGACGCCATCGAGAACTACATCACCCAGAAGGTCGACGGCATCATTCTCGTCGCCATCGATGTCAACGGTGTGAAGCCGGCCATCACCGCGGCCAAAGCCGCCGGCATTCCGGTCATCGCGATTGACGCGCAGATCCCAAATGGCGACAACGTCGCCTTCGTCGGCGTTGACAACACCAAGGCAGGCGAGGATATCGGCAAGTTCTACGCCGAATACGTGAAGACTAAGCTGAGCGGCACCGCCAAGATCGGCGTCGTTGGCGCGCTCAATTCGTTTATCCAGAACCAGCGCCTCGACGGCTTCAAGAAGGCTGTCACCGACAGCGGCCAGAAGGTCACCTTCCTCGACACGGTCGACGGCCAGAACGTCCAGGACGTCGCCCTGTCCGCCTCCGAAAACCTGATGACCGCCAATCCTGACATGACGACGCTTTACGCGACCGGCGAGCCGGCTCTGCTCGGCGCGGTTTCCGCCGTCTCCAGCCAGGCCCGTACGGGCGACGTCAAGGTGTTCGGCTGGGACCTGACCAAGTCGGCGGTGCAGGGTCTCGAAGAGGGCTGGGTGGTCGCTGTCGTCCAGCAGGATCCGGCCGGTGAAGGCAAGGCTGCCATCGAAGCTTTCGTCAAGCTCAAGAAGGGCGAGAAGATCGACCCGATCATCAACGTTCCGATCACCATCGTGACCAAGGAAAATGTCGGCCAGTTCAAGGACATGTTCAAGTAGTATCCTCCCCGGACCGCTGGGCTGCGCATTGACCCGAGGGTTGCCTGCGCAGCCCGGCGACCGATTGAACATGTCGCGCCCAGAGAATTGGAACCATGATGAGCGATGGCGAGACCTACCGCGTCAGGATGACCGGTATTTCCAAACGGTACGGCCCTATCCAGACGCTGGACGATGTCTCGCTGAACCTGAAGCCTGGCGAAGTGCTCGGCCTGGTCGGCGACAATGGCGCCGGCAAATCCACCTTGAGCAAGGTCCTGTCCGGTGCGGTAATTCCTGATGCCGGCACCATCGAGATCGATGGCAAGGCGGTGTCTTTCTCGTCGCCGGCCGATGCCCGCGCCGCACGGGTGGAGATGGTCTACCAGGACCTTTCGCTCTGCGACACGGTGGATGTGGCGGGCAATCTCTTCCTCGGCCGCGAACCGCGTCGCCGCGTTCTCGGCGTCCCCTTTCTCGACAACAAGCGCATGCATGGCGAGACGCGCCAGATGCTCGACCGGCTCGGCATCGTCATTGCCGATACCAAGCTCAAGGTCGAAAACCTCTCCGGCGGCCAGCGCCAGTCGATCGCCATCGGCCGCGCCGCTTCTTTCGACCCCTCGGTGCTGATCATGGACGAGCCGACGGCCGCCCTTGCTGTGGCGGAAGTCGAGGCGGTTCTGGAACTCATCCGCGCCGTCAGCGCCCGTGGTGTCAGCGTCATCCTCATCACCCATCGCCTGCAGGACCTGTTCCTGGTCTGCGATCGTATCCAGGTCATGTACGAAGGCCGCAATGTCGCCGAGCGCAAGATCGGCGAGACCAGCATCGAGGAGGTCGTCAACCTGATCGTCGGCCGCAAATTCACCGCGCGCTCGGCCCGCGCAAGCCGCGATGAGGGGGTCCAACCATGAACGTTACCTCCGCCGGTGTTGGCGCCTCGCCCAAACGCGCTCACAACAGCACGTGGAAGGATGTGGCGTTAGCCAATGGCAGCGTCGTCTCGATTGCGCTGTTCTTCATCGTCGTCTGCGTGGTCTTCTCGCTGATCACCGGTTCCTTCCTGACGACGCCCAATCTGCTCAACATCGCGCGCCAGTCGGCGCCGCTGCTGATCGTTGCGGCCACGATGACCTTCGTCATCACCACCGGCGGCATCGACCTCTCGGTCGGCTCCGTGCTGGCGCTGACGGCAACGCTGTCGGCGGTTTTCCTGCAGGCCGACCTGCCATGGCCGCTGGTCGTCATTGCCATGCTGGCGCTTGGTGCTGCGATCGGCGCCTTGCACGGCTTCTTCATCGCCTACGAGCGGATACCGCCCTTCATCGTCACCCTTGCCGGGCTCTCCGTCATCCGCGGCGTGGCGTTGCTGATCACCGGCGGCTATTCGATCCCGGTCGAACCGACCAGCTTCTTCGTCAACATCGGCAGGGCCTGGTTTCTCGGCGTGCCGGTACCGGCGCTGCTCGCCCTTGTCGTGCTGATCATTGCCTATCTCGCCTTCAACCAGACGCCGTTCGGCCGCTATGTCACCGGCATCGGCGCCAATACAGAGGCCGTGCGCCGAGCCGGTGTCGATACGCGCTTCATGACGCTCTTCGTCTACATCCTGTCGGGCATGGCGGCGGCGGTGGCCGGCATCATCCTCGCCGCCCGGCTCGGTTCCGGCTCGTCGAATGCCGGCCAGGGGTTCGAGCTCGATGTCATCGCCGCCGTGGTGCTTGGCGGCACCAGTCTGTTCGGCGGGCGCGGTACGATCATCGGCACTGTGCTCGGCGCGTTGACCGTCGCGGTCATCGGCAACGGCTTGATCCTTGCGCATATGTCGCCCTTCCTGACGCCGATCGTTACCGGCACAATCATCCTCGTTGCCATCTGGCTGAATTTCCGCCTGTTCAAGGGCGCAACGCGGAGCCGCTGACATGGATCATCTGTTCGACGACAAGCCAAGGGAACGGGCACCGATCGGTGTTCGCTCCGGCACGGTGATGACCGTTACCGGCCCGGTTGCGATTGCCGATATGGGCGTGACGCTGATGCATGAACACATACTGCTCGATGGCGCGACGTCGTGGAAATGCCCTTGCCATCCCGACGAGACGAAGATCGCCGAGCAGCCGGTCAGCATGGAGATCATCGGCGAGTTGCGGATGAACCCCTACATGAACCGCGACAACGTCTCGCTCGAGGACAGCGACCTAGCCCTTTCGGAGTTGGCGAAATACCGGGCGCTCGGCGGCCATACCGTGGTGGATGCGACCAACATTGGCATTGGCCGCGATCCGGTGAAGCTGGCGCGCATCGCCCGCGCCTCTGGATTGCGGATCGTCATGGGGACGGGCTTCTACCTGCAGCACACCCATCCCGTCTGGCTGAAAGCGATGGACGTTGACGACGTCACCGAATTCCTCGTCAATGATGTCGGCGGCGGGTCGGCGCAGCCCGAAATCATTGCCGGCATTATCGGTGAGGTTGGCGTCAGCAAGGATTTTACCGACGAGGAGCGCAAGTCGCTGCGGGCCTCCGCCCGTGCGGCCAAGATGACCGGCGTGCCGCTGACGATTCATCTGCCCGGCTGGGAGCGGCTGGCGCATGATGTGCTTGACGTGGTCGAGGCAGAAGGCGCCGATCTCCGGCATACGGTGCTTTGCCACATGAACCCCAGCCACAACGATCTTGCCTACCAGCAAAGCCTCGCCGCGCGTGGCGCCTTCCTGGAATACGACATGATCGGCATGGATTTCTACTATGCCGACCAGGATGCGCAGTCGCCGTCCGACGAGCAGAATGCGCGGGCGATCCGCTCGCTGATCGATATGGGACTGCTCGACAGGATTCTGCTGTCGCAGGACGTCTTTCTCAAGATCATGCTGACCCGCTTCGGCGGTTTCGGCTACGGCTTCATCCTCAAGCATTTCGTGCCGAGACTGAAACGCCATGGTGTCGAGCAGTCGGCAATCGACACGATGCTCATCGACAATCCAAAGACTGTGTTCGCCGAGGGCCTCTGAGCCGCGGCTCCAAACAAGATAGGGAGACTACATGTCCAGGAAGAAGGTTCTTCTCGCAGGCGAGTCCTGGGTCTCGACCGCGACCCACATCAAAGGCTTCGATCAGTTTCCCACCGTGACATATCACACCGGTGCCGATGAGTTGCTGGCCGCGCTGAAGGACAGCCTGTTCGACGTCACCTTCATGCCGGCGCATGAGGCACAGCGGAACTTCCCGCAGACCATGGAAGCGCTTTCGGCCTATGACGCGGTCGTGCTCTCCGATCTTGGGGCCAACACGCTGCTGCTTCACCCCGATACCTGGATCCACTCCAAACCAACGCCGAACCGGCTGCGCCTGTTGCGCGACTATGTCGGCAATGGCGGCGGCCTGTTGATGTTCGGCGGCTATTACAGCTTTCAGGGCATCAATGGCGGCGCGCGCTATCACAAGACGCCGGTTGAGGACGTTCTGCCGGTCATGTGCCTGCCGGTGGACGACCGTGTCGAGGTTCCAGAAGGCTATGCGCCGGTCGTCGTCGGCCCGCAGACCCATCCGATCCTCAAGGGCCTCGGCAAGGATTGGCCGATCCTGCTTGGCTTCAACGAGGTCACGGTCAAGGACGGTTCGGAAGTTCTCGCCACCGTGTCCTCCGACTACCGTTCGCTGCCACTGCTGGTGGCCGGCAAATATGGCCGGGGCCGCACTGTCGCCTGGACCTCGGATGTAGGGCCGCATTGGCTGCCGCCGGGCTTCATCGCCTGGAATGGCTACAAGACGTTGTTCGAACAGATGCTAGGCTGGGCAACGGCCAGGGATTAGCCATGCGCGTCCATGTCGTCGGTAATGTTTGCGTCGATACAACCTTTCAGTTGGACCGGTTTCCGGCGGCAGGCGAGACGCTGAACGCATCGGAACATGCTGACGGACTTGGCGGCAAGGGTGCGAACCAGGCGGTGGCCGCGGCGCGCACCGGAGCCGATGTTCGCTTCCGTGCCGCGATCGGCAACGATCCCGCCGGAGCCTGGATCACAGAGCAGTTGAGCCGCGATCTCGATGCCAGCCATCTGGCGGTACTGCCACTGCCCAGCGATCGGTCGACGATCATGGTCGATGCGCGCGGCGAAAACCTCATCGTCACCGGAGCCAGTTGCGCCGCCGCGTACAATCCTATGGCCGACAGCGGTTTTACCCGAGCGATCGAACGCGGCGATATCGTGGTATTTCAGGGCAATCTGGCTCCGGATATCACGGCCACTTGCCTGAAGGTGGCGCGCGGCGCGGGAGCGATGACGATCTTCAATCCGAGCCCGCTTGCGGCCGACCACACACCGGGCTTGAGCGACGTCAGCGTCGTCATCGCCAACGCGGGCGAAGCGGCGCAACTGACCGGGGCTGGCGACCCTGCCATGGCGGCCCGCGACTTGATCCGTCAGGGCGCCGGCGCTGCCATCGTGACGCTTGGCGCACTCGGCTGCCTTGTCGCCGATGGCGAAGGACGGATCGACCGGATCGCGGCGCCCAGGGTGGCCGTGCTAGACACCAGCGGCGCGGGCGACGTCTTTTGCGGTTGCCTCGCTGGTTGCCTTGCGGCCGGCATGGAACTCCTCGCGGCAGCGCGGATTGCGGTCCGCGCCGCAGCCATCTCTGTCGGGCGCGCCGGCACGCTTGAGTCCTGCCCCGGCAGGCGGGAGATGAAACTGCTCATGGAAACGACAGAAGCGGAAACCGCATGACACAATCCCCCAAACCCGTCGGCCAGGTGACGAATGATGCGCTGCAGTCGATCTTCGGCAGAAGCAAGGTGGTGATCGGCGTGGTTCATCTCGCCCCCCTGCCGGGGGCGCCGCGCTACCATGGCGAGGCGATCGAGGCCATCTATCAACGCGGCCTCGACGACGCCAAAGCCTATTTGCAGGGAGGGTGTGACGGCGTGATCGCCGAAAACCATGGTGACGTGCCGTTTTCCAAGCCGGATGATATCGGGCCGGAAACCTCCGCCTACATGTCTGTCGTCTCAGACCGGATCCGCAGAGAACTCGGCCGGCCGATCGGCATCAATGTGCTTGCCAATGCCTCCATTCCCGCGCTTTCGATCGCCAGTGCCTCCGGTGCTTCCTTCGTGCGCGTCAATCAATGGGCCAACGCCTATGTCGCCAACGAGGGCTTTATCGAAGGCGAAGCGGCGCGCGCCATGCGTTTCCGCGCAAGGCTTCGGGCCAACGGTATCCGCATCTTCGCCGACGCGCATGTCAAGCATGGCGCCCACGCGATCGTCGGCGACCGGCCGATCGAGGAGCAGGTCAAGGACCTCGTGTTCTTCGATGCCGACGCGGTGATCGCCACCGGCCAGCGCACTGGCCACGCCGCCGACCTCAGCTACATCAGGATGATCAAGGACGCCGCCGGACTGCCGACGCTTGTCGGCAGCGGGGTGACACCCGACAACGCCAACGATATCTTGGACATCGTCGACGGCGTCATTGTCGCCAGCTCGCTGAAACATGATGGAGTGTGGTGGAATCAGGTCGATCCGCAACGGGTGAAGGCCTTCATCCGCGGCCTCAAGCGGTGACTTTAGTGCCGGAGATCGACGGCGAGCGGCTGCTGGGCCGGCTCGATGCCTTCGCCCGGATCGGCGCGACGCCAGCCGGTGGCGTAAACCGACAGGCGTTCAGCATTGAGGATCGCGGCGCCCGGCGCCTGTTGGCGGAATTGGCGCTCGCGCGCGGCTTCGCGGTTTTCCAGGACGCCATGGCAAACCTTTTCGTCCGCCGCGATGGCACGGATGCCACCCTGCCGCCGCTGCTGATCGGCAGCCACCTCGACAGCCAGCCGACCGGCGGGCGCTTCGATGGAGCGCTCGGCACGCTTTCCGCCTTCGAGGCGCTCGAAGCGCTGGAGGACGCGAGGGCCGAGACTCGGATGCCGATCGAGGTCGTCGCCTGGGCCAATGAAGAGGGCAGCCGGTTTACGCCGGGTGTCATGGGCTCCATGGCCTTCACCGGAGCCGACATTTCCGCATGGCGGTCCATAGTCGGCAGCGACGGTGCGTCCCTCGCAGAGGAGCTCGGGGCAACGATCTCCGCCTTGCCAGAGGCAACCCTTCGCCCCCTCGGCATGCCGATATCCGGCTACATCGAGCTGCATATCGAACAGGGACCGTCGCTGGAAAAGGAGCGGTTGCCGATCGGTATCGTCACAGCCGTGCAAGGTACGCGCTGGCTGGAGGTCTGCATTGAGGGCGCCGCCGGTCACGCCGGTACAACCGGCCTTGCCTACCGTAGGGATCCGATGGTCGCGGCCGTTGCCGCGATTCACAGGCTCCAGACGACCATCATGCCGTTCGACAGCAGCGCAAGGCTGACGGTGGGCCGGGTCACCGCCCAGCCGGGATCGATCAACGCCATACCGCAGTCTGTGGTCTTCGCCGTCGATATCAGGCATCCGCGGGTAGAGCGGCTCGATGCCATCGAAGCAGAACTGCGCCAGGTATGCGCGGCGGAGGCAGAAGCTCAGCATTGCACGGTAACGATCAGGCGGTCGTTCGACATGCCGGGGGCGGCATTCTCTCCCGATATGGTCAAAACCGTCGAGGAGGCCGCCAATTCCCTACAGCTGCCGCACAAACAGATGATCTCGGGTGCATTCCATGACGCGCTGTTCCTCGCCCGGGTGGCGCCTGCCGTGATGATCTTTGTGCCGTGCCGTGACGGGCTGAGCCACAACGAGGCGGAATATGTGGAGCCTGCCCACGCGGTTACCGGCGCGCGGGTTCTGCTTCAAGCGGCCACCGTCGCCGCCTCTTAGGCAGCGACGGTGGCACAGGCGTGCTGGCGTGAAGAGGCAACCCGTGGGACTTCCTGGTGCCCGTCCGTCATTTCGTGACGTCGGCGGGCTGCAACGGGTGATCAAGGCCGCCGAGCTGCGGCGGATTGATCGCGGACGTACGATCGGCCCACATTCAACACCTGACCCAGCAGAAAAGCCCACCAGATCCCTGGGCCGTCATTGACGCCGTGGGTGCTAGGCGGTGACGATCTCGTCGACTTACCGAGATGGACGATCTGCTGGGCTATCGCCTCGGCCACCGGCAGGAAATCCCCACGCCCGCCATAGAGCTTGCCCGTGTCGATCGCGAGCAACTGGCGCCGTCCAGCCGTCCAGCGCTGCTGGACGTTGTCGCACTCGAGGCGTCCACAGGGATGCGTGTGTCCCAACTGTCGCTGCGGTTAATCCTAAAGCCAATGTCGCGCACCATGGAAAGAGACAATCCCGATTGGGCACCCAGAAACTGGTGACGTCGCCGGCAAGGGAAGCCGCTTCGTAGTATTGCGCGACGGCGACGCCAGGCATCATGGCAACGAACCTTATTGCCCAAAGGCATCGGCGCTTTCAAAAATGTCGATAGATGACTGCGAGCCGTTTTGATCCTTCCCGGCCATCGCCAGATGGACGTTGCTACCGCACATTAGCAGAACCGGATTTTTCTCGCCAAAGGCGAAAAATCGAAACGTCGTTCCTTATCTCTATAGATTTTGTCGAATATCGTCTGCCCCGGTTTGGAAATGACCGATGCGCATGCAGGGTCTGGGAGATTGACGAGTTGGCAAGGCTATCGGTTCTCGGAATATCCGGCGGCGTAAGCACGCCATCGCGCACAACCGCGGTGGTGAACGCGCTGGTCAAGGACGTCGCGCTGCGCGTCCCGGCAGACACGGGCCTGATCGAAATCACCGAGGCGGCGCCTTCGCTTTTCGTCGGACTGTCCCGTGGCGCCCTCGGCGCGTCCGGCGAAGCGATCATCCAGCGTGTCGAGAAGGCCGATCTGCTCGTGGTCGGAACGCCTGTCTATCGGGCTTCCTACACCGGCGCCCTCAAGCACCTGTTCGACCTCGTCGACTATCGCGCGCTCGCCGGCAAGACCGTGCTTCTCGCGGCGACAGGCGGAGGTCCTTACCATGGCCTGGTTCTCGAACATCAGCTGCGGCCATTATTCGGCTTTTTCGGCGCCGTCACCGTACCGACCGGCGTCTATGGGGCGCCCGACGATTTCATCGGCGCCGAAATCGTCGGCGAGGCGATACGCGAACGCATTTCACGGGCCGCATCCGAAGCGGTTTCACTGCTCAATTCCAACCATGCAAATGCCGCCGCCGCAGCGCGCGTCGGCTGAGCCAACCAAAAAGGGAACAACGACATGACGTCTCATTCCGACGGCCTGAAATTCGCCTACTGGGTTCCGAACGTCTCCGGCGGCCTGGTCATCTCCAACATCGAGCAGCGGACCGGTTGGGACATCGACTACAACCGCAAGCTCGCCCAGATCGCAGAGGCCAACGGCTTCGACTACGCACTGAGCCAGATCCGCTTCACCGCCGGCTACGGCGCCGACAACCAGCACGAATCCGTGTCGTTCAGCCACGCACTGCTGGCCGCCACCACAACGCTGAAAGTGATTGCCGCCGTCTTGCCCGGTCCATGGAACCCGGCGCTGGCGGCCAAGCAGATCGCCACCATCAACCACCTGACCAATGGCCGCGTGGCCGTCAATGTCGTCAGCGGCTGGTTCCGTGGCGAGTTCGCCGCCATCGGCGAGATGTGGCTCGACCATGACGAGCGCTACCGCCGCTCGGAGGAGTTCATCCGCGCGTTGCGCGGCATCTGGACCGAGGACAATTTTACGCTGAAGGGCGACTTCTATCGCTTCACCAACTACTCGATGAAGCCGAAGCCGATCGATCCGCAGCCCGAGATCTTCCAGGGCGGCTCGTCGCGCGCCGCGCGTGACATGGCTTCGCGGGTGTCCGACTGGTATTTCACCAACGGCAACACGCCCGAAGAGATCAGGAAGCAGGTCGACGATATCCAGGCCAAGGCGAAGGCGAATGGCCACAAGGTGAAGATCGGCGTCAACGCCTTTGCCATTGCTCGCGAAACCGAGGCGGAAGCACGCGCCGTGCTGGACGAGATCGTCGCCAAGGCCAATCCCGAAGCGGTGCAGGGCTTTGCCGACCAGGTCAAGAATGCCGGCAAGGCCTCGCCGGAAGGCGAGGGCAACTGGGCGAAGTCGTCCCTTGAGGATCTGGTGCAATACAATGACGGCTTCCGCAGCAATCTGATTGGCACGCCGGAACAGATCGCCGAACGCATCCTCAAGCTGAAGGATGCCGGCGCCGATCTGATCCTGCTCGGCTTCCTGCATTTCCAGGAAGAGGTCGAGTTCTTCGGCAAGCGCATCATCCCGCTGGTGCGCGAACTGGAAGCGGCGCGTGACAGGGAGCTTGTCGCCGCCGAATAGGCCAGGGCGCGGCCTGCGGGCCGCCCACTCCTCCAAAATCAGGAACGTGTCATGATTGGTGCTTCGCTGGGAGCCGCCGCATACGAGCGTGCGCCCGAAATCCCCGGCATTCTTGCTGGCGCTGGTCCACTCACGGACACGCGCCCGGCGCGCCTGTCGGCAAAGGTCGATGCGATCCTGACCCTGAGCGGGATTGGCATTTCGTTCGGCGGCGTCACGGCGCTGAGCGATGTCGATCTCGAGGTCAAGAGCGGCGAAATCCGCGCCGTGATCGGCCCCAACGGCGCAGGCAAATCCTCGCTGATCAACATCATCAGCGGCCTCTATCACGCCGACCACGGCAAGATCGCGATCGCCGGCCAGTCATTCTCCCGTGTGCCCGCGAACCGTCTGGCACGTCTGGGCGTCGCGCGCACCTTCCAGAACCTGGCGCTCTTTCCCGGGCTTTCGGTGCGCGACAACATCGCGTCGGGCCGCGTCCACACCAGGCGCGCCAGTTTTGTCGAACATATTGCCGGCCTGCCACGCGCCAGGCGCGAAGACGCTGCGATTGCCGAAAAGGTCGACCAGACAATCGCCTTCCTGCATCTGGAAACGGTCGCCGATCAGCTGGTCGCGACGCTGCCCTACGGCTTGCAGAAGCGGGTCGAACTGGCGCGAGCGCTGGTTGCCGAGCCGAAGATCCTGCTGCTCGACGAACCGATGGCGGGCATGACGGCGACCGAGAAAGCCGAGATGGCCGGGTTCGTGCGCGCCGCGCGCGACCGGCATGGCGTCACCATCATCCTGATCGAGCACGACATCGGGGTCGTCATGGGCCTATCCGACCGCGTCGCCGTGCTCGATTACGGCCGCAAGATCGCCGACGGCACGCCGGCCGAAGTGCGCGCCGATCCGGACGTGATCCGGGCCTATCTCGGCACCGCCGAGGGCGAGGATGGCGAGGGCATCTGATGAGCTACTATGATTTTCTCTTCGTTGTCGAAGTGCTGGTCGGCGGCCTGTTGTCGGGAGTCATGTATTCGCTCGTCGCCATCGGCTTCGTGCTGATCTACAAGACGTCGGGTGTGCTGAACTTCGCGCAAGGGTCGATGGTGCTGTTTGCGGCACTCACCTTTGTCAGCCTGGTCGAACGCGGCATCCCGTTTGCGCTTGCGCTGCTCATCACCTTCGCAGTCATGGTCGCGCTGGGTTTCACCATCGAGCGAACCGTGCTCAGGCCGCTGGTGAACCGCTCGCCGATGACACTGTTCATGGCCACGCTTGGCCTGTCCTACATCATTGAGGGCGCTGCCCAACTGATCTGGGGCACGCAGGTGCACGGGCTTGATCTCGGCATCGACGACACGCCCTTCGAGGTCGGCGGCATCCTCATCTCGTCGTTCGATCTGCTCGCGGCCGGCATTGCCGCGGTGATGGTGGCCGGCTTGAGCGCATTCTTCTACTGGACGCGGATCGGGCTGGCTTTTCGCGCCGTCGCCGACGATCAGTTCGCGGCACTTGCCGTCGGGCTGCGGCTGCCGCGGATCTGGGGAACGGTGTGGACGGCTGCAGGCTTCGTGGCGCTGGTCGCGGGACTGCTGTGGGGCGCACGCCTCGGCGTCCAGTTCTCGCTATCGCTGATCGTGTTGAAGGCGCTGCCGGTGCTGGTGCTTGGCGGCTTCGATTCCATCCTTGGCGCCATCGTCGGCGGCCTCATCATCGGCGCCAGCGAAAAGCTCGCTGAGGTCTATCTCGGACCCTTCGTCGGCGGCGGCATCGAAGGCTGGTTCGCCTATGCGCTGGCGCTGGTTGTCCTACTGGTGCGCCCCTCCGGCCTGTTTGGCCAGAAAACCGTCGAAAGGGTCTGACCGATGGCCGTGCAAGCGCTCGATGCCGCAAGGGCTCCAATCGACTGGCTGAGCTTCGCCCGGAAATTAGCTTTGCCGGCCGTGGCGATCGTCGTCGTCTACGGCCTGGTCCCGGCCTTTGCGTCGAGCTATCTGGTCGAGGCGATCCTGCTGCCGTTCCTTGCGCTCAGCCTGGCGGCAGTCGGCCTCAACCTCTTGACCGGCTATTGCGGCCAGCTTTCGCTTGGCTCCTCCGCTTTCATGGCGGTAGGCGCCTTCGCCGCATACAATTTCAACCTGCGGGTGGAAGGACTGCCGCTGGCGGCGACCATGATCCTGGCCGGAATTTCGGCCGCCGGCATCGGCGTCATCTTCGGATTGCCGAGCCTGCGCCTTCGCGGCTTCTATCTCGCTGTCTCGACGCTCGCCGCTCAGTTTTTCGTGCAGTGGGCGCTGACCAAGTTCGGCTGGTTCTCCAACGACAATCCGTCCGGGGTGATTTCTGCACCGCACCTTGCCGCTGCCGGGTTTTCGCTCGACGGCGCCACCGGCCGCTACCTGCTGTCGGTCACCACCGTCATCGTGCTGACGGCGTTGGTCTGGCGCCTGGTCAACAGCGCTACCGGCCGCAATTTCATCGCGGTGCGCGACAACGAAACCGCCGCGCGCGTCATCGGCGTGCCGGTGCTGCGGACCAAGCTGCTGGCGTTCGCCATTTCGTCCTTCATCATCGGCGTCGCCGGCGTGCTGTGGGCCTTCACCTATCTGCGCACGGTCGAGCCGGCCGGCTTCAATCTAGACCGCTCGTTTCAGATCCTGTTCATTATCATCATCGGCGGGCTGGCTTCGATACGCGGTGCGTTTCTGGGCGCCGCATTCATCGTCGTCTTCCCGCTCGTTCTGTCTCGGCTCGGCGCCTTCGTGTTCGGCGGCCTGTTCGATTCTGGTGTGCTCGACATGAGCCAGCGCATCGTGCTTGGCGCGCTCATCATCATTTTCCTCATCGCGGAACCGAACGGGCTGTCGGCCCTCTTCGACCGCCTGAAACGACGGATCGGCTCAAGGTCCAGCTGAGCGCCGCTCGACATTCTCTCACGGACCCAAAACCTCAGGAGACGCAACTCATGACCTTCTTCAGTCACCTCAAGAAAGCGGTGATCGCCACCGCTTTCGTGCTCGGCGCGACAGCCGTCCATGCCGACGAACAATATTTCCCGCTGCAGAGCTACCGCGTCGGCCCCTATGCCGCGGGCGGCACCGGCTTCTTCGGCGGCTTCATCGACTATCTCAACCTGATCAACATCCGCGACGGCGGCGTCAATGGCGTCAAGCTGACCTGGAGCGAGGGCGAAACCCAGTATGAGGTCGAGAAGGGCGTCGAGGTCTACGAACGGTTGAAGAGCAATCCCGGCATCGCCGCCTGGAACCCGCTCTCGGTCGGCATCGCCTATGCCATGATCGACCGCATCACCGATGACAAGGTGCCGCTGATCACCATCAATCACGGCCGCACCGACACCACCGACGGCCGGGTATTCCCTTACGTCTTCCCGCTGCTGCTCAACCCCTACAGCGAAACGTCGGGCATCGTGAACTACATCGCCTCCAAGGAAGGCGGCCTCGATAAGCTCAAGGGCAAGAAGATCGTCGTGCTCTATCACGGCTCGCCCTACGGCAAGGAGACGATCCCTATCTATGAGCTGCTGTCGCAGAAATACGGCTTCGAGCTGTCGCAGATTGAAGTTCCCCATCCGGGCAACGAGCAGCAGGCGCAGTGGCTGACGATCCGTCGCGATCGTCCCGACTATGTCGTGCTGCGCGGCTGGGGCGTGATGAACCCGGTTGCGCTCAAGACCGCGCAGAAGACCGGCTTCCCGGCCGATCATATCGTCGGCAATGTTTGGTCCAACTCCGAAGAGGACGTCATCCCCGCCGGCGACGCCGCCAAGGGCTACACCGCCATCACCACCCAGGCGTCTGGCGCCGACTATCCGGTCGTCAAGGAGATCGTCAAGACGGTCTACGACGCCGGCAAGGGCAATCTCGAGGACAAGAGCCGCATCGGCTCGGTCTACCACAATCTCGGCATCGTCAACGGCATCCTCAATGTCGAAGCCATCCGCATCGCCCAGGCCAAGTTCGGCAATCGCACGCTGACCGGCGACGAGGTTCGCTGGGGCTTCGAACATCTCAAGCTCGACCCGGCGCGCGTCGAGGCACTCGGTGCCAAGGACCTGTTCCACTCGATCAACGTCTCCTGGGACAATCACGAGGGTGATGGCTACGTGACCTTCCAGCGGTGGGACGGCAAGAAGTGGAACGTCGTGTCCGACTGGATCGCGCCGGACTGGAAGCTGCTGCGCCCGATCATCGAGAAGTCGTCCGAGGCCTATGCCAAGGAAAAGGGCCTCAAGATCCGCACGGCCGAAGACGCCGATGCGGTGGTCAGCAACTGAGTTTGAAGAGCTCACGGCCGGCCCGCGGGCCGGCCGTGCCATCCATCTTCGCAGCGGAGTTATCGATGTCCAGCCCGGAAAATCCGATCCTGTCGATCAGCCGCGTCGAGGCCGTCTACAAAGGCGCCATCGCCGCCCTGCATGGCGTCGACCTCTCGGTCGGCAAGGGCGAGATCGTGGCGTTGCTCGGCTCCAACGGCGCCGGCAAGACGACGCTGTTGCGCGCCGCATCCAATCTTCTGCCGGCAGAGCGCGGCTCCGTCACTGCCGGCCGGATCATTTTCGATGGCGAGGATGTTTCTAGGGCAAGTCCCTCGCACCTCGTCCGCAAGGGCCTGGTCCAGGTTCTCGAGGGCCGGCACTGCTTTCGCTCGCTGACGGTCGAGGAGAACCTTCTGACCGGGGCGCTCGGGCGTTCATCCTCGCGCATTGGCGTGAAGGCCGACCTTGAGCGTGTCTACGCGCTGTTTCCGAGGCTTCTCGAGAAACGGCGCACGCGGTCCGGCCTCACCTCCGGCGGCGAGCAGCAGATGACGGCGATCGGTCGCGGACTGATGTCGCGGCCGAAACTCTTCGTGCTCGACGAGCCCTCGATGGGGCTCGCGCCGCTGATCGTCGACGAGATCTTCAGCGCCTTGAAGCGGCTCAATCGGGACGAAGATCTTTCGATCCTTGTCGCCGAGCAGAATTCGGCGGTGGCGCTGAAATATGCTGATCGTGCCACCGTCCTCGAAAACGGCAAAAGCGTGCTGGAAGGGTCGGCTGCCGACCTGCGCCAGCGCGACGACATCAAGACCTATTATCTCGGCGGCGCGCCGCTTCCATCGCAACACTTCCCCCAGGAGACTGCAGCATGACCATCCAATCCAAGCAGCCGTCCGACGCGCGCGTCGCCGTGCCTCCAGTGGAGCGCCCGTCGGCCAAGGCGCATATCATCAAGACCGATGCCGAGGCGATCGCCATCGCCGAAAAACTTGCCATTGAATTCGCCAGGGAAGCGTCGAAGCGGGACCGCGAGCGCATCTGGCCGAAGGAAGAGCTCGATGCGTTTTCGCAGAGCGGCTTGTGGTCGATCAATGTGCCGAAGGCCTATGGGGGGCCGGAGGTGTCCTATGTGACGCTGTCGAAGGTGATCACCATCATCTCGACGGCTGATCCCTCGCTTGGCCAGATTCCGCAGAACCATCTCGGCGTGGTCGCCGCCATCCGCACGGTTTCGGACGAGGCGCAGAAAAAGCTGCTCTTCGCCGAGGCACTGTCCGGCACGCGCTTTGGCAACGCGTTTTCCGAGTTCGGCTCCAAGCGTGCCGCCGACTTCGAGACCAAGTTCGTCGATGCCGGTGACCATGTCGTGGTCAACGGCCAGAAATTCTATTCAAGCGGCGCCCTGCTCGCCCATCTGGTGCCGATTGTGGCGCTCGATGACGAGGGGCGCGCCTGGTATGCCATCGCCGATCGCGGCGCGCCCGGACTGACCGTCATCGATGACTGGTCGAGCTTCGGCCAGAAGACGACGCTCTCCGGCACGGTCCTGCTCGACAATGTGAAGGTGGCGAAGACGCATCTCGTCCCCGGCTACAAGGGGTACGACAAACCGACAGCCGACGGACCCATCTTCCAGATCATCCAGGCGGCGGTCGATCTCGGCATCGCCAAGGCGGCGATCGACGAGACGGTCAGCTTCGTGCGTACCAGGTCGCGCGCGTGGATCGACAGCGGCGTCGATCATGCCTGGCAGGATCCCTATACGATCCAGGCGATCGGCGACCTTCGCCTGCGCGCCAATGCGGCCGAGGCTATTCTGGAAAAGGCCGGCCTTGCGGTCGACCGCGCCGTGGCCGATCCTAACGCGAAGACGGTCGCGGAAGCGCAGATCGCGGTCGCCGAATCCAAGATCCTCACCACCGAGATCGCCATAAACGCCACCAACAAACTGTTCGAACTTGCCGGCACGCGATCCACGCTGGCCGAGCACAATCTCGACCGCCACTGGCGCAATGCCCGCACCCACACGCTGCACGATCCGGTGCGCTGGAAATACGCGATCCTGGGGAACTATTACCTGAACGAGGTGAACCCGCCGCTCCACGCCTGGAGCTGAGCGGGAACGCCGTAAAGTCACAAAGGACTATTCATGAGCGCTGCCACCCCCTCCAGGATTAAGGTCCTGTGGTTTCTCCCGACGCATGGCGACAGCCGCTATCTCGGCACCTCCGAGGGCGGCAGGGCGGTCGATCTGCCCTATCTCACCCAGGTCGCCAAGGCCGCCGACGCCATCGGCTATTATGGCGCGTTGCTGCCGACCGGGCGCAGTTGCGAAGACAGCTGGGTGGTGGCGTCGGCGCTGGCGCCGCTGACGCAGCGGTTGCGCTTCCTCGTCGCCGTGCGGCCGGGTCTGCAATCGCCGACGCTCGCCGCGCGCATGACCTCGACACTCGACCGCATCTCCGGCGGGCGCCTACTGATCAACGTGGTCACGGGCGGCGATCCGGTCGAGAACAAGGGCGATGGCATATTCCTCAGCCATGACGAGCGTTATGAGGTGACGCGGGAATTTCTCGACATCTACAAGGCCGTGCTCAGCGGCGAAACCGTAGCCTTCGAAGGCAAGCATTTCCACATCGAAGATGGCAGGTTGCTGTTCCCGCCGGTGCAGACGCCGCACCCGCCGCTCTATTTCGGCGGCTCGTCGGACGCGGCCAATGCGGTCGCCGCCGAGCAGATCGACAAATACCTCACCTGGGGCGAGCCGCCGGCGGACGTCGCCGCCAAGGTCGAGCATGTGCGCGGCCTTGCCGAAAAGGCCGGCCGCGAAGTGAGCTTTGGCATCCGATTGCATGTCATCGTTCGCGAGACCAATGACGAGGCCTGGGCCGATGCCGATCGGCTGATCAGCCGCCTCGACGACAAGACGATCGCCGAGGCACAGAAGGTTTTCGCCCGCATGGATTCGGTTGGCCAGTCGCGCATGAGCCGGTTGCATGGCGGCAGCCGCGACAAGCTCGAAATCAGCCCGAACCTTTGGGCCGGCGTTGGCCTCGTGCGCGGCGGCGCCGGCACCGCCTTGGTCGGTGACGCGGCGACCGTGGCAGAACGGATCGACGAATACCGAAGGATTGGCATCGATACCTTCATCCTGTCCGGCTATCCGCATCTGGAGGAAGCCTATCGCTTCGGCGAACTGGTGCTGCCGCTGCTGCCGCTCGATCACGAAATCTCGACCCGGCCGACGACGGTGAACATGGGACCGTTCGGCGAAACGGTGGCCGGAGATCATCGACCATCGGCGCTGCGCGCGAGCCAGTCTTGAGCGCTTCCCGCAGGGCTGGGAAACTGACGGTCGCCATCATTGGCGGCGGCTTTTCCGGCGCCGCAACCGCGTTTCACCTGGCGCGGCTGCTGCCCGCCGATGCAGCCGATATCGTGGTCGTCGAACCGCGCGAGGCGCTCGGCTATGGTCTGGCCTATTCGACGGCCGATCCCTCGCACCGCATCAACGTGCGGGCGTCCAGGATGACGCTGATCTCAGGTGAGGAGGGCCATTTTTCCGACTGGCTGGAGCAGACCGGCGCTATTCTGGACGATACGCAGGCCATCGCCGCCAGCGGCGCGATTTACCCGCAGCGTCGGGTCTTCGGCCGCTATGTCGAATCCCACCTGCAGCCCTTCCTGCAAAGCAAGGCGATCCGCCATGTCAGGGCCGAAGTTGCTTGGGTCGAGCGCAGTGGCGAGGGCTACCGGCTTGTCCTGTCCGATGGCGCAACGCTTTCCGCCGATGCTGTGGTGATCGCGGCGACGCATCCATTGCCGGCCCTCCCGGCGCCGCTGCGCAGCGTGGCCTCAGTCGCCGGATTGGTGGCCAATCCCTACGACCTCGAACGGCTGCAGGCGATCGGCCGCGACGACCGTGTTCTCATTGTTGGCACCGGTCTGACCTCGGCCGACGTCATTGCAGCCCTCGACCGTAGAGGTCATCGCGGCCGCATCACGGCACTGTCGCGCCATGGCTATCGCTCGCATGTGCAGGCCGCCATGCAGGGCGACCCGATAGGCGACTTCACCAGCCTGCCTTTACGCAGCGCCACGGTGCTGCTCAGGCGCATCCGGGCCACGATCGCGGCAGCGACGCGACAGGGCGAAGACTGGTATCCGGTCCTCGACGCTGTCCGGCGTCAGGGGCAGTTGATCTGGCAGGCCTTGCCGCTCGCCGAGCAGCGCCGCGTGGTGCGCCATCTTCGCGCGCTCTGGGACGTGCATCGTTTCCGCATCGCGCCACAGGTAGCAGTCGTGCTGGATCGCCGCCTTGACGAGGGGACGCTCGCTTATCGCGCCGGATCGATTGTCGAGGCCGAAGAGGCCGACGGACGTATCCGCGTCACGCAGCGGTCAAGGCGCCGACACGACCTCATCGTCGAGACGTTCGACAGCGTGATCGTGACGACCGGGCCGGCGCATGCCGACATTCTTCGCACCAACACGGCGATTGCCGCCCTTGGACATCTGGGCCTGGTCCGTCTTGACCCAACCGGCCTTGGTCTCGACACCGACAGGCACGGCCGCGCGGTCGGTAAGTCAGGTCACCCGGCCGACACTATTTTCATCAGCGGACCGCTGGCGCGCGGCAGCGTCGGCGAGCTGATGGGCATCCCTGAAGTCACCGCCCATGCCGAGAGCATCGCCACCGAAATTCACCAATGGTTGGGATACCAGACGGCGTTGCGTCGCAGGGCGTCGTGAAGCTGCAAACACGATGAGGCTATCCAGATGACACTAACCGAACGCATTCTCCCGGATGAAACCCGGATCCCCCTGAAATTTGCGATGCGACGCCTGGCCGGAGCCGTGTCCGTGGTCACCGCAGGCATCGGCGACGAGCGGACGGGCGCAACAATTACCACAGCCCATTCCTTGTCGGTCGAACCGGAGGTGATGGTCGTCAGCATCAACCTGAGCTCGTCGACATGGGCAGCCATCAGCCGGCATCGGCACTTCTGCGTGAATGTGCTGCGCGCCGACCAGATCGCGATTGCCGACCGTTTTGCTGGTCGAGGCGGCCTCAAGGGGCAGGCTCGCTACGAGGGTGCACGCTGGTCCACCCTTGCAAGCGGCGCATTGGCGCTCGAAGGTGCGCTTGCCGCGGTCGATTGCACCGTCGAGGATACCATAGTTCGCCACAGCCATGCGCTAATCCTCGGCAGCGTCCGGCATGTGGTGAGCGGAGAGCCCGGTCCGGCACTGATCTATCATCACGGCGCCTATGGATCGTCGTGAGCGGGTTGGTACGTGTCGTTTTCTGACAGCCATGAAATTCTTGGTCTCATTCAAGGCGGCGAAAGGAACGAAATACGAATTCTCCATAGCCCTTCGCCGAGACGCGCCGCACACACCCAAAATGCGAAAACGCGACCGAGATGGCGCGGGAGCACTAACGCGATTGTTTGGATGTGAACCAATACGGGCTTTGCGCGTTGTTGTTGAACTTGCGGAAGCCCTTTTCCAGCAAGAGGCTTGAGAGGAACAATTCTTCCGTGGCGCGTAGCGGCCAGGCACTGCCGTTGGGCAGCCGATTGCGATTGCTACGGCAACGAAGAAGTCATGCCCGCGCGCATGCGGTGCTTGCCGTTGAAGGCCACGACCGATCTGCCACTGGCGCCCGGCGCCGTCGGTCGCTGCGGTCCAGAGTTGCCGACCAGTAAGGACAAGGCAAAATCTGGTGTTCTCGCGAACAATGGCGACAAGGCGCGGGTCGCAGGACATCACGCCGAAGCCGAAGAAACGCTAGATTCGCGCCGGCAGCCCTAACTAGCGCTGGCGAGACTGGCATGTCCCGCAGCGGCTTCTTGCGCTTCGGCGGCACATAGGCATCGCTCCGATCTTCTGCTCGAGTGGCTTAAACTAGGGTTTGCAGTCGCCGTGTTTCTACGTTGTGGTTTCGGCGACATCTGTCGTTCGCAACATCAGTAAGTAAACCAGCTAAACGAAATCAATGAGAAAGATCAGGAAATTGCCCGGTCATTCAATCAGGAATCGTTCGCGTTGTCCTTTGCAGAAGGCCAGCGGACACGCCTAGGGCTAGCGAAGGTCGTGCGCCTGTAGGGCGCTGTGGGGCGGCATTGTAGGCATTCAAGCATGAGCGGAACCAAATTTGCAGCCGCAAATTAATGTCCAATGAATGAACTCCCAAACCGGAAAAAACTCGTGCCTGACCCTCAACCTCGGCGGGGCTCCAACAAAGGTGTGTTGCTAGCGGCTGCAGCGCTGCTGTTTGCCTTTCTCGCTCTTATTCTGTTTGGGTTTTTTCAGTAAGTGCGCGCGGCGCCGGCTTCCCAGAGAGGGCAGAGCACCTGCCGACGTGATCTTCGATCCGCTCGCGTCCTTGCGGCGGGGCGACTATCCAAGCCGGCTCGGTTCGTCGCTCCTGACGGGTTCGGCGGTCCCACCACAGCAGGATGATCATTCGGCAATTCTTGGCAGCGCCGGTATTCAACTCACGCCCAAAGCGATTGAACTGAAGCTGGCCGTCGATGTCGTGACTGACGCAGCATGAGCCGAACAGGCGAGGCAAGCGCAAGCCTTGGGGCCCAACCTCAGACAGACGAAGCACGCTCGTGCAGTCTGGAGACAGCGCAACGAGTTATTCATTCGGGCGCCTTCGCATCACCAGCGGAACGAAAGAGTTAATTGGCGGTTTACTAGGGAAGGATTGCAGGACGGAAAACATTGAGGATTTCTGCCATGACAATGTTGTTCGAACCACTCGACTCTGAAGGTTACAAGCGCAGCGTGGTCTACCATGCCGCACGCTTGTCCATGCTCCACAATCGAATGCTGAAGCGTTTCGACAAGGTCGATAAAGCGGCTGAAAAGGTTGAAGCCGAGGTGGAGCTGTTTGATGAAGCTGTTCGCACTCTTTACGAATGAGCGGCATGTTGAACGCCGACGTTCCTGCTAGCGCGTATACTGGCGCGGGTCACCGTTGCCCACCAGGGATGTCGCGCCGCGGATTTGGGCTTGATAAGCATGATCTAATGTATACGATTCACCCAGCCGGCCTGGCTCCCCCGCCATCGGGCCGGTCAGGCCCGACGGTTCAACGCACCACCCCAAACGACTGTCGGGCCGCCAGGACGCTCACTGCGCAGCCGGGTTCATGCTTTGCCTTTTTTTCTCGAAAAGCGCGAGCTTGGTCATATAACCAATTCTGATTTTTGCATGGCATTGGGTGCAGTTGAAGTTGGATATCACCTTCAACCACGATCCCTTTTTTATGATGACATGAGAACAGTTTGGACATTCCAGTTCCAGGTACTCGTCCCCCATATCGTTTGAAATCGGCACTACGCGACACTCCCCAACAGTTGCCCGTGAAACTTGCGCTTCGAGATCGGCCGGCACCTCCGTGCTCAAACCCCGAACGTGGGTCCTTGGCAGATGTTCCGCAATCCGACCTCTGGCGACCGGGATCGGACCTAAGTCCAAATCGCCGCCAACAGGCCGAGAAGTGGAACCCCGGCGGATGCTTTTTGAACGCTGAATTTCCGTCCTCGCCGGTCGTAGTCCGCCGTCCTCATGGCCAAAGCGCCAATGTTGCCCTTTGTGAGACTGACCTCGTCCGGCCTACCAGGTCGCCAGGGCGCAACTCCGGTAATAATGCGGCGGAGCGAATGTCAGCGCGAAGCTGTGCGCAGGGACGCCAACTCGCTGACAGCAGCAAGGATGACAGCATCGGTTGCCGGCTTCGGCAGGAATCTGCAGTCGCGGAAAGCCGCGGGAACGTCGGCGGGGCCAAATCCCGACAAGAAGGCAAAGGGGATGCCTCGCGCCTGCAATATCCTCGCCACCGGCAGACCCGTTTCACCGTTCAGCTGGATGTCTAGCAACGCCACGTCAATCTTGTCCGATTCGACAAGACGCAGAGCGGCGGATACCGACGGCACAGGTCCGACCACCTGATAACCGGCGCGACGCAGCCGCGCGGCAGTGTCCTGCGCGACTAGCCATTGATCCTCAACAATCAGAACACTCACGCTTTCGCTCACGGCCCCTCTCTGCGATTGACCGGAAATGAGATGTCGATCCGAGACCTTCGGACAGTTGTTTCGACATGTCCGCAAACCTATAGGTAACCTCTCCATGCAGCAAGGTGAGGCTGATGCTGGAGCGGAGGCGCTTCCACCGACCACTTGCTGAATTACTGGAGCCGAAGATTAGCGCGTCAATGGAGCTGCGGTCCGCCTCCGCTCCATCAGAGTTGGATAGGCGTTTACCCTCTCCACGATCCGCAAAATCTAAAAGCCTCCGTACCACGCCATTGGCTCTTCAAAGCATCAGCAGCACCTCTCTCTCTCTCTCTCTCTCTCTCTCTCTCTCCATCTTGGGCGACCTGAGATTGCGATCGGTCAATGAGCGTCAGAAGTGCGATGCACCGAGTTTGTGCCTGCAGTTTTTCGAAGGAAAGGCTTGAGAATTCATGATTTCGGAGCAGGTTTGGCTGGCGCATGAGCGCCGCAGATCTATACTGGGGAGATCAAGCGATGGGGTCGGCCATGAGCAAAGAGTTCAGTGTAGCTGATGCCTATGGCGCCGGCCGCGCCATCTTCATGGGACTTGAACTTCTGGTTTCGCCCGGTGCGCTCGTCCCCAGACCTGAGACCGAGTTGCTCGGCAAGACCGCGCTTGGTGTGTTGCATCAGATGAACCTGCCGGCTCCGCGCATAGTTGATATGTGCTGCGGCACTGGGAATCTGGCGTGCGCGATCGCCTACCATGTGCCCAGCGCCCTTGTCTGGGCAAGCGATCTCACCGATGAATGCGTCGAAACGGCACGCCGCAACACCTCACATCACGGCATGGCTGAGCGTCTTTCGGTGCTTCAGGGCGACTTGTTCGACTCTCTCATCGGCCTTGGGTTAGACGGAACTATCGACGTAATCGTCTGCAATCCGCCTTACATTTCTGAAAAGCGGCTCGAGGGCGACCGCGCCCATCTGATCGAGCTTGAGCCGCGCGAGGCGTTCGCAGCCGGCCCTTACGGCCTGAGCATTCATATGCGCGTACTGAAAGACGCACCGCGATACCTGCGGCGTGGCGGCATCCTGCTCTTCGAGGTCGGGCTTGGCCAAGACCGACAGGTAGCGGGTCTGCTGGAACGCAGCAAGGCATTCGAGAACATCCGTTCGGTCTCGAACGAAGCGGGCGAGGGCCGGGTGGTTCTGGGGCAAGTCAAGACGCAGGCATGAATCCTGCGACAGTCAGACCAAATACGGGGCTGCTCTGGGCGTTACGCTCACCCATCAGTTCATTTTGCGGATGATGTATTGCTCGATCCCCTGGATGGAATCGAGGTTTTCAGGCAGAAGTTCGCTGTCCTCGACGGTAATGCCAAAGGTCTCCTCGATGAAGCCGATAATCTCAAGCACACCCGTCGAGTCGACAATGCCTTGATCGAGCAAGGATGCGTCATCCAGCAATGCCTTGACGTCGCTGACGTAGAAATTTGAAACCAAGAAACTACGAATCTGCTCGCTGTAGATTCCGGTGCGTTCCTTGATGGTCAACATGAATTCGTCCTCCGTGGCGTCACCATTAATCAGCGACTTGGTTCTGGCCCCGCATCATGACAGCGCCGTTTTCTTGAGTTTTCCCGTGTCCGTCATCGGCAGGTTCGCCACAACGAC
The DNA here is from genome assembly GCF_040319795.1 of Mesorhizobium sp. M0862. NCBI lineage: Bacteria > Pseudomonadati > Pseudomonadota > Alphaproteobacteria > Hyphomicrobiales > Phyllobacteriaceae > Mesorhizobium > Mesorhizobium sp. M0862. The sequence continues at coordinate 67,097 of NZ_JAMYOJ010000004.1, forward strand.
GATGGATTTCGGGACCATGAAGTTTTCCAGACGCTTCTGGCACTCCTTCTGCAGTTCCCTTTCGCCAATGGCTCTTCCATGCTCCATCACCACAAAGGCTTTCACCGCTTGCCCGAGGAGCTCGTCGGGAACACCGATGACAGCCGCTTCTCGGACTCCTGGAATGTCCATGAGTACGTTTTCCACTTCCCTTGGCGCCACCTTCTCGCCTCGCGACTTTATGATCTCATCCCCACGGCCAACGAAGTAGAGGTAACCCTCCGTATCCATCCGGCAGTAGTCGCCGGTGTATAGGACCTGCTCGCCGGGCAGCGGGCCGGGTTTGAGCTTCCTGGCCGTTGCCTCGGGCTTGCCCCAATACCCCTTCATCACCGTTGCGCCGCGAATGACGAGTTGGCCGACAACGCCTGGGCCTATCCGCCTGTCATGCTCGTCAACGATCCACATCTCCGTATTCGGGATTGCGATCCCTACGCTCAATGGCTTTCGCTCGAGGTCCTCTGGCGGCAAATAGGTGCAACGTTTGCATTCGGTGAGACCGTACATCGAATAGATGCGTGCACCCGAAAACAGCTCGCGAAGCATGAAAATATGCTTGAGGGGTAGGGCTGCCGCAGTGTTTGTGACGTAGCGGATGCTCGAGAAATCCTGGTCTTTGAGGGACCTGAGTTCGGAGAGCGCGGCAAAGATTGTGGGCACGCCGGGAAAGCCAGTAACCCCCTCCTGCCTGATCAACCCCAGGACCTGAGCCGGGAAAGCGAACGAGCGTTCCAGCACCAGCCGGGCGCCGGTACGAAAAGCCATGATCATCTGGTACAGTCCATAATCGAAGGCGAGGGGTAGGACATTGAGGATCACCTCGTCCTCGGCAATCGCGAGGTAGGAAGCGATAGACGCGCACGCGGTCATCATGTTTCTGTGCGTCAGCATCACGCCCTTGGGTTCGCCCGTCGACCCGGACGTGTAGATGATGGCTGCCAGATCAACATCGATGCACTGCCGTGCCGGCGGCGTATCCGCGCCATTGGCGAGGGCGGCGTCCCAGCGCACGGCAAACGGCAGCTGGGCGAGTTCGACGTCGTCGATCGGTCCCGATACGATCACTCGCAGAAGTGACGGGCAGCCGCGCGCCGGCTCGCGGAAGATCGCGTGCAGATGGCCGTCCGTGATGAGCGCCGTCGGCCGGCAGTCGTTGAGCAGATAATCGAGCTTGTCGCTCTTGGTGAGCGGGTTGACGATGCACACCACCGCATTCGCCTTTAGCACCGCCCAGAAGCTAACCACCGTCTCGACGGTGTTGTCGGCGAAGATCATCACGCGATCACCGCGAACGACTCCGGATGCGGCCAGGTCCCGGGCGATCGCGTTGGCTCGCGTTTCGAGTTCGAGGTAGGTGACACGCTGCCTGTTGCACACCAGCGCCACCTTACTTCCGTGTCGGACGGCTGAATGGGCGAGGTAGTCATGCAGCAATGGTACGGCATCATGCAACATGCAGGCGCTCTTCCCGATGTTCGCAGTCGACGTCGACGCTGAGTGTGCATTCGAGCGTTGCACTGGGACAACCCGCGACGAACTGCTGATGAAGAAGTTGGGTCGACAACACGCCGACCAGCGCCATGTTGTCGGCATTGGACAGGTCGCCATCGCCAGTTCTGGCCTGGCATTTGGCAAGCAGGTGCGTGACCGCCTTTGGATCGAAGACATTCGCCTCGCGCAGGGCCGCCTGCGAAACCGCCTCGCGTGCGTAATCCGGAGCGTCTGCGCCGACGAAGCAAAGCGCGTTGGGCGCACGGAAGGGCTGCTTCTTGCGGGCTATGATCTCGGAGGGCAGGATGGGTGCCGCCATGCGCTTCAGCACGTGCTTCTCGTCGAGGCCGCGGAGTTTGAAGGAGGGTGGCAGCGAATTCGCGAGCCTCACAAGTTCATCGTCCAGGAACGGGAAGCGCCCCTCGACGGAGTGAGCCATCAGCATCCTGTCGCCTTGCGAGGAGAGCAGATAGCCCGACATCAGTGTTTGCACCTCGAGATACTGGTCCTGCGCAAGAGGGCTCCAACGGGCAAACTGCGCGGGCAGACGGGCGAGCAACTCGGACACGGCGTCGCGGCCCTGCGTTCGAGCCCGCATATCGGCCGTAAACAAGCGCTTGATGGCACTGGTGGTTCGCCAGCGTGTTTCATGGGCAAAGCCCGGCGCGTCGTAAGCGTGAATATTTCGCCCGAAGAACTGACGCGCCATCGCCTGCTGTTGCACCGGCGAGCGGGTGAGATAGGGGTAAAGGCGTTCCAGGAGCCGAGAGCGTCGTGTCGAAGTCGGGTGGCGCCCCCAGAAGCGGCGGACCTTGCCTTCGCGGAACAGGTCGTAGCCGGCGAACATTTCGTCAGCGCCTTCGCCGGTCAGCACGACCTTGATGCCACGCTCGCGCACCAGGTGCGAGAGCAGGAAGAGTGGCGCCGGGGCAGTCCTCAGGATCGGGCGTTCGGTGTGTTGGATTACCTCCGGAAAGATTCCGGCTATATCTCTGCGCGAAACGACCACTTCATGGTGCTCACTGCCGATCGTCTCGGCAACCATTCGCTGGAAGCGGGTCTCGTCATATTCGGCGTCGGCAAAACGCAAGGAGAAGGTTTGGAAGCGATCGCCCGCGAAGCGCCTTGCGAGCGCGGCCACAAGCGAACTGTCCAGCCCTCCGGAGAGGTAGCACCCGACAGGCACGTCGGCGCGCACCATTCTGAGCGCCGTCGCGGACTCAAGAGCGCTAGACACGCGGTCCACCGCGTCGTTGGAGGACCCGGGGAACTCGCCCTGCCGCGATCCGAAATCGTCGGGATAGGAAGGCTGCCAAAAAATCCGCTCACGAACGGTGCCATCCTGATAGATGCGGACACGACCCGGCTCGAGTTCGTTGATTCCGTGGAAAACTCCTTGCGGCGGAACGACCGTCCAGAGCGTGAACGTCTGATCGATGCCGGCGGGATCAAAGGCGCGAGGGATGGTTCGATCGGCCGCGAAAATGGCTTTCACTTCGCTGGCGAAATAAAGCCGGTGCGCATGCTCGCTGAAATACAGCGGGCAAATGCCGAAGCGGTCGCGCGACAATACGAGACGATTGGCCACTGAATCCCAGATTGCAATTGCCCATTGGCCGTTCATCCGCTCGAAGGCCGCTTCTCCCCACTCACGATAGGCGTGCAGCGCGACCTCCGTGTCGCTGCGGGTTCGGAAGCGGTGGCCGAGCGCCGTGAGTTTTTCACGCAATTCGACGTAGTTGAAGATCTCGCCGTTGAACACGATCCACGTCGTATCGCCTGTATCCGCCATCGGCTGCTGGCCACTGGAGAGATCGACGATGGACAGGCGCACATGCGCCAGCCCCGCGCGTCTGTCCCGGTAGAGACCGCGCCCGTCGGGCCCGCGATGCGCCAGCGCGCCCATCATCTGCATCAGCGCCTGCCGCGAAGGAGAAGCCGCTGTGGCATTCAGCGCCACGATTCCAGCGATGCCGCACATGCTCGGTCAATCTCCGCCTTCGGCGGACAGCAAAGGCCGCGCGTGGAGATAGTGGGCCGCCCTTCGTTTCGCTTCGATGTCCTTGAACACTTTCTGAAGCTGGGGCTCGGTGAGGCCAGCAACCGCCGCGAGCTCATTGCTGGCGACCCCGTGGTTCAGGCCGTAGAGGCATAGATCCATCAGGTGATAGGGCAGCGCGAAATAGAATTCTTCCTGGCTTTGGGCCATGGAAAAAGTGTCGGTGGTCGGTGGCCGCCGCCGGATTTCATCATCCACCTCGAGATATTCCGCGAGTTGATAAACCTGGGTTTTGTAAAGGTGAACGATCGGCATCACGTCGGCGGCTCCGTCGCCCTGCTTGACAAAAAAGCCCTGGTCGTACTCGAGGCGATTTGGAGTGCCGACAACCGCGTATTTGAGGCGGTCGGCGTGATAGTATTCCGTCATTTTGCGCAGGCGCTGCTTGTAGTTTGTCGCAGCAACGATCTGCAGATAGGCAGCTGGCGGCAGACGCACGGTATCTACTTTACCCTGCGGATCCTGGACCGTGAGGCGGGTTATATTGAGCCCGCTGCTCTCCAGAACCGACGCGATCACCAGCTTGCATTTCCACCCTTCCCCATAGTCGGGAACGACGGTCTGGATCGCATCGATCTGCCGGCGGTAGGCGCCGATGGCCTCCAGTGCCGGTGCTATGTCCTCAAGGACGCTTTCAATGCCAAGCTGTGCCGCGACGCGGCGGCCAAGTCTCAGGGAGTCGCCGGAAGAATCCCGCTCCGGCATGAACAGTCCCAGGACCTTGTCTTTCCCGAACGCGCGCATGCACAAGGTCGCGACGACGGAGCTGTCGATACCGCCGGAAAGACCGACAACCACGCCGCGACGATGCAGGGTGCCGAGAACCTGAGTGCGCAAGGTGTCAACGATGCGATCGACCTCCGCGCCGGCATCGAGCGCCAGCATGTCCTTGCTGAATTCCGGAATTATGTCGATGACAAGTCCTCCCTTTTGCGAGATTCGGCGGGGGAATAGGTCTGCACGATGGCCGTCTCGATAAGCGGACGGTTGGTGGCAAGGTTTGGTTCGACGACAAGGTCGATGTGGCTGCCCTTGATCGAAATGACGTCCAGGTGTGCCAAGACGCTGTCCCAGCCCAAGGCCCGCGGCATTCCCTCCCTGCGACATCGGAACAAGGTACCGGAGAGGGGCAGAGCCGGTTTCGGTGCCTCAAGCCACTGGAAGAATGACTTCGCCCTTAAAACCTCCTGCAGTTCCAGTTTGGTCCTGAAGATCGTCGGGTTGAACTCTCCATTGGCAAATCTGTCTAGAATCCTGGCCAGACGCGCTTCGCCGCCCACGGCGACGGTGATCTTCGCAAGGGCTCTGCAAGCCATCCGGTGCGCGGATATGCGGTTGGTGCGAATACGATAGAACGTACGGGTAAGTGTCTCCCAGTGGTTGCTCGGCTCGTGCAGGAGGCTCGTGTCGAGGATGCCCAGGAACCGCACCGTTCGCCCGGCCTTCATGAGCCGTGCGGCAACCTCGAATGCAACCGCGCCACCCAGAGAATGGCCGAGAAGTCGCACGGGGCCCGCAGGTTGGATGCGGCTTATCTGCTCGAGTGCGGCGCCAGCCATGGCGCTTAGGCTGTTGTGTCCGTCCAGTATCGCCGCAAGGCTCGGATATCGGATCGGGTTTACACGGGCGACTTTCGCCATGGCGGCTGCGAACGCAGCCAGGCTCGGACCATAGCCAACGGACCCTGGAAACAGGAAAAGAACCGGGGGGTGGTGCTTCTTTTCGCGCCCTTCGCCCAACCGTGCAGAGACGACCGCCTCAACCATCTCGTCCAAGCTCATGCCCACGGTGAATGCCTCGAGGCCTAGCTCTTGCCCGATGGCGTTTTCGATCGCCATGACGCAGTGCAGCAGCTGCAGCGAATCTCCTCCAGCATCATCCCAGTTTCCCGTGGCAGTGCCTGTGTTGAGAACCTGCGTCCACGCGTGCTGCACTATTTGACGCGTGTCCTTTGCTCCTCCGGCGGGCCGAGCATCGAGAGTGGACGACCGGGCGGCTCGCGCCCTCCTTCCGTGCGAACGATCTATCTCGGCCAGTGTTGCCAAATCGACCTTACCTCCCGACAGGCGTGGGATTGCGTCAACGGTGTGCAATCGCAAGGGACGCAATGGTGCCGGCAAGGTCATTCTGAGGAGCTGGCGAAGGTCGTCTGCAAAAGCGCCGCCTGCGAAGCGCTGGGGAACCGCGAAGGCGATGAGTTCCTGCGCGGCCGTTACCATCACCACGGCATCCGCCACCGAAGGCGCGCAACGCAAGACCCGTTCGAGTTCGGCGGGCTCGATGCGTCGACCATTGATCTTGATCTGGCGCCCTTTGCGGCCGACGATCCTCAAGATGCCATCATCGTCGAGCCGAACGAGGTCCCCGGTGGAAAAAAGCCGAGCCTCGGGATCGTCTGGGTCCGGCTGCGCGGGAACGACCACACCGTTCTCCCAATGACCGAGCAGGACATAGCGGCTTTTGATCAGAAGCTCTCCACTTTCGCCTGGCCCTACATTGCGCTCCGCTTCGTCGACGATAGCGAATGCCATACCAGGGAGCAGCCTGCCGACGGGAACCGACGCGTCTTGCTCGGGCCAGTCAGGCGGCAAGAACCATTGCGAACCGATGGTTTCAGTCGATGAGTAGCCGATCTGGATCAGGCACTGGTCCGAAACGGCTTTGCGCAGCAAAGCGATGTCCGTCCATGACACTTTCTCCCCACCGATCCGGGCCACTCTGAGCGGCCAGGAAGCGTCGGCGGGCGCCTCAGCCAGGAGGGCTCGAAGCAGTGCCGGCACAAGATAGGCGATCGTCACACCTTCGGACTGCAATCGAGCGCGCGTAGCGCGCAGGCCGACAGCCTCCACCTCGAGAAGATGCAAAGTGGCGCCCGTCAGCAGCGCCGCAAAGATCTCCCGGCAACCGGCGATCGTGGCTGGCCCGGTCAGCGGCAGGAAAACGTCATCCGCGCTGATATGGCACGCATCGACATATTGCCGGACCCGCCATAGCAGGCTTCGTTGGCTGTTGACGATTCCCTTGGGGCGCCCGGTGCTACCTGAAGTGTAAAGCACCAATGCAGGCGCATCGACCGAAACGATAGGGTGCTTATGCTGCTGTTCCGGGTGTTGATCGTTGGGCGCCACGGCGGCGGCAATATCGATCCAGACGATCTCCTGGGCCAATTCGACCGGGCGAACATTTTCGGCGCCTATAATTGCGCCGAGCCGCGCGGCACTGACTATATCGAAAATGCGAGAGGCGGGATCTCTTGTGTTGAGCGGAACCGAAGGCCGTCCCGCCGTCATGGTCGCCAAGATCGCCACAGGATACCAAGCGGAGTTTGCTTGCAGGATGCCGATGGCCTGCCCTTCGGGGACGACGGCACCGATATGAGTTGCCAGCGTCTCGACCGCCCGGAAAAGCTCAGAAAAAGTCAGGCGGTTGGCGCCGTCGCTGATTGCGAGCTTGTCAGGATACCGCCTGGCGACATCTCCAAGGTGATCGAAGATTGGAATGTCCGCAAATTTGGCACCCATCTGTCGGTAACGGCGCCAGACTGGCCCCCCTTGGTCAAGCTCATATTCGGGAACGACTGACCACCTTCGGGTGGGTCGCAGATCCACCTGTAGGTTTTGATTTGCCACTTCCGAATGCAAACACACTGAGGACATTCAGGGCCCCGCCAAGCTGACGGTCGAACATCGCTCGCCGCGGAGATCTTTTCATCAATCATTCGGATGATGCCTCGATCTTGCCTAGCCAGCGCTTCCCGAGCGTCCTTCAGATGTTTTGCCATTTGTGTCCAGCACCGGTCGTTTTTCCTTGCAAGCTCCGTGGAGCGCAAGACGGCTTGCCCAGGCGAACGGATGCGATCGGTATCTCCGCTAGAATCCGGGCTCGGTGCCCAGATTCACTGATTGGAACAATCATTCAAATGAACGTTGGTGTGATCTGAAATCCGGCTAAGCTTGATCGGTACGGGAATGACTGCTCGTTCGGAGACGAGAGCATATGATCATCGAGTTGTTTGGGCCGCCTGGCGCGGGTAAAACCACGCTGCTTCGCGGCCTCTGCCACGGGCTGGCGAGACACGGCATCAATGTGAAGACAGTAAATGGGTATCGCCTGATTGAACCTGGATCGGCTCAGGATGACGCTCCGGAAATCCGCCACGGCATAGGGCGAATTGGCAAGAAGATTGCCACATCCGGTCCTATCTTGCTGTCGACCTTGCCAAAGGACAGTGTCGCGGCCCGGCTTCTGGCATCGATCCCTCTTCGAAGCCGCGTGTGGTCATGGCGCATGAAGGTCGACATCGCCCAACTGTGCCAGTCCTGGCGCCAAGCGCGGGAGTCGCCCGGTTGCTTCATCTTCGAAGAGGGCATGATTCAGGCTTTGTGTGCGCTGGGTGTGCTGGCTAGAACTCCAAGCCTGGAGGCGGTCCGCAAGTGCCTGGCGTTCCTGCCGCGGCCGGATCTCGTTGTGCAACTCGACGCGCCGCAGGAAACGCTACGCCGCCGTCTTGTGGATAGGCATGCGCAGCAACCGCTCCTCGAGGTTATGCTGTTCGAACTTGGCGTGGACAAAGGATTAAGGCAGGCCGAAATCTCAAGAGAGGTCGGCGAGTGCCTGCGCCAGGACCGATGGCCGTTGATACAAGTCAATGGTGCTGAACCTCACGACGTGGACGGGGTCGTCGCGCGCGTTCTGGGCGAGCATGTTGGTCATGCTGTCTAGGCTGGCCCATAACCTATGATCCATGACACATTTTATGCATTTGGCGCCAAGCCGGGCAGCATCTGCCGCCAAGCGCGCAATCATGTCGAATCGTGCTGATCGAGCACTTCGAGCATGGTCGTCAACATGCTTCCGACTTCCTCAGAAATTTCCTCGGGGCGGATTCCCGCTCTGATGGCATCCGCCGTTGCTTGGTCCGCAAGTTTCGCCGCAAGAGCCGGATCGGCCTTGGTGTAGAGCGGGATCTTATCCTCTATCCATTTCTGCAGGAATTCGATGCCGCGCGCGCTCATACCAACTACAAGCTCGGCGGGGCTTGTTGGTTCCGTCAGCCATATTCAAGAACGTCAGACCATCTTGCTCAGGCTGACGTTCCCGCGGTCACGTCACGATGAACGAGGACGCCGTCAGAGCCAAGTGTGGCGATAGAGTGGCAAATTGGATCTGATGTGCGCCGCCGGAGCCGTCGCTGTCAAAGGAAAGCGCGCCGGTCGTGCTGTTATAGACGATGTGATCGCCGCTGTCGTGCGCGGCCCTGCCGGCGTAGAACGCCGAAGAGGGGAGGGCGCCGGTATGCAGGCCGGCAAACACAGTGTGGTCGAGTTGGATCTTGTCGTGGCCCACTTTGAAATCGGTGACCTTGTCGATATTGCCGACCTTGAGAGCCGAATCGAAGACAAAGACGTCGTTGCCGCCATGTCCCGTCAGAACGTCTCTCCCGCCACCGCCGTTGATAGTGTTGCTCCCGGAATTGCCATCAATGGTTTGGGCGAATTCGTTTCCCGTGAGCTTGATGGCGGCAGTTCCCAATTTGCTGGTGGTCGCAAGATGCTCGACCTGCGAACCGGCCGACAGCGCGTAGCTGACCGATGCCAGCACGCTATCGTTGCCGCTGTGCCGCAGTTCCACCACCTTGTCGCCGGCGTTGTTGACATAGTAGGTGTCGTTGTAGCCGCGGCCCATCATCGTGTCCGCGCCAGCGGTGCCGCGAAGCACATCCGCGCTACCCGTGCCGTAGAAAATGTGATCGCCGGTGCTGGTCGGAGGGACACTTGTGGGCGGAGGCACTGTGCTGGTAGGCGGCGGCGTCGGTTCGCTGGCCGAAGGACCGCTTGCGGTGCTCTGGTTGTGTTGAAGGAACAGAGCCTGCAGCGTCGGCGAGCTCTCAAGCGCCGTGTCGCCCTGTTGAGAACCCCAAGCATAGGCATAGTCGAAGGCGGGCGAAGGCGCTACCTTGGCCCAGTGGTCCAACATAGTCTTTTCCTGAGCAACGCTGGGCAGGACATAGCGACCGCCCGTGTCGGTCGTCCAGTCGCCGCCGCCGAAGGTCTGATACACGGGAACGACCTGACTGAGCGGGATGCCCGAGGCGACGGCCGCCGCCACAGTCCTGTCGATCATGTTGTAGTCAATCGTGCTTGTTCCGGTCCGTACCGGGTAGGGATCCAAGCCGTAATAGTCGATATGCGTGTTGGCAGGATTGAATGTGTTTGAAAAGTCGGGGTTAGCGGAAGACCCCATGTTCATCATGGTTATGAAGGTCTTGGCGCCGGGCAGGTGGCTGTGGATCCAGTCTGACTCCGCCTTCAGATCAGCGGCGGTGGCATAAGTTCCCCATTTGCCGGTCGGGTCCGGCTCATCGACGAGGAAGAAGCCAAACACTTTCGGGTTGCCGATGAAGGGCGTGACCTTCTGGATAAAGGAGGAGGTTGCACCATCGGCTTCATTGAGCCACACTAGGCCTTTCTGGCCGGCCGGCAAGGCGTTGAGCTGGTCCAAGGAAGATACATCAACAAGATTGAATCCGGCTTTCGCGACCTCGGAGGCCGACCCGCCCGAGGCGTAATGGAGTGTTGTCATTGACATACCCTTCGTCCGATTCGGTAGGCGCCCCACACCTGCCTAGGGAAAGGATCCATTAGCGACAAATCAAATACCGGCGCCCCTTGATAGAATCTTTGATCAGCGTCCGAAAAACACAACAGCCTCGATGCTACGCTTGCCTCAGAGGTATGTAGATGATCCAAGTATGGGGTGCTCAAGCCTGCAACGAAAGCATTGCAGCGAAGTCTGCCGGAGCGCCTTGTGCGTTTGCAGTGGCGGCAATCGGCCAATGAACGTTCGGTTGAGCCACCGCCAAATGCGCGCTTCCGCAGGATTTCTTCGAGCTCAGACCGCAAAGGGATCGCGTCCTGACGAAGCCCTCCCATTGCAGCCGCTCAATGCCTCGTGAAAAGCCTCGGCGCCAAAATGAGCAAGGCAGTACTCCAAAAGGTCATGCGAGACGCGCGCCGCTGGCAATTGCGGAGAGGCACTGAACTGGATCCCACCGGGTTCAACGGAAAGGCGGGCGTGCCGGTCCGAATGACGGCGAGCATGGCAACGCGGTCGCCCATCCGCGGGAAGAGGCGGCTGGTGGTCCGACCATATCCAGAGACCGGGTGAAAGCCTGTTCCAGACGAAGCGGTCGGGAGAACTGGCGGTGCGAGTCATCACACCATCTGGGGTGCGATGTTGATCCGGCGTGAGAAGGCGGGCGGAAGTTGCTTTGAACGCGGCGCGCGGACCTTTCGAACACAGCCCTTTTTTATATCCGGCCCGCCGTGTCGTACGCGAAGGTGCCGTCCTTGCACCGTCAGACCGGATGAATCCAACTCACTGACCGAGGTGACAGCGATTGTGGCTGCATTGCCGCATCGTTGATCAGCTTGCTTCATGCAAACAGACGAGGACAGCACGAAAGCCTGCTCCTAGCGTGGGACTGGCTGTTGTGTGTTCAGGGGCGATGAAACCGGCCATGGAAACCGCGGATAGGGTCAGCTGTTTTAAGCGATTGGTATCGCATCCAGGAGCGACAGGATGAGTCCGCATCTGGTTTGCGTTGGAGGCGAGGATCATAGACTAAGAATCCCGTTTCTTTTGGCGCTTCGCGAAAGGGGTTTTCAAGTCACTGCCGTTTCGAGTGATCTCGGAGCCGCCTTCTCACCCCACGGCATTGCCCATCGCCGATTTGGGTTCGACCGCTTTGGCAGCGGCGGTGCAGAATGGGGTGCTGTCAGCGCGATCCGTGAACTGATGTCCGAACTGCGTCCGGACATCATTCAAAGTTTCGACACCAAGCCCAATATCCTAACTCCACTGGCGGTGCGCGGGCACGTTCCCGTCGTTCGCACCATCAACGGGCTTGGTTGGACATTCTCGTCGCGGGAGCCGCGGGCCCTGGCATTGCGTCCTTTCTTTTGCGGCCTTCAGGGGGTGGCGTCTCGTTGGACAGCCATGACCGTCTTCCAGAATAGTGATGATCAGGCCTTCTTCGAGCGCTACCGGCTGGTGGCTCGCGGCAAAGGGCGACTGATCCGGAGTTCTGGCATCGACCCCGATGCATTCTCGATGGCAAGGTATCGTGGTCCTTCGGCTGCCACGATGCGCGAGGAACTTGGCCTACAATCAGCCCAGGTCATAATATTTGTCGGCCGGCTCACGCGGCAGAAGGGGATTCCAACCCTCATCGAGGCGGTTCCTCGCGTTATCCGCGAGAGGCCCAACGCGCGTTTCGTACTTGTCGGCCCGCAAGACTCCGAAGGTCCGTTTGCCGTCAGCAGAGCCGATATCGAGCGCCATGTTCCCCACGTTGTCGCATTGGGGCCAAGGCGCGACATTCCAGCCCTCCTTGGGATGGCGGATCTGTTTGCATTTCCGACGCAATATCGCGAGGGAATTCCGCGTGTCCTGCTGGAGGCGGGATTGTCCGGATTACCGATCGTCGCCTCGAATATGCCGGGCTGCAACGATGTGGTTGAGGATGGCTGGAACGGCTATCTCGTGGCGCCGCGCGATGCGGATGGCTTGGCCTCCCGGATAGTCGATCTTCTTTCCGACCCCGCCCGTGGCAAGACCATGGGCAGCCGTTCCGTCGGATTCGTGCGGGAGCGGTTCTCGTTGTCGTGGGTCATCGACCAGTATTGCGACCTGTACAAGACAATCCTGGGTGGCAGATATCGCAGCAGGCTTGTTCAAGCTGCGCAGGCGAATCCGAGGGAAGAGGCGGTGCCGAGCCCCCATCGACTGGGCGAGGCGCGGCAATGATGCGTGATGCGCTTCTGGCCTTCGGCGTCGCGATGTCCTACGCGGCGCAACTCAGCATCCCAGGGCTGCCCTTCGGCTACAGCGAACTATGCCTCACGCTCTGGATAATGCTGTCGATGACGCGAATCCTTGCTGGCGGCCAACTGGAGGTTACGCCGGCCCTGGCCAAGCTTGGGCTTTTCTGGCTGATCCTGGCGCTTGCCATGGGCGTGGGTTACATCATCGGTTTTCTGACAACCACGTTGTTCCTGGATCCGTTGTTGCACGACACGCTGGCCTATGTGCTGTTGGCGTGCGTCACCTGTCTGGCCGCTGCGGAGCCCAACGCGTCTTTCCGTTTGCGTCGTATCGCCTGGTGGATGGTTGCTATCGCGAATGCGGGCTTCATCATTCAGGTAGGGCTTGGCTTCGGCTGGCTCCATCAGGCTGGGGTCGAGCCCTGGTACTGGGACCGCTTCTGCGGATGGTCCGACAATCCGAACCAGCTTGCGCTCTACTGCGCCCTACTCGGTCCACTGGCGTTGCATCTTGCCACAACCACCAGCAATAAATGGGGAAGATGCCTTGCCCTATGCAGCCTCATATTCACCGTTTACGTCGGAAGGCTGACAAAAAGCGATACCTACCTTTATACCACGGTCCTGGCTTGTCTGATCCTTCTCGGGCTGCGGGTCCGGGCCTGGCTGACGAGCGACGGCAATAAGGCGAGCCTTTCAAGGCAGCTTGCCGTCCTGATGGCCGTTGGCTTCCTGCCGCTGGCCCTGTCTATAGCGCCCTATGCCCTCAGCGAGGCCTCCAGCGCCGAAGACTTCGCCAAGAGCCTGACCAAAGACAAGGGCGGGGAAGCGACTGCCCAAACCGCGGCGCTTCGCCTCTACCTCTGGAATGCAGCCTTGGAGAAGGGGGCACGATCGGGATCGCTTGGACTGGGTCCGGGCCCGCACCTAGATAGTCCGCCCGTGGTCAATCAACAGTTTTTGCCGCGGCCCTTCGAGGCGCACAGCACCATCCTGGATCTCTACACTCAGGGCGGCCTGATTTCGGTTCTAGCCCTGATGTGGATCTTCGGCTCGGCTGCGTTGTCCGCCTGGCGGGCGAAGCTGGACGCTCTGGTGGCGCTCGTGGCATCGATCGCCGTTTTCAGTGCTCCGCATTTGGTCATCCGCCATCCGATCGTGTGGTTCTGTCTGACCCTCTGCCTTGCCGCTGGGACGCCGGAAGCGATCCCCGCGATTGTTCGCCAGAGGAGATGCTAGAATGTGTGGGATCGCCGGAATTTTGTTGGCGCCCGATGCAGCCAACGCAAGTGCGCTCAGGGCCATCGGACCGATGGCGACGGCGCTTCGTCATCGCGGACCTGACGGTGAGGCCTTCTGGGTGAGCCGTGAAGGGGGAGTAGCCTTCGGCCACCGGCGACTGGCCATCGTCGACCTGTCCGAAGCGGGTCGCCAGCCAATGCTCTCCGCGAGCGGTCGGTATGTCATCACCTTCAATGGCGAGATATACAATTTTCGCGATCTGCGCCGTGAACTGGAAGGGGCGGGCCATCATTTCCGCGGCGCCAGCGACACGGAGGTCATGCTGTGCGCAATCGAAAGCTGGGGCCTTGATTCAGCCCTCGCGCGCTTCGCTGGCATGTTTGCTTTTGGGCTGTGGGACCTGAAGAACCGAACGCTTCAGCTTGCCCGCGACCGAATGGGGAAGAAGCCACTCTATGTCGCCTTGACACGTGATGCGCTCGTCTTCGCCTCGGAGTTGAAGGCGATCACTTGCTTCCCAGGCTTCACCCCGGAACTCGATGTCGATGCGGCGACGACAATGGTTTCCAAAGGCTGGGTGCCGGATGACCGTTGCATTTGGCAGGGCGTGTTCAAGCTGCCACCTGGATCAGTCCTGTCGGTCACTGCGGCGCAATTCGCCAACGCCCGAGGCGCCGGTTCGCTTGCGCATCGCATTCACCCTTGGTGGTCGCTGGCCGATGTCGCCTGCAAGGGACAGCGCGATCCGATAGCTGCCAGCGACGAGGACCTCGCAACCGAGCTCGACAGCCTGCTCCGCCTGGCCGTCAAGGAACGAATGATTGCAGATGTGCCGCTGGGCGCCTTTCTGTCGGGCGGAATCGACAGCTCGACTGTCGTCGCGCTGATGCAGGCACAGTCCCGAAACCCCGTTCGTACGTTCACCATAGCGTTCGGCGAAGGTGGGTTTGATGAAGCTCCCCATGCGGCCGCGGTGGCTCGGCATCTGGGCACCGATCATACGGAACTTCATCTCTCGCCGGCCGCCGCGCTTGAGGTCATTCCGGAGCTGCCCCGGATTTGGGACGAGCCGTTTGCCGATGAATCGCAGATACCGACGCTGCTGGTGTCGCGGCTCGCGCGGCAACATGTAACCGTGGCGCTTTCAGGCGATGGTGGCGACGAGTGCTTCGCAGGCTATTCTCGACACTTCCTGGCAGCCCGCCTCACAAAGCAGCATGAGCTGCCATTGTCATTTCGCCGGCTGTTGGCATCGGGGGCTGGGTTGCTGGCCCAAGCCTCTCAGAAAGATATCTTCGGCAATCTGCCGCTTTCATCGAATATGCGGCATGGCTTGCGCGGTGACCGCCTGGCTCGCCTTGCCCGCCTGCTCGCGGCGCGAGATGAGGACGAACTCCTTCTGCAACTGACCAAATCTTCAGCCAACGACCTTGTTCATCGCAAGCCGTCGACAGCACCTACCGACACGACAAAGCTCGACGGCCTGCTCTCGCGTCTCCTATTCGCCGACATGACAGGCTACCTACCGGGCGACATTTTGGTGAAGCTCGATCGAGCCACTATGGCCAACAGCCTCGAGGGGCGATGCCCGATCCTGGACCATCGCGTCGTTGAATTCGCCTGGCGCTTGCCAGCCCGTGCCAAAGTCCGAAACGGGAAGGGCAAATGGTTGCTTCGCCGACTGCTTGATCGTTATGTACCACGCCGACTGGTCGACCGGCCCAAGCAAGGTTTCGACGTTCCGGTCGGGACTTGGTTGAAAGGGCCCTTGCGCGGCTGGGCAACCGATATCATTGCCACGATCGGCCGCTCCGGGGACGGGGTCATCGACCGTGAGAAGGTCGACGCATGCTGGCGCAATCATCTGCATGGAAGCCAAGATAATTTCCGCGACCTGTGGCCGGTGCTCATGTTTCAGGCGTGGCGCAACGAAGCCATGCGGCCATCGACGGTCGCCACGCACCCTTCTTACCATATCGAACTGACAGGGGATTGAGATGGAAGGTTCCATAGCCAACCGCGCCCGGCGTCCGCGCGCCAAGCAGATGGAAGCTGGGACACTTGAAACCAATCTGCGCTTGATGCGGCCGCCACGCGAGCCAACGCAATCGTCACCCTTCCATCAGCTCGTCATCATCCTGACGACGCGAAAATGGTTCTTGCTTGCCATGGCCCTTCTGGGCGGCATCCTGGCCGGACTGGCAGGCTTCACCCGCCCGGTGCTGTTCGAGGCAACGACGCAGGTCATTATCGACGCCCCGAGCAGCAGTGCTTCGGGTGGCGTGGCATCCGCCCAGGACTCGCTGGAATCGAACATCGATGATCATCTGACGATGCTCTCCTCGCAAGGCCACCTGCGTCGGGTCCTGGCAGCACTGCGCAAAGCCCAACC
Organism: Mesorhizobium sp. M0862; assembly: GCF_040319795.1. Lineage (NCBI taxonomy): Bacteria > Pseudomonadati > Pseudomonadota > Alphaproteobacteria > Hyphomicrobiales > Phyllobacteriaceae > Mesorhizobium > Mesorhizobium sp. M0862. The sequence continues at coordinate 83,145 of NZ_JAMYOJ010000004.1, forward strand.
AGTCGACGGTAACGGAAAGAGCGTCGTCAATGCCGTCCCGCCCGCGGCTGGCTCGTTCCTCATCGACCTCCTGAACAGGGCCTGGAGACAGGATAAGACAGTGGCGGAAAATCCGGACGCAGCGGACGCGCCCGAGCTGAAGGCGCTACGCAAGGGAATGAGGGTCGGACAAGAGCTGCGATCGCGCGTCATCACCATCGGGTTCACCGATCCAAGTCCGGCGCGTGCGGCACTTGTCGCGAACACGTTCGCCCAAGTCTACATTCAAGATCTGGTACAAAAAAGCCGAGCATCGGATCAGGTTCATCTGGATTCGATAGTCGCCAGCCTTCCGCAAGTACAAAGGGATCTTGTCGAAGCGACAGATCGGCTGGAGACATACCGGCTCACGCATGGCGCCGTCGATCAGACTGCGGCCAACAACGCAGCCAGTGAGACAGCGGAACTCGGCCGGCAGATATTCCTATCGAAAGCCAGTCTTTCCGCGTCGGAAGCGCGCCTTCGCCGTATTGAGGACCTGCGCAAGGCGGGCGCCCCGGTCACGGCCATCGCTGAAGAAATCGGGTCGCCCGTGTTGACGGACCTGGTGACACGCCAGTCGGGCGCCGCCGCCGACGGCGATCTGCGCAACGCGATCGCCCGCGAAATGGAGCAAAGCGTTGCCCGAATCGCTGCCGAGGCAAATGTCTACCGGTCTCAGGCTACGGCTCTTGAAAGTCGCAAGGCGATGCTCGACGCGGCCGTGGCCGACACGGCGAGCCAACTTTCGGGGCTGCGTTCCCTTGAGCCTAGGGTAGCCATCGTGACGCAGCATTACAACGAACTCCTGAGCCGGCAGCAGGATCTGATACGTCGCATCGCCGCTCCTTCGCCAGGCGTAGCGGTCCTTTCGACCGCCTGGCCGCCGTCGACCCCCGTGACATTGTCGCCGATTTTCCTGATTCCCCCCGGCATGGTCGTCTTTGGTCTCATGGGGGCGGTCATTGTCCTGGTCCGCAACGGTTTCAACCAAACCTTGCGCAGTGAAGCCGAAGCCGAGGCCGAGCTTGGGGTCCCGTGCGTAGGACTGCTTCCCAGGGTTGCGGGACTTAATGCCAGAAAGCTGCGGCATCTGGTTCTGAGCCAGCAGAACTTGCCGTTCAGCCGCGCCGTGACTTCGCTGCTCGTCACTGCGGCGCCAACTCAGGGGAAGGGGCAGCCGCCGCATATCATTCTCGTGACGTCCAGCATCCAGGACGATGCCAAGACCGAGTTGGCATGGAGCCTGGCGCTGGCGGCAACGCGGCTGGGAGGAAGAGTGCTTTTCCTCGATCTCGATCGCAAGGATGTACGGCTCACGAACGGGTTTCGTGGTGAATTCAGCACCGACAAGGCCCGGAACTCCTTCGGCGACTATGTGAATGAACGTTGCGTGCTGAAGGATGCAATTACGAGGATGCCGGAAATCGGTATCGACCTCATGGCCGCTCCAGCACCTTCCGATGATCTCCTGACGCTTCTGTCCACCGTCGACAAATGCCAGTTCACCGAGGAGCTGCGTTCGGCCTACGACGTGGTCATCATGAACGGTCCCCTCGGCCTCGGGGGGCCTGAAACCAGGCTGCTTAAGCGCTGGGCCGATTCGGTGCTTTTTGCCGTTCGCTGGGCAAGGACGAGGCGCAGCATTGCCCGTGGTGCTCTGGATGCAATAGGGGCCGGCGGATCCGCCACCGTTCCAGTAGGGAGTGTGCTCACCCGGGTGAACCTGAAGAGGCTAGCCGGCTCCAGGCTCGGAGACAACGCCGATCTTCTGTTGGAGAGGGTTTGAAGATGCGTCTGCGATCTTCAACAGAATCTCCAGGGAGCGATCGCGTCCCTAAATCGAGCCAGCTACACGATGATCATTGAATTTTTCGGACCTCCAGGATCCGGCAAAACAACCTTCGCACATGCGCTTGCGCAGCAGCTGCGCGGGAAAGGCTATCACGCCAAGGTCGCCCTCAGCTACAAGCCAAGCACCAGGGCCGCCAAATATGATCTCGGAATCTTTCTGTTCATATCACGGATCGTATCGGCGATATTTTCAACAGCCAGAATATTGCTTTTTTCGGCAGGGCGAGCCGATGATATTTCCAATTCCTTTGCAATGGTGAGGATGATACCGCCAAAAAACCGAATATGGCGCGCGCGAATCTGGCGATACATCCTGCACCTTTCGCGTTGCTGGAAGTCTGCGGAGCAATCGCCCGAAATTACGATTTTCGATCAAGGATATGTTCAAGCGATTGGTTCGCTTGCGATGTTCAATGGGAGCACCAACCCCAGAACGCTGGAAAAGGCGCTCAGCCTCGCACCGGCGGCCGATCTCACCGTCAGGCTCTTGGTGCCAGCTGCGGTCGTGGAAAGTCGCCTTCGTAGGCGGATGGAGCTTGAGCCGCCGGCGGAACGGATTTTCGAGGCCGACTTGAACGTGAACATGCGCTCGTTCGCCGTTTTTGAAGCGATGCATGACCTCCTGACAACATCTGGCCGGGAAATCATCTCCGTCGAATACACCGATGGTCCATCGACCTTTAAAAGTATTTGTCGGATTGAGAGACAAATACTTTCTGCATTGTCGCGCTTCGATAGGGCGGTCGGCGAAAAGCAAATTGAGTTGCCATCTCATCGCGCAGACGTAACAACTGGTTCAGCAACCACACCGCCGCGCAACAAGGACATGGGATCGCGGCTCGCTTGGGCAAGCATCTTCGCCTTGTTGATCTATATTGGTGGCGCTGGTTTGACCAGTCTTGCCCAGTTGGCAATTGCACGCCTTATCGGACCTCACAACTACGGCATCTATTCCTACGTTCAGGCTTGGACGTCAGTGCTCGCCTATCTGGCAACGCTTGGCTTTAATGTATCATTGTTGCGTTTCCTCCCGGCCTATAGGGCCAGTGGCAGGCTTGATCTGGCCCGCGGGGTGATAAGATTTGCGCTGCAGAGATCGCTGATAGCGGCAACCTTGTTCGGGATGATCGGCGCTGCGTCAGTCCTGTTCCTTTCAGATCCAACGGAAAGAGGGCTTGAGACAAGCATCGTGCTCGGCATGATGGCTGTGCCCTTGGTTACCGCCTATGCTCTCGGAGCCACGCTTGTGCGTGCTTTCGGCGGCGTTGTCTCGGCGTTGTTGCCGGAGCGCATCATGCGAGACGGGCTCCTGCTCGTGTTGGTAGCCCTCCTGGCATTGTCGGGATTTCGAACAGTGGATGCGCCCTCGGTGACGCTGGCGGTGCTTGTGAGTTCCGCTTTCACAGCGGCCCTGGTGTTCATCATCGCGAGGAGGTTTGAACCACCCGGCCTGGGACACGCCAAGCCAAGTTATGCCTCGAGGGAATGGTGGCTTGCCGTCCCCCCGCTCATGCTCATCACCGGGCTCGATGTTTTCGTCAGTCGGGCAGGAGTCCTGGTTTTGGGCTGGACAAGCCATATTGCTGAAGCGGGTATTTTCGCGCTGGCCTTGAATGTCGCGATGCTCGTGGGCCTGTCCCGTATCGCCGTGGCAACCATGTTTTCGCCAACAGCAGCCGATCTCTACGTCAGAGGCGATCGCAGAGGCCTACAACAGCTGTTCGCGCGCGCAACCCTGCTTTCTGCTGGCGGTGCCATCCTGGTGGCCGTCCCGATGATGGTGATCGTCGAGCCGTTCTTGAGCTATTTCGGTGAGGGTTATAGCGCGGGAGCGCCGATCGCACGGGTTCTGATTTTGGGATATGTCTTTGTCGCGCTGTGCGGGCCCCAACAGAATCTCCTGACCATGACTGGAAATGAATGGGCTGCGGCAACGACGATGATAGCGGGTGCTGTGGCCAATATCATTGCCTGTGCAGCCGGAGTTGCGGTGTACGGCCTGCTTGGCGCTGCGGTGGGTGTCGCACTTGCACTGAGCATCTGGAGCATTGCCATGGCCGTCTATATCCGCAAGCGACTGAAAATCATGCCAGGCTTGGTTTTTGCCTTGCTGTCGATCAGGCCGAGCGCGGTCGATGCCCGTCAATGGCATTGGTTCTTGAGGGCGAGCAAATGAGAGCACTGTTTTGGCTACGGTGATTGCCGTCGTTCGGGCAGGAAGTCACGAAGCCCGGATCGCACAAAGGCCATAGGGCTGCACAGACGCTTCGGCGTATCTCTGTTCCGGACACCCGCGCGGGCAGCCGATACTTCGCGGGCTGTGTCCGTCATTTGAAGGATGCATCAGTTTCGGAGGCGCCCCAGGGTGTGCTCACAATCTGCGGAGCATCCATGGAACAAGCCCGAATGGCGAGCGCCTCGGCGCCTGCAGTGCGCCGTCGCTCGGAGAGATCGACGCCTGTCGAGCCCAGCCAACGCGAAACCCTCACCCAAGTTCAGGTCCTGCGCGCCCTCGCGGCTAGTTCGGTCGCGCTGCGACACGCCCAGCATGATGCGGCCACCCTGGAATTACAGGCCGGCCGCACCTTTCAGAGCTGGAATCCGATACCATGGAGCGCTGGAGTCGATATTTTCTTCGTGATTTCCGGCCTTATCATGGTGCATACGTCGCGACAGCTGTTCGCAAAGCCCGGGGGCGCGCGTCTCTTCATTTCCCGCCGGATCGCGCGAATTGTCCCGCTATATTGGGCGCTCACCTCGCTCTACATTGCGGTAGCGGTGGCCGCCCCAAATTTTCTCAACCAGAGCTACGTCGATTTCAGGTTTGTAGTCGAATCCTATTTATTCGTTCCGGCCAGTCGCCCTGACGGCGTCGTTCAGCCGGTCTACGAGTTGGGTTGGACGCTCAATTATGAGATGCTGTTTTACGTGTTGTTCACGGCGACGATCGTGCTGCCCATGCGGTGGGCAGTTACGGTCCTGCTCACGATCCTGGTTGGGATGGTGCTCTCGGGCGCTCTTGCGGCTCCTTTGCCAGAGCCCTGGGGTTTCTGGACCAATCCGATCATCCTCGAATTTGCTTTCGGCGCGATGATCGGGGTCATTTGCGCCTCGGGCCTGCGGCCTTCCGGCCCAATCAGGGCCTGTGTCGCCGCAACGGGACTGGGTGCCCTGATGCTTGCGGCGGCGTTTCCCGATATTTCGGCCGGCCTTGGTCGCCCTGTCGTGTATGGCATTCCGGCGTCTCTAATAGTTTGGAGTGCTGCCCTGGCACCGCCGGGTAAACTGAGGCATGACAGCCTGGCGGCGAGGTGGGCCGCTGGCGTTGGCGATGCGTCATACGCTCTTTACCTCATGCATCCATTCGTGATCCGCGCCATGCGCATAATTTTCTGGCGTACAGGCTTGATCTTTGTGCTCGGCCCGTGGGCTTTCATCGGTTCGGCCTTGGCGATAACCCTGGGCGTGGCATTTATCACCCACCGTCTGTTCGAGAAGCCGCTCACCCGCTATGCGCGGCGCCTTTTGGGGGTCGGGCACGGCACAGGACGGCAGCTTGGGTCCCTTCCAGTGCCGGCGTATCCCAAGACAGATTGAAGGCGAGCCGCGACCCTGCCACACCTGGGAAACGGCGGCGTTGTGCTCACTATGCCGTTGCCGGAAGGCCAGCTGGTCGCACCTGTCCGACAGGGCGTGCATGGAATTCCCGATACCATTCCACGAAACGTTGCACGCCGTCCTCCAGTGTTGTCGCCGGTGCGAAGCCAACGGCGCGGCGCAGGTCCCTGACATCGGCGCGGGTTTCCAGGACGTCACCTGGCGGTAAAGGTACGTTGACGCGAACGGCGCGGCGACCAAGGGCCGTCTCGATGAGCGCGATCAGATGGTTGATTTCTTCCGGCCGATCATTGCCGATATTGTAGAGCCTATATGGCGCCGAACTGGTGGCAGGATCGGCAGCGCGACCGTCCCAACCGGGATCCTGACACGGTGGTTTGGCGAGCACGCGAACAACCCCCTCTACGATGTCGTCGATATAGGTGAAATCCCGCCATACGCGCCCGGCATTGGCGATTTCGATCGTTCGGCCCTCGGCGATGGCATGGGTGAACGTGTATACTGCCATGTCGGGCCTGCCCCAGGGACCATAGACGGTGAAGAAGCGCAATCCGGTTACGGGCAAGCCGAACAGATGGCTGTAGGAATGCGCCATGCATTCGTTGGCGGCCTTGGTGGCGGCGTAGAAGCTCACCGGATGATTGGCACCATGATGTTCGGAGAAGGGTATGCGTCGATTGGCGCCATATACGGAGCTCGACGAGGCATAAACGAGATGGCTGACGCCGGCGTGTCGGCAGCCCTCCAGAACGTTGAGAAATGCGACAATGTTTGACTCCACATAGGCATGCGGGTCGACGAGCGAATGACGCACCCCGGCCTGGGCCGCCAGATGCACGAAGTGCGATGGCTGGAATTCGCAGAACAGCGCTTTCACCAGCGACCGGTCCGCCAGGTCGAAGCGCATCGGCGTGAACCTCGGCTCGGCGCAGAGCCGTGTAAATCGCGCCTCCTTCAGCTTCAGGTCGTAGTAAGGCGTGAAGTTGTCGACGCCGATGACCTCGGCGCCGAGCCGCAAAAGGCGTGACGCAACATGAAATCCGATGAACCCAGCGGCGCCCGTGACGATGATCGGCCCCGTGTGCGTAAGGTTCGACGCAGCACCATCCTGCAGCGCGTGAACGATATCCGCCAGCTTGTTGACCTTCGAATCTGCTTCGGCCATGGCAAGTCACTCCCGTTTCCAGGTTCCGCGTTCTGCGCTATCTCGGCAGCGCCTTGAACGATCGGAAATGGCGCCGCCGGCCTTGTGATCTACGCGACAGCGCGCTCAATGCGGGCCGCCGCCGTCTGATTCAAAGCGGATGCAGACAGCAGTCGATTTCTCATGGCAAAACCGAAATGCGCCCCAAAAGAGCCACTAGTTCCGCCTGACGCCTCGTGTCGGTCTTGGCGAACAGTGAGGCAAGCTGAGAGCGGATAGTCGTGCGACTGAGATGCCAACTGCGGGCGATCTCCAGGGGCGCGTCGCCATGGGCGAGGCGTAGCGCCAACTGCGTTTCCGCGCTGGTCAAACCGAACATCCTTTGCAACGTGCGAGGGTTGGCCGCCGATTTGTTATCCCGGTCCAGCAATGCGACGACGGTTGTCCCGTCCGGTGTAACGACGCCCGTCTCGTTCATGGTCACCGGCCTGTCGCCTCTGCTGTGGATCACTACCCATGAGAGTGAGCCCGGCTGGAGGTGGACCGGAACATTCGCGACCAGCCGCCTCAACCCGGCGGCAAGCTCGACGGCTGTATCAGTTGCTTCGCCCTGGCGTGCGAGGGTGTCCCGAGCGGCAGCGTTCCATTCTATTACTTTCTTGTCTCGGTCCAGGACGAGATAGCCGCAACCCATACGATCAAGCATGCCGGTGATGGATTCCAGGCTGCGTCGTCGAGATCCGCCGACCCTTGCGTCCGGTCGGTCCACAAGGCTTATCGGCCGTTCGTGGCGGGTATCGTTCAATACAATGTATTGCCTGCCTGCGAGCGTATCGTTTCGCGTTTCAATCAGTGTCATCGCTTCCACCCAACCCATTGCTACTGACGCAAATCAAATCGGTTGAAGTTGCTGCTTCAACTTGAATTTCCACATACTGCGAGAAATCTGCGAATGGTTTTTCCGCAGCGTCTCTTTGGATATACCTTTCTGAAGAGCGCTCCTGACACATGATTTTATTCGCCGGCAAAGTCATGGCAATCGGGCATTGGGATTAGGTGCCACCCCTTCGGCCTAGTCTCGACGGACTAGACCGAAAGTTGTAGTCTTTGCGCATGGGTTCGGACCTGCGCTGGCTCAAATCGAATGTGTCGAGCACTACGTTGGCTCATCTAGCTTCGCTGTTGGTGTTTGCAGCATCGATAGCATTCGAGGCGATAAGTACGGTATATGGCGGCCAGCCGTTGCCGCTTGTTGCGTTTATCCCCATAACCGTTGTCATCGTGTATCTTGAGGGCCGTTTTGTTGCCATCGCAGCAACGCTTCTGATGGCGGTCGCCGGCTTGTGGATGCGACACCTGCTGGACGGTCACCTCACTGGTGGAGACTGGACCGGGGCCGTCTTCCTCCTGGGTTCGGGTAGCCTGATCGCAGCTGTGTTCCACCGCCTGCGACAAGATCTGCACGGTGCGCTCAGGGTGGCAGAAGCGAGGCTCGCTGCCATCGACGCTGCCGCCTTGGGCTTTGCTAATACCAATCGCCATGGCGAACTGCTGCAGTCGAACAGACGGCTTTTGGAGATGACCGGCTACGCGCACAAGGAACTTGCCCAACTCGAGTTGCAGGAACTCATTGTCCCCGACGATCGAGGTACTGTGCGGAAACTTTTGGAAGATTTGGGCAATGGGACCGCGTCTGCGACGGATATCCGCGTTTTGCGCCAGGATGGCACGGCATTCTGGGCTCACCTGGCCCTGTCTTCGTCGCGGCCGGACGAGGCGCCAAATGAGAGCGTATTCGTGGTGGTTGACGATATTTCCGAGCGACAAGCGGCACGCGAGGCCCTTCGGGCTCAGAAGGAATGGCTTGATCTCGCCGTGTCTGCCGGGCGCCTGGGAACATGGCAAATAGACATTGACGATGGGACAGTCGCCGGCTCGAGCAAGTTCTGGGACATTCTTGGTCTGCCTCCGGCCCCAGTCCGCCGCTTGGAAGAACTCTCGGCTGTAATCCATCCCGTCGACTGGCCGAAGCTGTCCGCCTCGGCAAAGCCTTCATCGGCATTGAACTATGACGTCGAGATCCGTGTCCGGCAAGTGGATGGTCACACACGCTGGATTGCTTTGCGTGGACGGCAGGAAGAGCACGGCGACCGCAAAATGCGCATCGGGGTGGCGGCGGATCTGACCGAACGTCGACAAACAACTTTGCTTCGCGCCGCCGTAAAGAGACGCGAGCGCATAATGCGCGAAGAGCGCCATCGGTTCAGCAATGTGTTTCCAGTGATCAGAGCTCTGGTCAACATGATCGATATTCCCGACAATGACGTTGCCAAATACAAGGAGATGTTGATCGATTGGATTCGAACGCTGGAGGCGACCCATCGCATCCTTTCTCGTCACGCCAACCTGTCAGGGATGCTCCATGAGCTCGTGGACCGGGAATTGCAGCCCTTCAAGGAGACACGCGACATAACGATCAGTGGACCTTCCCTCACTGTGCCAAGCGGCGCCGCCGAGGGCTTGGCGATGATCCTTCACGAGTTGACGACAAACTCGGTGAAACATGGTGCGCTGGGTGACCCGAATGGCAGGGTCGAAGTTAAGTGGCGATTTGCATCCGAGGACGAAGGTGACGACCTCGTGTTCGATTGGGTGGAATCGGGCCGACGGAAGAGTTCAAAAGTCGTACGCCGCGGGTTCGGGTCACTGATAATCGGTGTGGACAGCACGCCGCTTGTCGGTCATTCCCCGAATATGGAAATAACCGAAGATGGCCTTCGATATTCGCTGCGTGTGTCGCGCAAAGAAATTGAGGAATTTGGATTGCAATAGAGCCCCTCCAAGTCGAAGCCGAATTGGCCAATTAACGGATGGTGTGGGCCCTTTGCTGCGATTTCCTGCAAGCAAACTCGGGCCGGTTCGAGGGGCATACGTCAACTTGCCTGTCTCGTCAGCCAGCTTTGGAGCAACACAGCTGCTTCGGTACGGTTTCTAACCCCAAGCTCACGCAGCACGGCTGCGGCATGGATTTTCGTTGTCGCCTCGGCAATGTCCAGATTGCGGGCAATCTCCTTATTCGAGTACCCCTCTGCCATCAGCTTGAGGACGTCCTTCTGTCTAGATGTCAGCCTAGCGACGTCGCCCGAGCCCTCGTGCCGGCGGCTGGCATTTTGTACCGGAGGTGGGGGGGCATGCGATCTCTGGTCGGCAGACGTTCGAGATAGGAGAGATGGCACATAGATCCGGCCAGCGAGGATTTCGTTTACAGCCAGCACGACTTCTTCGTCGCTCTGCGATTTGACGATATACCCGTGAAGTCCGATCGAAAGCGCGGTCAGTATCTCCGAGCGGGAATCATCCCCGGAAACGATCGCAAAGCGAGTGTCAGGATAGGCAGCCATAAAGTCGCTGAGCACTTCCTGATGGAACAGCCCAGGCATGTTCAGATCGAGGATCGCAAGATCGATGGACGCCTGCTCCTCTAGAAGATTGACCGCGGCATCGAAACACGAAGCTTCGAATATTTCGGCGCTTGGAATTCCAGCCATGAGTGCCAGCCGGAGACCACGCCGATATAAGCCGTGATCGTCGGCAATGACGATCCGAGCCATGCAACTACCCCAACGCGTTACTCGGTTCCCGACGAGAAAACCCGCTGGAACCTCCCATTCGCCTATGATCGACAATCCGTGGTGGTCCTAAAATGGCGGCCATCCACTGGTCAACGCATCACAGTGATGTCCGCAGCGTCCCATCCACGCACATCCAGAACGTCTAATATAATACTAAATTGCGAAGCTCATCCATAGATTTTTAACCCTGGCGTGCGGTGCCCGTCCGCAAAACGATGCCGGTTCCCCATTTGTGGGTCCAAAGCCAGCTGTTCAGGACCATTTCTGTTATGTCGCCACCCGCTGTCGCTGGACCTGTAGGCCGGCCCGGCCCGGGCGGATCGCAGCTTTTTTGAAAGCAACTGCTTTCGTTTTATCGCCGTCATGATCAGTGCCCAATCGCGCTTCTATCGGCTGTTGATCTCGTGGCCATCTAATACCTTGAACGTTTTGAATCCCTACCATTCGAATGCACGACGACAGCCGCCCCGGCTGTCACATACCTTTTCACATATGATGTTCGGATTGCCGCCGAGGTTTGGCCGGATTTGAGGGTATGCCCTGGCCGGACAATGGAACACCGATCCCGAACAAAGCCAACTGCAGATCAGGAGGATCGAATGAAAGCGGTGATTCAATGTGGTGGGATGGGTACGCGCCTTCGACCGTTTACATCGGTCCTGCCGAAACCATTAATGCCGATAGGGGCCCGGCCCGTTCTTGAGTTGCTTTTGAAGTGGCTGCGGCGCAACGGCATTGAAGACGTGTATATTACGACAGGGTATCTAGGGCATTTGATCCGTAGCGTCTGCGGCGACGGATCGCAATGGAACTTGAAGATCAAATATACCCAGGAAATGGAGCCACTCGGCACCGTCGGACCTCTCTCTCTGATTAGGGATGAACTGAACGAAACATTTGTCGTTCTGAACGGCGATGTCCTCACAGATCTAAGCCTGAGCCGGTTTGTAGCCGCGCACCGCTTGCATAGGGATCCCGTTACGATCGCCACGGCGTGCCGTCATATCAAGATGGACTTCGGGGTCATCGACGAGATCGACAATACCGTCCAGCTCTTCCGGGAAAAGCCGACGCTTTCCCATCTCGTCAGCATGGGGATTTACTGCATGAACCCAGATGTCCTGCGGTTCATTCCGTCCGGGATCCCATTTGGGTTCGATGACCTGATGCTGCAGATGATGCAGGGCGGCACGACCGTGCATGTTTACAAGCATGACGGTCTTTGGCTCGACATCGGTCGTGTCGATGACTTCCAGAATGCACAGGCAATTGCCTGGGAAGATCAGTCGTCCTCAATCGAGGTCGCGGCTGCCGCTGCAGCCGCATGAAAGTCTGATGCAGAGGTCTAGCCACTAACAAGGCTTTCAGGAGGTCAAGATGCTCTTGGTGAGCGCCCCGATCCTAGGCGTGCCAGAGAAGGCAGCCCTGTCGCAGGTGATTGATAGCGGCTGGCTTACGATGGGGGACAGGGTACGAGAGTTCGAACAGGCCTTTGCCAGCATGCATGGCGCGCGAGATTGCGTTGCGGTTGGTTCCTGCACCGCAGCGCTCCATCTTCTCCTCCATGCTTTGGGCATCGGCCCTGGCGACGAAGTACTGGTTCCTTCGCTGACGTTCGTGGCGACGGCGAATGCGGTGCTGTATGTAGGGGCGACGCCGGTCTTCGTCGATATCGAGTCCGTCGACGTGCCGTTGATCTCGGTTGCGGAAGCCGAAGCGCGGTGCACGACGCGCACGAAAGCGGTCATTCTCGTTCACTTCGCCGGGTATCTCCCCGATCGGGAACAATGGCAGCGGTTCGCCCGGCTTCGCGGGCTGCATATCATCGAGGACGCTGCGCACGCGCCCGGGCTTAGGGAAGTCGGGACCTTCGGCGCCGCGGCCGCGTTCAGCTTCTATGGCAACAAGAACATGACAACGGCCGAAGGGGGCGCCGTGATTGCACGTGACCCCGATCTGCTCGACAGGGTTCGCCTGGCCCGCGGGCACGGAATGACCACGGGGACGCATCAGCGGCTGAACAGTCGTACGCCGCAATATGATGTCACGATGCTCGGGTTCAACTACCGAATGGACGAGATGCGAGCGGCAATAGGGCTGGTTCAGTTGCAGAACCTGCAAGAGTGGAACGAAATCAGGCGTATCATAGCTGTCTTGTACCGACGCCTGATCGCGGACCGTTGCCCAGCCATTGTCATTCCATTTAGCGAACCCCGGACGTCGGCTTACCACATCATGCCGATCGTCCTGCCGCGCTACGCGAGCCGGCAGGATGTCATCGACGAGCTGCGGACACAGGGCATACAGACCACCATCCACTACCCGCCGGTGCACCAAATGACGTTCTACCGCGAGCGCTTTCCCGGCGTGAGTTTGCCCCGAACAGAGGATTTCGCTGAGCGAGAGCTCACAATTCCGCTGCACCCCCAGATCACTTCCGCCGCCGCCGAATCAGTCGTGGCTGCCCTGGCAGCCGCGCTCAAAACAGGCGCGCTCAAAGCAGGCGCCCAAAGAGGAACTGCTGCATGAATGCGTTAGACCCTGCCTTTCACCGGATGTTCGTTCCAAATCCTGATCACGGCTTTGCGAGACGCGCAATCGATCTTGCGGTGGCGGGCATCGCTACCGTCGCATTGGCGCCATTGATGCTGCTGATCGCCGGAGCGCTTCTGCTCGAGGGCGGTGGCTCGATCTTGTTCGCTCAGACCCGCATCGGGGCCGGCGGCCGAACCTTCCGCATGTACAAATTTCGCAAATTCGGTGTGAACTGCGGCTCTCAAGGCCTTGCGCTGACGGTCGTGGGCGATACACGCATGACCACCGTTGGCCGCTTTCTCGCAGCGACGAAGCTGGACGAACTACCGCAGCTGTGGAATGTCCTCAAAGGCGAAATGGCGATCGTCGGCCCACGGCCCGAGAGCCTGGCTTTCGCCGATTGTTTCCGGGGCGAGCTTAGGGCCGTGCTGCAATACAAGCCGGGCCTGCTGGGACCAGCCCAGGTCGTTTTTCGGCACGAAGCGCATTACTTCCCCCAATCCGTAGATCCGATCGTGTTCTACCGGGAGGTCATGTTCCCCGCCAAGGCAACACTGGACCTCTCATATTATCCGCGACGCACCATCGTCTCCGACCTCGCGTGGATGGTGCGGGGAGTGCTGGCAGTGGTCGGTTGGGTTCCGGTACCGCCGATCGACGTTTGAATATCCAAGGGAAGCGTTCCAAACAGCCAAGGGAATGCGCAGTGATGAGCTACAATGGAAAGAAAGTCCTGGTGACCGGCGCGGACGGATTCATCGGTTCGCATGTCACGGAGGCGCTTGTTCGCAACGGGGCAGATGTCACAGCCCTTGCCCTTTACAATTCCTTCGACAGCCATGGATGGCTAGACGATCTGCCGGACACCATCCGCAGCCAGTTGAGGCTCGTCCGTGGTGACGTCCGCGACAGTGCGTTCCTTAACCGGATCATGCGCGGCCAAGTCGCGGTTTTTCATCTGGCGGCGCTTATTGCGATTCCATATTCCTACGCCGCTGCCCAGTCCTATGTGGAAACCAACATCCTAGGCACGGTGAACGTCCTCGAAGCGGCGCGCCTATGGGAGACGGAGCGGGTGATCCATACCTCCACGAGCGAGGTCTACGGAACTGCCCAAACCATGCCGATCGGCGAAACACACCCCCTGCAGGGACAGTCACCATATTCGGCATCCAAAATCGGCGCCGACATGATGGCGGAGTCTTACGCCAGGTCGTTCGATGTCCCTGTGGTGATCATGCGACCCTTCAACACGTACGGCCCGCGCCAGAGTGAACGCGCCATCGTGCCGACCATTATCCGGCAGGTCCTCGACCCGAAATGTCCTGCAATCATGGTAGGGGATACCAGCCCGATCCGCGACCTGACCTATGTCGAAGACACCGCGACAGCGTTCCTGACCGCAGGTCTCGCCCAGCTCGAGTTCGGCCACGCCTACAACGCTGGCAGCCAACGCGCTGCGACCGTCTCGGACGTATTGGCCATTGTTCTTGAGTTGACCGATTGCAAAAAGCCGGTCCGTCGTGATGAAAGCCGCCTGAGGCCGCAAAATTCCGAAGTTCGCGCCTTGCTCGCCGACTCCTCGCGCTTTGAACGTGAGACTGGATGGCGGACACAGACCAGCCTGCGCGATGGGCTGGAGCGAACAATCACGTGGTGGCGCGAGCGCCTTAGTGAAGGCCGGGTACGGCGCGAAGTGGGTTACATGACATGACCCTGGGCGGCCGTCATGCGTTGGCGCTGTTGCTGGCTGCCGGTGCCATATCTCCCAACATCTACGTTGCCGGCGGCCGTCAAAGCAAGGCAGCGGAGGTGGCGGCCACAGCGGTCGTGAACAACCTGCCAGGCTATGTGCGCCAAACAAGGGATCCTTGGTCTGGCATGGTTTTCGCACGGATCACCAGACCGGGCGTTCTCGGCCGGGCGGGTGTATGCGGGAAGAAGTACTGCACCCACCGTTACTCAAGCGCACAGGCTTGGAATGCCGACCAGAGCCTGCTCCTGATCGCCAATGGCTGCGGTGGCCTGTGCTTTCTCGACGGACAAACCTACTTGCCTTTGTTCCACCGCAACCGCGCGACCGAATGCGAATGGCATCCCACTGATCCCGAGTTGATGATCTGCGTCGGGGGCCGGCAGATTGCGACATGGGCCCCACGTACCGATCATGAGGACGTCGTGTTCGCCTCCGGAGCGTACTCCAACCTCAAATTTGGACCCAACAAAGGCAATCCGAGCCGCGACGGCAGCCGGATTGCGGTGCGTGCAACGAACAATGACGGCCGAGCGGTGGTTTTTGGCTACGATCTCAAGCAACGGCGGAAATTCCCGGATATCGATCTTGCCGAATTCCCGGGAACGACCGGCTCCTGCTCGATCTCACCACTCGGAATCAACATAGTGTGTTCCCAGCAATTACCGGACGGAATCGAAGCGAGTTTCGTCTTCTCCATCGACGGCATATTGCGCCAGAAGTGGATGGAGCACCATCGACCGGGCCATGGCGACATGACGGTCGATTCCGACGGAAGCGAAATCTATGTCGGGATCAGCAAATCGGATCCTGACAAATATCAGGTGATCAAGCGCCGCTTGGCTGATGGCAAGGCTACCTCGCTGATGAAATATGGCGAGGCCATGCATGCGTCACTCAGGTCGCTCGGCAGGCCCGGCTGGGTGTTTCTGAGTTATGGCGGCACGCCAGCCGAACTATCGCAGCACCCGGATTGGGCGCCTTACGCTCAGCAAGTCATTGCTCTGCGTCTAGACGGCAGTGGAGAGGTCCGCCGTGTCGCAGACACGCACAACGCGCCCTTCGACTACTGGAGCGAGACGCATGCCTCTCCCTCTCCGGACGGCTCCCAGGTGGTCTGGTCCAGCAACTGGGGCGTGCCCGGTGGCCCGGTATACGATTTCGTTAGTCGTGTTGAATGGCCTTTGAAGCCGGTGTTTGACCGGAAGGAGATTGTCGCAAATGACCTTCAGTAGACGATACGTTCTTGGCGCAGTCGTGATGATGTCGCTAACCTCGATGGCTTGCGCAGGCGAGGTCGAGCCCT
Organism: Mesorhizobium sp. M0862; assembly: GCF_040319795.1. Lineage (NCBI taxonomy): Bacteria > Pseudomonadati > Pseudomonadota > Alphaproteobacteria > Hyphomicrobiales > Phyllobacteriaceae > Mesorhizobium > Mesorhizobium sp. M0862. The sequence continues at coordinate 99,005 of NZ_JAMYOJ010000004.1, forward strand.
ATCAACTCTCACCTGGCGATACGGTCGAGATAGGAATAGCGCCGATCCCTGATCGGACGCAGCGCGCCGTAGTCCAGATGGATGGCAATATCGCCCTTCCGGAGGCTGGAATGATCATGGTCGCAGGCCTGACGGCGTCCCAACTGCAAAGGCGCATGCAAGAGGTCTTGCCAAGCAAGATTTTTCACGTGCGTCTGACTGATGGGCGGGAGCAGACAGTTACTGTCGAGCCCGACGATGTCACAGCGATCATAGCGGACTATCGCCCGATCTATGTAACGGGCGATGTGCTCACCCCGGGACAACAGGCCTACCGTCCGCTCATGACTGTACGGCAGGCGCTGGCCGTTTCCGGCGGCTTCAGTCTTTTGCGATCACGGGCGGGCCAGGCCGGGCCTGATCCGGTCGATCTCAAGCGCGATTACGAAATGCTCTGGGGAGATTACACGAAAGAATACCTTCACGCTGCCCGCATTCGCGCCGAGCTTCAGGGCCAGGCGGATTTCGACAAGAAGACACCACAGGGATCACCTCTTTCGCCGAGCGTTGTAGCCGCGATGGCACAGGCTGAAGCAGAGGCGCTGAAGGTTGCGCTGAGTGATTTCCGGCAAGAGCAGGATTTTCTGGAGAAGGGCCGGACGGACGCTGCCGAGCAAATTGGCGTTTTGCAGAAACGCGAACGAGTCGAGGGCGAGAGCGTGAAGGCGGATGAGCAAGATTTGGCGCGAGTGACGAAGGCATTCGATGCAGGCAATCTGACCAACACCCGGCTCGCGGATGTCAGGCGCGCGTTGCTTTTATCTTCAAGCGGCGCGCTTCAAACCTCGGTCGAACTGATGAGGGCGCGGCGCCAGCAGGAGGACTTTGTCAGACAGCACGAACGCAACGACAATCAAAGGAGGATTGGCCTGCTGACGGATCTGAAGGACACCAACGCCCGGCTGGCGGATGTCACCGCCAGGCTCCATGCCGCCAGCGAGAAGCTGCAGCCGACCGGAGCATCCACACAGCCATTGCCGATTGCCGGCGAAACGGTACGGGCCCAGGTGACCATCGTACGCAAGATCGGCAATGAATGGCGCAAGCTGTTGGTTGACGAAGATGCGATTGTGCTGCCGGGGGATACTGTCGAAGCCAGATTCAGCAGTGAACTGCAAAGTGTGGCAGTCCAATAGGGCGTCAGCCGCAGTCCGTGCGGAGCTTACTGTTCTATCGGGGGGGCGAACCCAACTGAACGGAGATCCAAGGTGAGGCGCATTTTCAACCAGGGAGCGACCCTGACACCCTCAACGAACGCGGATCAGGTGACGCAGTCGTCAAGTTATGCTTTCCATATGCCGTCAGCGCGAATTGTGCGGTCCAGGTCGCGCGCCGGTGAGTCCGGAAATTGGCAGGAATTTACGTCTAGCAAGGAGAGCAATGCGCAGGGCGGCTTCGTGTCGGACGGCTACAGGACCAGCCATTGCGCGCCCGGCTACGGCCTACATTACAACAAAACGCACAGTTCCGGCTATTATGGCGCGCTTTGGGAGAACATCGAAAAGCCGCTGATCCTCGACGTTCTTCGCCCCTTGAGCGGAGCGAGCCGAAACTGCCTTGATTTCGCATGCGGAACAGGCCGCATCGCCGAGGTAGCCGCCGGCCTCTTCAGCGAGGTGGTTGGCGCCGACGTTTCCAGAACTATGCTCGACAGCGCTCAAGTACCGCCCAATGTGAGTTTGCGTCACGTCGACGTGACAAGGGAGCAGTTGGGTATGACGTTCGATGTGGTAACCGCATTTCGTTTTTTCCTGAACGCAGAGGATGAACTGAAATGGCATGCACTGAAAGCGATCAATGAGCACCTTAAAGATGGCGGGCGGCTTGTGTGCAACGTTCACATGAATGCGACGTCGCCCGTCGGCCTGGCGTGCCGGCTGCTCAATCGAGTGTCTCGACGCACCATTCGCAACACGCTGAGCGCAGCGAGGTTCAAGGCCCTCCTGACTGCCTCGGGATTCACCGTCGAGCAGACGATACCGTACGGTTACCTGCCTCGGCCGGGAAACCTGTTGCCAGGGTTCTGTGAAATGATGATGCAGCCTGTCGAGAAGGCCTGCAGAAGGCTTCGCGTTCCTGGCCAGCTGGCGCAACACTTCCTGGTTGTTGCGAGGAAGCGCTAAATCCCGAGAAAGCCCCGAAAACGGCAGGCAGCGGTTTTCTTGGGGTGGCTCGCCCGGCAATGAAGCCCGTCTAAATACGGTGGAACGGCAGTTTTCCCCCGATTTAATATGTGGGTTCCGGGTTTCTCGGGTCAGCGCCACGATTTTGCTACATTTTGACTAAAGTCCAATCATGTTAGTGGGGCGTAATATTAGAAGCTAAGGGGATACGCTCCTGAACAGCAAGAGATTGTCCGTGCCCAGTGGGGCCAGTGAGCTTGCGCAACGATCTCTCACGGGAGGTCGAAACCCATGAACCCTGGTGGAAGGAGTTCGTCGGATCTGCGAGGCGCAATGCTTGGGACCGTGCCTGGCCTGGTAGGCGTCGGCGTCTTCTCGGCAGTCATAAACCTTCTCGCCCTGACCGGCTCGGTCTATATGCTGCAAATTTACGATCGCGTTTTACCTTCGCAGAGCGTTCCGACGCTTGTCGGGTTCACGATCGGAATGCTGGGTCTTTACACTGTCTACGGGCTGCTGGATTTCGTGCGGCTGCGCCTGCTGGTTCGAGTGGGCAATCGTGTCCATAGGAATTTGAAGCAGAGGGTGTTCGGCCTCTCACTGTCCTTGCCGCTCATTGGCGGGCAGGATGCGAACCGGATACAGCCCCTCCGTGATCTCGATCAGTTACGCGGCTTCCTTTCCGGAATGGGGCCGACTGTCATCTTCGACGCTCCGTGGATTCCATTTTACCTGCTGATCATCTATTTCCTGCATCCTGCGCTCGGTCTGTTGTCCACAAGCGGTGCGATCATTGTCGTGCTGCTCACGGTCATGGCGGAAGTTCTTGGCCGCACATCGGTGACACGCGCGTCCGAGACGCTGGTGTCGCAACGCAATCTCGCCGAATCCGGACGCCGCAACGCGGAAGTCGTACGCGCGATGGGCCTTTCCGCACGGCTTGCCCACCGCTGGGGCGAGATCAATAACGCATATCTGCGGCACCAAGAGAGGCTTTCCGACGTCGTCGGCGCCACCGGGGCACTCTCTAGGGCACTGCGTTTGGCCTTGCAGTCCTGCGTTCTTGGACTGGGTGCCTACCTGGTGATAGGAGGCGAAGCCTCGCCAGGCGTGATCATCGCATCCTCCATCTTGCTGGGCCGCTCATTGGCTCCTGTTGACGCCGCTATCGCGAACTGGCGAGGCTTCGCCGCGTTCCGGCAAAGCTATTCGCAACTGGCAACGGCCCTGGCCGCTTTTCCTGACCGGGACGAACATATGGAACTTCCGCGCCCCCAGGCGGAGCTTGCGGTCGAGGACCTGACTATAGCGCCACCGGGCCAGCAAAAACCGACGGTAGCCAATGTCAGCTTCCGCCTGGCTGCAGGGACGGGAATGGCCGTTGTCGGCCCGAGCGGTTCTGGCAAAAGCACGCTTGTGCGCGCGCTGGTGGGCGTCTGGCAGCCACTTCGCGGCACGGTGAGGCTGGACGACGCCTCGCTTGACCAATGGGACCAAGAACACCTTGGCGCACATATTGGCTACCTGCCCCAGGACGTCGAACTGTTTGATGGAACGGTTGCCGATAACATTTCGCGATTTGGCGGGAAGGGCGACGCCAAGGGCGTGCTTGCAGCTGCCAAGGCAGCGGGCGTCGACAAAATGATCCTGCGATTGCCGAACGGTTTTCAAACACGCATGGGCGAGGGAGGAACAGCCTTGTCGGCTGGACAGCGGCAACTCGTCGGGCTTGCCAGGGCACTTTACGGCGATCCGTTTCTCGTCGTTCTGGACGAGCCGAATTCAAATCTGGACGTCGATGGCGATACCGCCTTGGCCGGCGCGATCCTGGCAGTGCGCAGACGTGGAGGCATCGTCATCGTAGTTGCGCACCGTCCTTCTGCCCTTACCAACATCGACAGGGTACTCGTAATGTCCAATGGGATGCTTCACGCCTTCGGCTCACGCGAGGAGGTCCTGGCCAACGTCATCCGCCCCTTTGCTGCGCCTGTTGAACGCCCGGCAGCGGCCGTCGCGATGCACAAAGGGGTGAGCGGTCACGCATGAGGAATATTTTTTTGTCTGAGGCGACGATGGCTCCATCGGCCCCGATCGGCAATGGGAGCCGGCGCAACGCGATGATTTCGGGCACGCGCGATGGAATCGGGGCCAACCTGATCCTGGGTGCGGCGGTCACGGTTATGTTGCTTGCCGGCGGCGGGCTCTGGCTCGGACTGACCAAGATTGCTGGCGCGGTAATTGCGCCGGCGACCGTGGTGATCGAGAGCAACATAAAGAAGGTCCAGCATCTGACGGGCGGCACGATAGGGGGCATCTTCGCGCAAGATGGGGATCATGTACGGGCCGGCGATGTGATGGCACGATTGGACGACACGCTGACACGGGCCAATCTGCAGATAATTAGCAAGGATCTTGATCGGGCAACGGTTCGGCTTGTGCGGCTGGAGGCAGAGCGGCAAGGCCTGTCGGAGATGCAGCTTCCGTTCAGCCTTCAAGCGCGAATGGGCGAGCCGGAGCTGGCTGCGCTGGTGAACGGTGAGCGCACGCTGTTCGACAGCCGCGCTACGGCCCTCAAGGGGCAGAAGGCACAGTTGCAAAGCCGCTCAAAGCAACTCGAACGCCAAGTTGAGGGCCTCAAGGCGCAACAGACCGCGGAAGAACAATCCGTGGTCCTGCTGGATGGCGATCTTGTCGATGTACAGGCGCTTTTTACAAAGAAACTGGTGTCCAAAGAGCGACTTAGCAACATCAGACTGGATGCCACCCGGGCGCACGGAGAATCAGGGCGCCTCGCGGCGGCAGTTGCCGAGGCGCAGGCCCGGATCAGCGAGACCGAATTGCAGATTCTTCAGCTCGATGAACAAAGGCGTAGTGACGTGACGAGCGAACTTCGTGAAACGGAAGCCAAGCAAACCGAACTCAGCGAGCGTAAGGTTGTGGCACAGGACGAACTGGCCAAAACCACCATCCGCGCTCCGCAATCGGGAACGGTACAGGAATCTTCCATTCACACGATCGGCGGCGTGATTGCCGCGGGCGAGGTTCTCATGATGATTGTCCCTGACACCGGCAACCTTGTCGTCGACGCGCTGATTGCGCCGTCGCGCATAGATGACGTTCGTCCAGGTCAGCGGGTCTCGATCCGGTTTCCGGCTTTCGACGCCGGCACCACGCCTGCCTGCCAAGGGTCTGTCAAGCGCATCTCGGCGGACCTGATAAAAGATCAACAGCGCCAGCTTTCTTATTTCTCGGCGCGCATCAATGTCGAAGACAAGTCCACCTGTCTGACCGATGCCAAAGTGCTCAAACCCGGTATGCCAGCGGAGGTTCACATAAGTACGGACGAACACAGCGTCTGGTCTTATCTGCTGAAGCCGCTTACCGACCAGATGTCGAGGGCTTTCCGGGAATGACATGGCGGCTGTGAGCGGTCGACCGCGGGAACACGGCAGGCGTGCTTGCTGACATATTAGGGTAGGCGACGTGATGCCAACAGGGGTGACGCCTGCGGCCGACGCGCGAGGCTCGTCTGGGACATTGTCCCGGCTACAAGGATGCCCCAACAGGATTTTCCTGGCCGCCTCACCAAGTCCTGCCCCGACAACAGCGTTAGTGTCCTGTCATCTTTTGCGCAACAAACAGCGCATACCGTTCCACGATCATCGACATGGGCAATTGCCTCACGAGGAGAGGTTCTTTGCTCCTACGACGCGGCGAGGGCCCTGCGGCGGACACGGCGTGCGGCATGCACCGTTCGGTCTGCAGTCACCGCTACATTTGCCACGTCAGATGTATGCGGCAAGGCGTTCGCGCTTCCATGCGACCTCTTGTAGGGCAGCAATTCCCTGACCCGAGCATTGACCGAGGCAATCTCGACCCGCAAGTCCTCGCATTCCTGCCGTCTCACATCGAGTTCAATCTGATCGGACGCCTGCTGCATGGACAGCTGTGCAAAATCTGCGGCGATCTTGGAAAGGTTCACCTTGTTGGTTTCGGCCTCCTCGGTGAGTGCGGCCAACCTTTCGTCGGTCACCTGTTTTTCGGCCAGGGCGTCGCTCCATTGTAGCTGGAGCCTGGCGATCTCGGCCGCGGCCTCGTTGTTTGCGTTTGAGGCGAGTTCGAAGCGCGATTGGAGACTTTGAATTTCTGAGCGCAATCCTCGGTTCTCAGCCTGGCAGCGTTTAAGCTCGCCATCCATGTCCGCCTGCATAATCCTGGCTGCTTCGGTCACCTCCCATAGCTTCGCCTGCGCAACCTCGAGTGAGGTGTGCAATTTGATTGCCTCTTTTTCGCTCTTGCCGAGCGCACTCAGCATTTCGGAATTTCGCGCAGCTTCGTTGGCATGGATCGTGGAGAAGGCATCCAGCCTATGCCGTGCCTCTTCCTCCCGCTTCATGGCCTTTTCCAGGTCAATAGACAGGCTCACATTCTTTTCACGCAGCTGTTTGTTCTCTCGGGAGCGCCTGTCGGCCTCGACATTTGCGGCGGCAAGCATGTTCGTGAGGTCGCCAAATTCCGCTTCGTTCTTTGTGGTGGTGTTCGCCGCTTCGACCAGCTCCAGCCTTGCCGCGGCCAACGCGCCACGGAGCACTTCACACTCCTGAACAAGGCTTGCCTGGCGCTGCTGCAATGTCTCGACGGTGCCTTGACGCTCACAGTACCGTCTGTTCAGGTCATTGAGTGTTTCCGACAAGTTCCTTTGATCTGCGATCAGATTTTGATTCGCCAACTCCAGTTCGTTGGCACGGAGAATGTCCGCGTGAAGGATGTGAAAAAACTCGAACGTCAGTTGACATGTGCTTGTAATTTCGGAGATTTTTGCGTTGATCTCCTCGAAATGGAGCTTGGCATCGTGGAACAAGCCGTTAAACGAGCTCACGGCAGCAATTCGGCTCTGCGTATGTGAGGTCATCCGATGCGCTGGTATCGGCGAGCTATCATCGTCGTCGCCGGCACCGTCCTCGCTTGGTACGCTGTCATCCTGTTCGTTGTTGTCGCCTGCCGTGTTTGGCACGTCGGCGACATCCTCCAAATCGAGGCACTGGTCGACAGCGTTAGCCAAGTCAGCTTCGAGATCGTCGAACGACCTCTCCACATTGTCCTCGGCGCGTCTGATCAAATCCCTGAACTTCATGACTTCATCCCCTGCAGCCGCATGCCCGGAACCATTGAGGCACGAGGACTGAGATGCTTTTGTATCGAGAGCTCAACTCAGCGTCTTCGTTCAATCAAACGATGCCAGGGCGCCGGCGCCGCGAGGAGCCGAGAGCTGCGATTGGAAGGCCCTACATCGGTCTAGGTGCCTGCTGACTTATTCTTGAGGACTGCGCGACTCCCCTTCTTGCCATCGTCTTGGCGTCGATGGTGTGTTGCCTGGGCACATTAACGCTCAGGTGCAGAAGCCCCGACGAACGGCCCGGCACAGCCTCTTGTGGGGCGCATCAGGCGGCCGGGCCTAACCGGCGGTTGAGTGTTTTGGTTTGCCGGCTGACTCACCATGCGACCTTGGCGAGGCAAGCGCATCATTCGAACGAATTGGGGACCGGCCGCCTGGCCGCCCAATCACACTAAGCTTCCGTTGCCGGAGCTGGCGACGAGGTGCTTTGCCTTGAGCCTTGGTATCTACATACGAAGCGGCAATACGCGCCGGTGGAGCAGTGGTCCGACCCGTCAAACAATCGCTGCAAAATGCACGACAGAAAATATCCGAGTACATTCTCAGTGCAGCGGTAGGAGATCGAACGCGGGCGATCTTGCTGAATTCCCCAAACAATTTCGGCGGATATGAGTTCGGCAGGGACGATCTGGAAACAATTGCCACATTTGCCGAGCGGCACAATCTATGGATCATCAGCGATGAGGTTTACCGCAGCACAGTGTTCGACGGCGAGTTCCCTCAATAGCATCCATTCCCGGAATGAGAGAGCGGACGATAATTGTGAACAGCCTGTCGAAGTCTCATGCAATGACCGGCTGGAGGCTAGGGTGGACGCTTGGGCCGGTCTCGGCATCAGGTCATTTGGAAAATCTTGCGCAATGCATGCTCTTCGGATCGCCGACCTTTATTCAAGATGCCGCAGCGGTGACTCTCGATGAGGCGGTGACGCAGAGATGCGTTTCTTTTCGGACGCCCTTCTGCCGTTGATGTTGACCATTGCTGTGCGGATGTTCGCCGGGATATGCGTGAACCTTATCGTCCGCTGCGGCGCTCAATTTGCTTGGGGTTCTTGGAACCGTTCCGAACTTTCTCCTTGCGCCTCCGATCGAGTTGCGCGTGCTCATGCGGGGCGCTGAGGTGTCTCGATCCGCAGTGGCGCGGCCATTATGCGACGAAGCCTATTAGCTTAGTTGAAATTTGTCCCCAGCGGACGGGAACGACGCTTGGCCGTGTTAGTTGATGTGAATGGAGCAGCTAAGAAAAGATCTGGCATTGCTTACGCGACCCGGCTTCTGGATAGCTTTCGGCATTTTGTTGCTGCTTTACGGGATTCAGGTCTTTTTTCTAATTCGGGCATGCCAATGCCTTTAGCCTGGAACATCGATCGCCCTAGCTGGAACGCGGTCTGTCCATCTCCCGGCGGCTGCGCCGATAGCGTTGATCAACGATATATTTATTTATAAGCCTGCTATTCCCGGGGACGCCGAGGTTGGCAGCGCCTGCATCGTTGATTACGCACGTGGCGCTCCCCTCAAGGTAGGTGGTTACCATTCTCGCGCTGCCGGTGAGCATTGGAGCCCGCACTGTGTTGGACGTGCGCTCATGCGTCGGGAAATTTCTTATAGACAGGGGAGGGTCTGTCAGGCTGGAAAATCACAAGCTGCCCCGCGAATGAGGAAGCAAAAAAGGTGCAAGACCAGATCGATTTCTTCCGGGCAACTCGGTCCTCGCATCATCGCCGATCAGCGGCCGTGCCGCCGAGAACCAAAATGCGCACGATCTCAGCCGGTCGGCTTCGACAAAACATGCGGACTACCGGACGGGGACAGTCGGTGCCGCGTCCCGTTCTGTGGCCGGCGCTATGCTGACGCTCCTACGGTATCCCGTTCACCGCCCGCGGCAGGAAGGCGAATTTCCTCCGTCCTGCGCGCAACAACCGTCCACTGTTGCGGCCGCACGCAGGACTGCGGCTTATACGCCGTTCTTCCTTTGAGCGGCGTCCAGTTCGCAGGGCTAAATCACCATTGGTATGCAGACGAGCCTCTCGGCGTCTGGACAGAGATCAATTGCGCTTTGCACCAGGGTTCCTGGATCGTAAGCTCCAAACACGCTGCAGTCGCCTGATATGGTCCACTACGTTGGCCGGCTCATACGGCTTCGCAAGGTGCGGGCCTTCCTGACAAAGGTCGCCCGCCGCGATCGCAGTTCGTTCTACTGCGGCAGAAAGCACTATTTTGACCTCGGGCTTGTTCTCGCGAACCCACTTCGACAGTTGGAACCCGTTCATGTTGCCCGGCAGGTCAACGTCACACAAGACGGTGTCCACACCGAACTCCGCATAGTTCAACGCTTGTTGCGCCTCACGTGCGAAATGGGCCTCAATCACCCTGTAGCCACAGTGGCGGAGATAGTCCGCGATGACGCATCGGGCGATGACGTCGCCGTCAACCACGAGGATCGTTTGGCTCTGTTGGTTCGGGGCTTCCATTGACGGAGAACGGTCAGCAACCGGCAGGGTTCCACGCATCATGACCTGCGCGGGATGCCGACCGAAGATCGCGGCGATCCTGCACGAAATGATCCCTGCCGGCGGGCGCATTCAATTCAGAGGAGCGATGCCGCACTGGTGACGCCGTTTGCCACCTGGTCGACGAGACGGGCTAGAAGGCATGGTCTCGAAGCTCAAGGGGCAGTCCATATCGCAGCGGCAAACGAGCGCTTGGCGCAAGATCAAGTGCTTTGAGGAAAAGGAAATGCAAATCATCGGTGCACAGCGCGAGCGCGGCAAAGCTACCCAGGTGATCATGGCTGAAAAGGGCCTCTACAAAGGCGGCGCACTCGTCAACTTCAATGCCGCTGAGCGGCAAGCGCTTTGGGATCGTGTCCAGGGCAAGGTTGGCGGCCCGGTCCCGAAGGGACATAAAAAGGAAAAGGCCGAGTGGCTGAAGCCCGGACTGGTTGGCTGGGTCGAGACCCTCAAAGGCGAAGAGAAGCTGCGGCACGCAAGGCTGCTGGATTTCCGGGAGAAGAACGGAAATGGCCGTAGCTAAAAAGGACCAGGAGCGCGTCACCTATGCATGGATGTACGGTGCGCAGTCGCGCAAGGATGGCAAGGAGCGTGAGGTGCCATTACTGGCAGGAATATGCGGAAGCATGGCTGCAGGGCTTTGACGGTGTGGCGATGGACGGTTTTGGCAAGACCAAAACCGTCAACGACGAGATGGAGGCCGAGGTCGACGAAGCCGCCGTCGAGCGGCCCGACGAATAGCCATTTTGCCACGTGCCGTATGTTCGTTTTTGATTGAAGAAAGGGTTTCGGCGGGCCTATAAAGATTGCGTTTACCATTGCCTTTTTTGGGAGGATGCGATGGTTGCAGCGCCCATAGATATCGCTCAAGCGGCCACTGCGACTACGGCTACCTTGCTGAAGTGGCAGAAGTCCATGGAGGAACGCGCCACGTTTCGCCAGAAATGGATCAATCGCGCAGGGCGATTCAAGCCTCACGCGATTTGCTGAAGCGCCTTCGCCAACGTCATCGCGACGACATGGCGGAAAGTTCGGAAAATGCCGACCCATCTACTGCGCCGATATCGCAACGCGCCGGCAGCTAGCGGGAGGCGACCAGAGCCGATGTGATGGGGAAAGTTTCACTGGCCGTTCCTTGGGGGGCAGGCAAGTTAAACTTTGTCAACGAGCGGCCTTTTTCGCGCTCGCGGAAGCGCCACGTGGCTTTCGACCAGGCGCACGTGCTCGGCCTCGACAGTCACCAATGGCCGGAGGCTGACGGTTACCTTGTTCCCGTCGATGCGTGTATAGGGCCGATCAATTCCATATGCTGGCCAATCACAGCCTTCGAAGCCGAATCGACAACAGAATGCGGGAAGTCGTAGGAGGGGATCGTCACGCTCATGCGATCGGGCGTCACCCGGCCGCGCACAATCGCCGTGACTGCGACCTCGTCGCCAACTTTGATACTTCCCCGAGCCATGCCCAAGACTTTGGAGCAGCCGGCGCCGGCGTCAAGATGAGGGGGAGCTAATAAAACCCCTCCGCGCCGCGATTGTGACGCGGGGCGATCCGATCGCCGCCAGCGACTTAGCAGACCAATTGACGACGGCGGCCGAGAAGCCTGGCATCCCTGCCGACCAAATCAACGGCGAAATCGAAAGCGTCTTCGAACTGCTCTTAGAGGTGATGCGGCGCGAGAGTTGCGCGAGGAGAACCAGCCCGGAGGCTTCTCCGGGGCTGTGCCGGTCCTGTCCCGTTCCACTGGATGAACTTCGCCCTCTGGCCGGTGATGGTCTCGATCGACTTCAACAGGGGTCCATGGACCTTACGTAGAGCTTGGCAGTGCTCCCTGTGGTACGCCAGGAGCGGCCCGGCGATGCTCTTGTGCAGCGCTTCGGCTGCCGCCAGGCGCTCGATTTCAGCCCGGGAAAGCTGTTCGGAAGGTTTGTTCTGGCCATTGGCGCTCTCCATTGAGGGCGTCGCCGCAACGAGGACCATAATTCTACATGCCAGGCCGTCTGACAAGCGCCTCGCCGGCCTTACCTGAAGGAAGACGCAGGGCCACGGCGCCAAGCGGAGCCATCAGGAGCAACCCGCAAAGATGAGCAACGGCAGGCCCGGCGACCTCCTTTGGCACACGGGACAAACAAGAAGGGCGCCGAGCCTTACCGGCGCTGCTTTGTGAGGGAGACGACGCCGGATGATGAGAGTATGCGATCATGCTAATGTCTGCGAACCATGCGAATGAAGGAAAGCCGCGTGGCAGTGCCAATCAACGACGTTGAGACCAAGGTCGGCGGGTGCGATCAGGTTCGGACCATGATGACGGGCTGGCGGGCCTGCACATGGTGGTGGCTACCGCGCTACCGCCTTGCTTTGCGCCAGCCGGCGGCCCATGCCTCTGCCTCGCTGCACAGCCAGCGCTCGCTGTACTGAATCTGATCGTCGTCTTCCAGTAATGCTCCTGCCCTGGAACGTGATAAATCGCTCGTCGGTACTGGTGGAAATGTTGCCCTTGATATCGCAGCTCCCCGCGCCGGCCGTGCGGGTGCCACTCAGCCAGCCAGCTGGGATGAGCCGGTCAGGGAACCATCACCAGCGCCGGCAGATATTGCCGTCGCCACATCCACCGCCCCTTTGCGTTCTTGCGCCAGCGGTCGGCCTGATCCGCACCTTGATGACGCTGGACTCTGCCCACGCCCTCTCCCCCGAGTGCAGAATGCTTCCAAAGCGGTAGCGAGTCCAGACCGAAACATTAGCGCCGACTAACGGTTATTTCGGCAGTGTTCCGAACCGTGATTGGTAGAGCGTTGGTGGCGCCCTCCTAAAATATGTGGTCGGACGTGCTTTAGAAAGCTTCGCCCCAGCAGGGGCGTGCTTGACGATTTCGGCGAACAGAAAAAGTCGCCGGCTCCGCCCGACCAGGCCGGGAGGCGGTCTTCATGGCCAAGCCTAAGGCCATGCGCGAAATGATCTTGCGCGAATGCAATGACGCGGCAATGAGCAAGCCCTACGCCGAGTTCTGCGCCGACGTGAATTCCCTCCGCGGAATGCAGTAGGTCATTCACGGCGCCGCGCAGTTTGACGACGATGGTGGGCAAATTGCCCTCATCACAATGACTGTCAGCTTCCGCAGGCAACAGCGTAGCCAGCGGTGACCGACGCCGGCCCAGAGACTCCCCAGGCCGCTCCTCGCCAGCCTACAGGCGAGCAGGCCGGCATCGGTCAGTAAGGTCCCGTAGGTGTGCAATATATCGTTCACGCCACGAATTGCGGACGTTCGAAACCGGTGATTGGCCATTTCGTGTGACCAAATTCCGCGACTGTTTACTTGCGATCACAAGGCCCCGCAACCTGGAGGTTCCGAAGCGCCATACTGGAGTACCATTGGCGTGGTCACGCGATTTGAACCCGACAACGGTGCTTGAACCAGACCAGGTTAAACATCCGTTATCGTTTTGCGCCAGAAGCGGCCAGTCAGCTTCCGGCCAAATGCGGCAGCGCTCATATTACCATGGTCAAATACAGCTCGCATGAAACTAGTTGTCTTCTTGGTCCTTTGGTTCGCCAGACCATACGAGAGAATACGAGAGAAACGGCTTGGCGAACTATGAAATCCAACGGATCTACGCTCCCCGTCATTTCCTTCGCGAGCGTCAGACGCTCCTCCAGGCGCTGCTCACGCTCCTCGTTCGTGCACTTGAGGCGCTCATGCGCATCCGCGAAAAGGCACTCTGCCGTCAAAGCCTTTCCCCACTCTCGATAATTTCCGCAAGCTGCCGCTGGCTATCGGCGGTTCGTTGATGCGCAAACTGTGACGGCGGTCGTTACCGTGGCTCGAGTGTCAGCAGATGTGGTAAGGCTGATTGTCGACGAGTAGCAGAGGGGTCCAGCAACAATGACTTTGAGACGAACCAGAGCTTACGGCGGATCCGGCTTGGTTCTGGCGGTTTGCACTGTATTGGCTTGGCAAAACGCCACCGCCGCTCAAGATTGCTACGCAGCCGCGACGCCTGGCGTCAATTGGCAGGAGTGTGACAAAAAGCTTCTCATCCTAGAAGGACAGGACCTGAGCGGGGCAAACCTGTTCGGTGTTGATTTCACTTCGACCGACCTCAGGAACAGCAATCTCCTTGCGGCAAATTTTGAGAAGGCAACGCTTGTGCGCGCTTCCCTGGCCGGCTCGACCGCCAAAGGCGCCCGGTTCGACAAAATCGAGGCTTACAGGACCGACTTCAGCCATATGGACGCGCAGGGCGCTGTGTTTGCGGGCGCGGAAGTGCAGCGCTCGAATTTCCAGGACGCCAATCTGGTCAATGTTGATTTCACAAAGGCGGAATTGGGGCGTGCGCAGTTCCATGACGCCGATATCAGCGGCAGCCACTTTTCGTTTGCCAATCTCGCGCGGGCGGACTTCCGAGGAGCGAAGTTCACCGCACCGATAGACTTTGAGGGCGCTTTTTTCTTTCTGACCCGTATCGAGGGCCTCGATCTATCCAATTCGGCGGGTCTGTCCCAGTGGCAGCTCAACATGGCTTGCGGGGACGCCCGGACCGAGTTGCCTTCTGGCATGACGAGGCCAGAAAATTGGCCCTGTCAATTCCAGCAGGAATAGCCCGCCCGTCCGCTTCCCGCCCAAAGGCTGCCGGGCGGCAATGCGCCTCAATGCAGTCCTCGGCCGCGGGTCAAAGCACGACACTGCGGGACATTTCCGGCAATCTCATTTACCGGCGAACGACAACGACCAAATGGAGGACGGATGCCCAAGGTCAAAGGTAGTACCGCTCTGGACAAGGAGCGCGCCAAAACAGAGAAGCTCCTCAAAAAGGTTGGATACACAGCCTTGAAGGAGGCCGGTGTGGTATCCAAGCGACCCGACCTCCCAAATCTAAAGATTGAAAAGCGAGGGAAGTAGCGCGGACACTCCCATGCTGACCTGACCGAAGGCACGCCCAAAATGTAGACGTCTGCTTTGCCTTCTCAAGCTAGGAGTGTGCAGGCGGCGCTTGCGACAACCACAAAGCGGACTGCTGGGGCCGGAAGAAGCTGTCGTATTTCCGCCCCGGTGCGATCCGATACTTCACAACTTTTTCACTTTCCAATTGGGGGGCCATAGCAAATGAACGAAGAGACCGGCGTTCAGAAGTTGGTGCGCACGCTGCGTGCTCGAGCACCTGATGACGCAGCTGAATTGCTCGCTAGAGAGTCTCCCGAGTTCATCCGCGACACACTAAAGCTGTTGCCGGACGGGCACGCCCGTAAGGTGGCCGAGCATTTGCCACTGCATATGCGGCCCATCAGCTCTCATGACGGTGAGATGGGTTTCGCGATCCCCGAGTCGCTCGTCGACGTGATGGACCCGATCCCCGCCAGCGTTCCTGTCGGGACGACGGTTGCTGCCGCGGTGGAAGCTGTCAGAGGCGCCCAGGTGCCGACCGAGCTCACTTATCTCTACGTCACGGACGAGGGCAATAGACTGGTTGGGCTGGCGGTCCTGCGCGATCTGATGCTGAGCGAACCCGATGCGATTGTCGATCACATCATGCTGCCCAGGCCGTTCGCTCTTGATGTCGGTCTCTCTTTGAGTAACGCATGCAAAGCGGCGGTACGGCGTCACTATCCTGTCTATCCGGTGGTGGATGCGGAGAACCGGCTGCTCGGGCAGGTTCGCGGCTGGCGATTGTTCGAGCAGCAAATCATCGAGATTTCCGCCCAGTCTGGACAGATGGTAGGCCTCCAGAAGGAGGAGCGCTCTTTTACGCCGCTGTTTTCAGCCTTCCTGAAGCGTCATCCGTGGCTGCAGTTGAATCTCCTGACGGCCTTCATGGCCGCATTCGTGGTCAGTTCGTTCACAGGCACGATCGAGAAGATCGTCGCTCTGGCGGCGTTTCTCCCAGTCTTGGCCGGGCAGAGCGGAAACACCGGCTGCCAGGCACTGGCTATGACGCTGCGTGGCCTTGCCCTGGGGGATGTGGACAAACGACCGAAGCTGCACTTGGTGATGAGAGAGGGCGCGCTCGCGGCCGCCAACGGCGCGCTCGTCGGCGTTGTTGCGGCTGCGGCGATGTGGTTCTATGCCTCGAGGCAACCGGCGTCGGCGGCGCAGGCGCCGATGCTGGCACTTGTGATCCTGCTTGCCATGTCCGGATCGTGCCTCATGTCCGGCATCTCCGGCGTGCTGATCCCGTTGGGCCTGCGCCGGGTAGGCGCCGATCCGGCGGTCGCCTCGGCGATCTTCCTCACCACCGTGACCGATATTGTAGGCATGGGCCTGATGTTGGGGCTGGCAACCATGCTCGTGCTCTAGACTAGCAAGCTGCGTGCGGTGACGCGTCCCTGGGAGTTGGGGCAATGAGCTGACCTCGCGTTCAAAGAAATTGCAAGACCCGGGCCGAATCGCACACGCGTCGTGAGAAGCACCTTCCGGCAGCTCTCCGGCCTCTTGCGAAACGCGACGGAAGGCCTTTGGAAAAGCCGTGGGTGACCTTGAAGCCTGGTGACCAGATACGCAGAATCGCCCACCCAATATTAATCTTGTCGGCTGTGCGATCCACTACTGATGAGATTTGAGTTTGTTAAGCCTTGGGCCAAATACTTCAATCACGTGCAGCAATGTCGAGAAGAGTTTTTGACAATCAGCGCATCCGAAATAGGAATAAACCCGATATCTTGTTGCGCAGCTGCAACAGCTGCTGAGGACTCGCATAAGTCCGGCGACCGTTCAGTCGCCTTTTTCTTGCAGTCGTGCTAAATCTCTCGCACTAGTCGGGTTTGGGGGTGGGTTCTCGGCATGCAATCTTCGTTTCGAACGATCTTCGGCGTCGCCGCAGCGCTGCTTTGTGCCGGCGTGTTGCCGGCCGGCGCACAAGGTCTTTTTGGGGCCTATGACGATGCGTTTGCGGCCCGCATCGCCAGTCCGGCCGACAACGGAACGCTCGCCCAATTCGTCACGGTTGCGGTCAATGCTGGGCAATACGATCAGGCGATCTCCTCGATCGAGCAGTATCTGATCCAATACCCGCGCGATGCGCGCGCCCGGCTTGCGGCCAGCCGGTTGTATTATCATGTAGGGTCCTATGAATTGGCCCGGCGGCAGGTGCAGTACGGCATCGAAGTCGGAGGTCTGACCGCAAGTGAGCAACAGGAAGCTGTTCGCCTGCTCGCCCGCATCGAGCGCGCGTTGCGTGGCGTCACCTGGGAACTCGCCCTGACCGGCGGCGTATTCAGCGCATTCACCGATTTTGAGCCAGGCGGGGCGCAGGACGACGACAGCTTCGTCTCGCCTTACGGGCAGGCGGAAGGTTTTGTGCGGTGGGACCTCGGCACGCCAAGTGCCGACGCGCTCGTTCTTTCGGGGTCGTTGACCGCGACAGAGCGTCTCTTCACGGAAGACCTGTCGGTTCCGGGTGGCGAGAAGACTTTTATCCACGGCAACGCAGCGATTACCTGGGACAAGGGACTGCCCAACAGCGGGATCGATTCGCTGCGCCTGCTGCTTTCCGCGTTCACCGTTACGGATCGTTTCGACAGCGATATTTACGAAACCGGTATCGGCCTCAGTGGACGTTTCGTCGTTCGCCCGACGGTCGAGACGACGCTCTTCGCCGGTGGCGGCTACATCGATCTAAGCGCCTCGCAAGGCGTTTTCGCGGATAGCAGGGTCTTCTATGAGGCAGGCGGCAGCTACCGCTTCCGCAATGGCCAGGCGCTCGGCTTGCGCTTTGTCGGCTCGAATGACTTCGCTTCCGGATCGGGCGAAATCAGCCGCAGCTATACGGGCGAGGTCCGCTATGGCGGCCTGTTGATGAACGTATCGGATTTTTTCGCATGGTCGCACCAGATCGCCTTATCGGCCGGCCACAGCGACACTCCCGATCTGTCCGTCGGCATCGGCACAAATATCAAGAGCGACTTCTGGCGCATTGCCTCGGAAAGCGATTTTCAGCTGACGGAAGCGCAGAAGATCAGCGTCGATCTCGCCTACCGCAAAACCAACTTCGCCCTCGCCAACCGCGACCGAAAATCGTTCGAAATGCTCATGAGCTATACGTTGACGCTCAATTGAAAGAGGCCGCGATGAGGTATCATCAGATCGTCATTTTTATCGCCTGCCTCGCCTTCGCGGCACCATCCGCTGCTGAGACGGTCGGGTCGATGACGGCCTATCAGACCATCATCGTCCGCAATAACGGCGGGACGATGAACGTTGGCGCCGGCGTCGAACTCGGCGACCAGTTGCGCAGCAATCCCACCGGTCTCGGAATGCTGGTGTTCCGGGATGAATCGAGCGCCAAGATTGGTCCAAACACCAGCCTGACCATCGATGAGTTCGTCTACAATCCGGGCTCTGGGTCGGGAAAGATCGACATCGGGATGAACAGCGGCCTGGCCCGTTTTTATGGCGGCCAGGTTTCGAAAGGGGGCGTCATGCAGGTTGCGACGCCGCACATGGTGCTCGGAGCGAGAGGCGGCATCATCGAAGTGCTGGTGGCAGCCGGCCAGACCGTCGGCATATTGCGCGCCGGCCGCATGACCTGCACGATCAATGGCAAACGGCTGGTCATCACGAACCCGGGCTACGCCTGCACGTCGGACGATGGCAAGCTTCTGGCCGGCTACGGCGGCATCGACGCCTTCCCGATCTTGGACAGTATCGACCGGATAGCGGGAACCGGCCTGCCGGGCGCACCGGGTCCTGGGTTGGACGTAAGCGCAATTTGTGCGTCGGCTCTAGGCTCCTCGATCAAAGTCTGCGGGTCCAGGGACGGCGCACTGCCAGGAGTGGTCATGGAATTCCCTGACAGCCCAACGCCACCTGCGGGCAGCGGGGGCCGGCGGGGCGAGTGTGAGGGTGAGGGTTGCTGCTACTACTACAACTGCGATTAGGCCTGGCTGCACGAGATGAGCCACTCGGTCGGTAGGCGCTGGGCTGATTGGCGGCAAGCCGGCAGGCGCAAAATATCCGGCCTTTTGGTCGTGCTCCTGCTGCTCGCTTGCCATTTGGCTTTTGACGGGCCGTTGTCGCGCCTGCGTGAGCGGACGTACGACTTTTATCAGTTTCTCGCCCCACGCCAGGCGACGAGCAATCCTGTCGTGATCGTCTCGATAGACGACGACAGCCTCAAGGCACATGGGCGATGGCCCTGGAACCGTGGCCTCTTGGCGGATCTGGTCGATGGCATCACGCAATCCGGCGCGGCGGTGGTCGGGCTTGCGCTGGTACTCCCCGAGGCTGACACCTCGCCTGAGGGCATGGCCGGAGACAAGCGCCTGGCAGCGGCGCTGTCCAAAAATCGAACGGCGCTTGCCGTCAGCCTGGGCAATGAAGCGACGGTTTCAGAAGCAGAACCCAAAGCCGGCTGGTCGATCGTCGGGCAAGTACCCGATACACTTCCCGGCTTCACCGGTCTTACCGGGTCGCTTGCCGAATTCTCGAACGCCGCCGCAGGCCTCGGCGTGATTCGCACCTTGCCCGATCCCGACGGCGTACTGCGCCATGTGCCGCTGCTCTGGCTTCGCAATACCCCTCAACGCGCGCAGCTGTGGCCGTCTTTCGCACTCGAGCTCCTGCGCCTTTACGCTGGACAGGACGGTTACACAGCCCGGATGAATGCAGCCGGGTTCGACGCACTCAGGATGGCAGGCGCCATTGTGCCGCTCGAGCCGGAGGGGAGCATCCGCCTCTGGGAAACCGCCACGGACACGCCTCGCCTGTCTGCCAGCACTATCCTTTCGGGCCATGGCGATCCGCGGCTGCGGGACGCCATCGCCATTGTCGACCTGTCGGCTGTGGGCCTGACGCAGTACCTGCCCACGCCGACGAGTCCAGCGCGACCAGGAGCGGAGATCCACGCCGATGCGATCGGCCAGATGCTTGCCGGGCGCTTCCTGGCAGAGCCAGCGCACGCGCGTATGCTCGAGCGGCTCTGGTTTCTCCTCAGTGCCCTCGTTTTCATCGGGGTTTCCGGAGTGCTCGCCGGGCGTGTCGTGCTTGGCGCCATCTCCCTGGCGCTGCTGGCCCTCACGCCGTTCGTGTTCGGCGCTCTCGAGTACAGCCTGCAGGGTGCACTCTATGACCCGCTGCAGCCGGCGCTTGCAACCATCATGGTTGCGGGCTTCGAAGGCTATGTCCTCTACAGGCGCAGCGAGCAGCGCCGGTCCACCCTGACGCGACAGTTCTCCCAATATCTGTCGCCCTCCGTGGTGCAGCGCCTCGCAAGCTCGGACACCGAGGCAATCCTGTCCGGCGAGAAGCGCGAGATCACAATTTTGATCAGCGACATACGTGGCTTCACGACCATGAGCGAACAGCTCGACACCCAAGAGATCGCCAAGGTGGTCAACCATTTCCTCGGCATTGCGACCGATGAGATCCTCAAGCGCGACGGCACCATCGACAAGTTCATGGGCGATGCGGTGCTGGCCTTCTGGAACGCACCGCTAGATCAACCCGATCATCGTGAGCGTGCGCTCGACGCGGGCCTGGCCCTTATCGAGCGGGTGAGGCGCGAAGACGCCGCCTTCACCGCGGATGGCCATCGCTCCATCGAAATCGGCGTCGCCATCGAGACCGGCATCTGCTCGGTAGGCAATTTCGGCTCCGAACGGCGCTTCGATTACACCGCGATCGGCTCCCCCGTGAACCGCGCGGCACGGCTCGAATCGACGACCAAGAAGCTGGGCATCCCCCTGGTGCTTGGACCCGGCTTTGCGGCAGCAGCATCGATGCCGGTCGTCCAGGCGGGCGCCTTTGAGCTCCAGGGTTTCAAGGGCGAGGTGCCGGTTTTCACCGTTCCGGAGATGCAAGCTGCTCAACAAGGTATGAGCCGCGAAGTAGAGAGCCAACGTGGTGAGCAATCTGGCGCCCCCGCCATGGTGGTTGGTTCGCCGCCATCCGTGCAAATGGCGCCGCTTGACCTGACACCCCGAACCCGGAGCATCCGCTGATCGGATCCAGCGGATCGCAAGATGCAATTGTCACGGGCACAGACGGACATCTTGTTTCGGCGACCATCGAGGGATGCGACGGCTTGCGTCACTCGTCCTTGAAAGTCACCTTCATATGTTTGTGCACCATTGAGGCGAGGTCCTCGGCATCCCAGTTCGTTAGCCTGATGCAGCCGTGAGAGAAGGTCTTCCCGATCTTGCCGGGTTCGGGCGTGCCGTGAATGCCGTAGCTTTCGATGGAGAGGTCGATCCAGATTGATCCCACGGGATTGTTAGGGCCGGCAGCAATGGTGAAGGGCCGCTTGGTTTTGACTCCCTTGAATGCAAAATCGGGATCGTAGTGATAGGTCGGGTTGTGCACCACCCTTTGGATCTCTGCCTGCCCACTTGGTGCCGGCTTCTCGTCGCTCCCGATCGAGGCAGGGTAGACGGCAAACGCTTTATTGGAGGGGTCGAGCACGCGCACCTGATGAGCGCCTTTGTCGACTTCGACGCCGGCAATGGTGGCGGGAGGTTCACCCCGGCCAACATCTGGTACCAGCAGCGTGGTTCCAGCTTTCCTGAATCCGGTGCCTGGGTTTAGCCTCCTGAGCAATGGTTCGCTCACATGGAAGCGCTCCGCCAGCTTCTCGATCGAGTCGTGATAGCCAAGCCTTCTCAGGCGAGCCATCCTCTCCATGCGCCCCGGAATGCGTTTGGTGAAGGGGCCGCGTACATCTTTGCGGGTCAGTTCATAGGTGACCAGAGCTGGGCTGGTGGAGGTTGCCATCAGCTTGTCCCAAGTCGCCTGGGTGAGCTTGCCATCTGGCGCCAGTCCGTTCGACGCCTGGAAGGCCTTGACCGCCTTGGCGAAGTTCTCTCCAAGGCGGCCGTCGATGAGCCCCGGTGAGAAGCGCGCACGATCCAAAAAAATTTGCGCCTTCAGCACGGCAGGATCGAGCCCTTTCGGACCGCCGGCGGAGAATTGCGCCTGATTTACCGCGGCTAGATCCAGCTTGGCCGCCTCCGTCCCGCCGCATGCGAAGGCGAGTGCAATGGCGAGGAGGAGAAGGAGCCTGATCATCGATGTCACTCCTTACGTTAAATCGCACCTGATCTGTCTCTATGACGCGCTGTGGCAGATCTGGTTCCATTCGCCGGTAGGAGGATCATAGGCAACCAGCCTTACGCCGCCGACCGGTCCGCGACGTTCGATGCCCATGCCTTGCCCCTCACGAGAGGCGTTGCTGGCCGCGCAGATCGGCAGTGTAAAAATGGTCTGGCCATCTTGACGTGAGCTTCTACCTTCAAAACTGCCCAATTACCTGGACCGGCAGTCAAATGGTCTCAGGGCAGCAATGAGGAGATGCGCTGGGAACCCGGCTCGTCGGGCGGGTATTCTATTGATCTTCGGTTTCGACAGATCCATGTTCCGTCGTCACTGTGATCGCGTTGTCGCCCGCGATTGCCCTAGCGTATTCGAAGCGCTCCAACTTCTGTTCTGCCGACAGGCCTTTGAACATCGCGGTGGCCGAGTTCGTGATTTTGAAGTCGCCGCAACTCGGACAGCGAAACTCCCGGATGTCGCCAACTGTCTCCGAATTAACGAGTGCCTGCTCATCTGTGATAGGGCAAATTGCGGCCATCCAAGCCATCGTGGTCCTCCGTCCTAAGGCCGTCCTCGATTACCCAAAAGGCATCGTCGAGTGCAAAATCCATTTCTGCCGACGCTCACCCCACCTGGAGTACTCCACTGAGTAGATTGCGCTCTCCACTCTCCAACCCGGAATGTGGATTAAAGCCAGTTCCTCGGCGAGCGATTTGCTGGTGAGCGGTAGGCGCTCTCGCTCTGGAGCCTCTCCCAAACGATCGGAGATGTTCATGTAGCGTCGGGCAGGACCGAAGGGCCGGAACGTGGCGTTTTCATCTCTTCGGCAATCACCAGTAGCGCCTCCAGAGCGACGGCGATCCCCGACATCACCGTACTTATGTCTGCGCTGCCGCCGAGCGTCGAAAGTTCGGCCGCTCGCGTTTGCATGCTTTGGCTCAGCTCTTGTAACTTCAGGCGCAGCTCGTCATCCATGTATGTTCTCCAAGCTTGACGCTGGAGGAACGCGCCTGCTTACAACCCGTTCCGCCGGTGGCCGCAGAGAACCAGAGACACCGCAGATGCTACAACTCGCGCTGTGGCGGCGCTTAGGATGGGCGGTGGATTGAGCCTCAGCGACTGACCGTCGGCAAATAGCGGATGCTTCAGTCTCGAAAAGGTGCTGGACGGCTCGATATGCACCGCCCCTTGGCCCTGGGTGCTGGTCCCATGCACAGTAAGGCCGTGCAAGTGCGCGCGGCCTCTGGGCTCAACATTCCAGTCGTCATGGTCCAAAGTTGTCCCAAGGCGGGTTCTCACCAAAGTGGGCGGCGAGAAGCGTTACGAAGCTTTGAACTTTGGCGGAAAGATGCCTTCTTGACGGGTACATCGCGTATATCGACCGGCTTACCGGCTTGAACTGGGGCATCACTGTCTCCAGCTGGCCCGAACGAATGGCTTCTCCAACAAGGAAAGTGGGGCAAAGTACTATGCCTGCTCCACCCAGCGCCGCATCGCGCAGGAGCTGCCCGTTCGTTGCCGTCATCCGTGCAGTGATTTTTACCGCCACTTCCCCCTTTGGTCCGTCGAACCGCCATTTTCCGCGGCTGGCGCGCAACGCGTAGTCCAGACAATCATGGTCGTGGAGATCCGACGGCTTTGTGGGACGCCCGCGTCTGTCCAGATAGTCGCGCGAAGCGCAGACCACCTCGCGTGAGGGCGCGATTCGGCGAGCAACCAGATTGGAAACCGTGAGTGGAGCGATGCGTACCGCGACATCCAAGCCCTCTTCCACGATATCAACCACACGGTCGTCCAACACCAACTCAACCGACACCTCCGGATAGACCGCGAGATATTCTGCAACGACTCTCCCAAGGTGCATCGCGCCGAAGGAGATCGGCGCGCTGACACGCAGTGAGCCGGTCGGACGTGTCTTGCTCTCGGCCGCGCTCGTACGAACTTCCTCGACATCCTCGATTATGCGCAGACTGCGCTCGTAGACGGAGGCGCCGACCTCTGTCAGGCTGATGCGCCGGGTCGTCCGGTTGAGAAGGCGTGCGCCAAGCCACTCTTCCAGCATTTGGACATGCTTGCTCACGGCCGCTGGCGATACTCGCATCCGCTTGGCCGCTCCAGCGAAGCTGCCTTCACCGACGACGTTGGCAAACACGGTCATGCTGGTCAGCCGGTCCAACTGCAATCACCTCTTTCATTCACGTTTCGTGAATTCACCATCCATATTTCCCTCCATTATCAATCCACGGTGGACAGATTATCTGAAGCCAGGCCGGGATCAATTGCCCGATCCGTCTCTCTAACATTTGCCCGAAACGTCGGCGTCGAGTGCCTTCTTGCGGGCTGGAGGTGATCATGTCTCTGACCAAAGCAGCCCTTCAGGAGAAACAGGGAGCCACTGTTCGCATGTGGCTCTCCGTGCTCACCGTATCGCTGGGTATTTTTTCGATGATCACTGCGGAGCAACTCCCTGTGGGGCTGATTCCGGCAATTTCTTCCGAGTTGAATGTCTCTATTGGGAGTGGCGGTCTCACGGTGACGATACCCGGCGTAATTGCGGCGTTCGCTTCTATCGGTTTGCCGTTGGCAGTGGGGAGGCTCGACCGGCGTATTCTGATGGCGGGCCTGCTCGCGGCAATGGCTGCGGCGAGCGTGATTTCAGCGCTTGCAACGAACTTTCCCGTTCTGCTCGCGTCCAGGCTGCTCGTCGGGATCACCATCGGTGGCTTTTGGGCGATAGCCGGGAGCATCGCAGTACGCCTTGTTCCTGGACCGTCCGTGCCGCGCGCCATGACTATTGTCTTCGGCGGTGTAAGTGCCGCTGCGGTGCTGGGCGTGCCGGCCGGCACGATCATCGGTGATCTAGTCGGCTGGCGCGGCGCGTTCTGGTCTCTCGCCGGTCTGAGCTTTGCCATACTGCTCGCCGCCCTGCTTGTGCTTCCGAAGCTGGAGGCGGCGCAGCCTGTGGAGGTGAAAGCCCTGCGTGCGCAATTGCGCAATCCCGCCCTTCTGGCGGGCGTGGTTGCGACCGCACTGCTGGTGGCTGCTCACTACGGTGCCTACACCTTCGTGAGCCCGGTGTTGCTGGAGGTCTCGGGCGTCACTGCAGGGAGCATAGGCTGGCTACTGTTGGGGTATGGCATTCTCGGAATGATTGGCAACGCCGTCGCAGGCGTCTGGGCCGCCAAATCCGTCGGTCGCACATTGGCCTGCATCGTCATTGGGCTCGGCGCCACGCTGGCTCTCTTCCCTTTGCTCGGGGTCACGCCGCTCACAGGAACCATCCTGCTGCTGGTGTGGGGCTTCGCGTATGGCGCGGCGCCCATCACGCTGCAGACGTGGGTGCTGAGTGCAGCACCAGAAAGCGCGGAGACCGCGACGGCCATCTACTGCTTCACTTTCAATCTTGCCATCTCCGTGGGTACCCTAGCGACCAGTCAGATCGTCGACACGATGGGCGTGAACAGGGTCCTCTGGGTCGACTCCGCCATCATCCTGCTGGTGCTGCTGCCGGTGTGCCGCGCACCCATGCTTAACCGGAACATCGGAAACTCGTAGACAGCAAGCCATCCTGTGCCGCCATCTGTCTATGATGCTGTGTAGGTTGAAGTAGACCTTCGTTCCTCTGTCTTGAAAGTCACGCGCGTCACATCAAACGCGGTTCCGCCGCACCGTGCGGGTGCCGATGCTTTGCGCCCCCGGAGGACAACTGGCTACTTGAAAAAGGACTTGATCCCCTCGTCGATATGTGTGCTGATATGAGATCGATCTCATGCCGCGCTCTCAATTGCTGTTTCTCTACGGGAGCGCGCTCTGGGAAGCATATGTCTGAATGACGATGAAGAGGGAGGTTCAAGTGAGGAAATTGATCGCGTGGCTGGCCTTGGCCACTACCACGCTCGCGTTCGCGTCTGCGGCGTCGGCGGGTGAAACCATCGACCGGGTTACCTCGAAGAAGGCAATGGTGGTCGCCACAAACAGCGGTTGGCCGCCGCAGAGTTTCCTCGACGACAGTAATCAGTTGGTCGGCTTCGATATCGACGTCTCGAAGGAGATCGCAAGGCGCCTCGGTGTGGAGGTCAGTTTCGACACGCCGGACTGGGCGACGATGACGGGCGGCCATTGGCAGGGACGCTACGATCTGGGTGTCGGCTCGGTGACGCCGACCAAAGCGCGGGCCAAGGTGATCGATTTCGAAGGCATCTATTATTATAGCCCCTACGTTTACGTGGTTCACAAGGACAGCCCGGCCAAATCGGTCGCCGACCTGAACGGTAAGATCATCGGCGTCGAGACCGCCACCACGTCGGAGGATTTCATCCGCAGACAACTCGAGATCGATGCTCCCGGCCTGCCGCCCATCGAATACAAGCTGGAGCCAGGTGAGATCAGGACTTTCGCCGACTCAATGCTGCCGTTCGACGATTTGAGGCTTGGCGACGGCGTGCGCCTCAACGCGGTCATCGCACCAGAACAGACGGCTCAGAACGCGATAAAGAACGGCTACCCGTTGCGTGTCCTGGAAGGCGGCTATGCCTTCCGTGAGCCGCTGGTGGTGATCGCGGAAAAAGGTGATGCCGAGTGGAATGCCAAGATCGGCGGCATTCTCGACGAGATGAAGAAGGACGGTACCCTCGCGAAACTGACCACCAAGTGGTACGGCAAGGATTACAGCGCCGACTGAGGAGCGTCGTGGATAAAGCTTGAGCGGGATGCATTCAATTGAACATCCCGCTCCATCTGTTTTGTTTCAGCCGCATTTCCACGACACCGGGCGGCTCCGCCTGCCTGCAAAATGCTCTAGTGCCGCCACCTCATCATATTGATCATGACATGTCCTGACACCTATTACCGACGCACGCTTGCCGACAACACCATCAGACCGCCGCTGAGCGGCGTTTCCGAGTGCGAGACAGTCGTTGTCGGCGGCGGACTGGCCGGCCTGACAACGGCGTTGCAGCTGGCTCGCGCCGGCCAGCAGGTCGTCGTGCTTGAGGCGCAGCGGATAGGATTCGGCGCTTCCGGTCGCAATGGCGGCTTCGTCAATCCCGGTTTCGCCACCGGCACCGACAACATCGCCGCGATGGCCGGCGTCGACGCGGCACAAAAACTGCACCGCCTGTCCATCGAAGGCGTCGACTTCGTGCGGCAGACGATCCGCGATCTCGACATCAAGGCGGCAGAGCCGCGCTCCGGTATATTGAGCGTGCTTCGCCACGATGGTGGCGCCGCGCTCAAGGCATATGCCGAGCAACTGGCGCGGGATTTCGACTATCGGCTCGACTATCTCGATCGCGACCAGGTGCGAGCGGTGCTGCATTCGGATCGCTACCACCAAGGCCTGCGCGATCCCAGCGCCTTCCACATGCATCCGCTTAACTATCTGCGCGCCGTTGCTGGCGAGATCGAGCGGCTGGGCGGCAGGATATACGAGAGAACGGCTGCCGTTGAAGCCAACCTTGACGGCGCCGAAAAGATCTTGCGTACCGACAGCGGCGAAGTGCGCGCCCGCCAGGCCGTAGTTGCCACCGGCGGATATACGGGGCCACTGGTCGGTCGGCTGCAGCGGGCATTCCTGCCGATCGCCACTTACGTTATGGTGAGCGAGGAGGCGCCTGACCTCATCGCCAAGTCGATTACGACGACCGACGCCGTCGGCGATAACCGTCGCGCAGGCGATTATTACCGTGTTGTCGAAGACGGCAGGCGGCTGCTCTGGGGAGGGCGCATCACCACCCGGGCAGCCTCATCGGGCGTGTTGGCGAGGCAATTGCGCCGTGAGATGGTCACCACTTATCCGCAGCTCGAACACCTCAAGACCGAACTCGCCTGGTCCGGGCTCATGTCTTATGCCCGGCACATGATGCCCCAGATAGGCCCGTTGCAGCCGGGCGTCTGGTACCTCACGGCTTTTGGTGGCCATGGCATCAACACCACGGCGATCGCCGGCAAGTTGATCGCCGAAGCCATACTGGGACAATCGGACCGCTACCGGCTGTTCACACCCTTCGGCCTTGCCTGGGCGGGCGGCCCGGCTGGACTTGCGGTTGCGCAACTCACCTACTGGAAGCTGCAGGCGCAGGATTGGTGGCGCGAGCGGGCCCGCTGACCGCAGGGAGATCGAAGACGTGATCGGCCGACTATTGCTCAACCACCCGGACGCGGCGCGCCGCGTTGGCGTGTTCTTCGTGCTCGCCGCCATCGCCGCCGGCCTGTATGGGCTCGGCATCAAAGCCAGTTGGCTCGGCAAGCTCGTTCCGTGGTCCGTCGAGTGGCTCGCCGCCAACCCGGACGTCGGGCGGGCGGTCTCGGCGGTGCTGATCGCATTGATCTTGGTGGCGAACTGGAACGCGCTGCGGTATCTCAGCCGCAAACAGCAGATTGTGGCAGTCTGGATAGAGCTGTTCGTGTTGCTAATGTTGTTTTTCTATTCCTTCGACTTGTCCTTCGCGTTCATCGCCAAGAAGATCGGCTTCCTCGTCTCGAAGGGTGTGGTGACGACCCTCTACATTTCGGCCATTTCGATCGCCATTGCCACCCTCATCGCCTTCGTTGGCGCCATCGCCAAACTTTCCCGCAACGGCGTGGTCTATGGCTTGGCGACCTTCTATACCTCTCTGTTTCGTGGCTTGCCGTTGCTGATGCAGATCTACATCATCTATCTCGGCCTGCCGCAGATTGGCTATGTGATCGGCGCCGTGCCGGCCGGTATCATGGCGCTGTCGCTCTGCTACGGCGCGTACATGACCGAGATCTTCCGGGCCGGCATCGAAAGCATCTCGCGCGGCCAGACCGAGGGTGCTACGGCACTCGGCCTTAGCGCTAACCAGACGATGTTCCTGGTGATCCTGCCGCAGGCGATGCGGGTCATCGTGCCGCCAACCGGCAACCAGTTCATTGCGATGCTGAAGGATTCTTCGCTGGTCTCGGTGGTCGGGGTCTGGGAGATCATGTATCTCGCACGCACGCAGGGCCAGACCGAGTTCCGCCACATCGAGATGCTCATCACCGCCTCGATGATCTATTGGCTGCTCTCGATGGGGCTCGAGTTCCTGCAGTCGCGGATCGAGGACCGGTTCGGGCGCTCACTCAAGCGCTGATCGTCATCCGTGATTTTCGCCAAAGCGAGTTGCACAGCACCGCAACAGCCAGCTTCGGAGAGCAGCTGCAGATTGTACGCCACAGCACGCCGTTCGGCGACGCCGTCAAGGGTGAATCAACCCGGTATTTCATCGGCTTAGCCCGATCGGAGGGCAGAATAGAGCAAGTGCTGGACGAGCATGGTCGTTGGCCGACTGCCCGGCAACTTCGACCGATTGCTGGATTTCACCCGCGCCGACAAATCGATAAAATCAACGACTTTAACATGTCCTCCGGGCCAACCATTATCGCTATGTATCGATGGTAGCCGAGTTCGCCACGTGGTTCGCCAATAGGTTTGTCAGGCAGTGGTTTGCGCGTTACCAGCCGCACGACTCGGTCCATGCCCTGCACAGCCAAACGCACCGGCGAGGTTCCCGGGAATGAAGCTCGGCATGGTGTTTCGTTCCTTTGAAGTGGGCGTGTTTGGGGGAAGACCGTAGTCGGCGTGTTCGCGCCCGGTGGAATTTTCGAAGAGTTGTTTCCAACGGCGGGAACGAACCAAACTTCCATGCATTTAGCTCTGGCTTCGTTCATTCACTCTTTCTTCTGGGAGCTGGACCATTGTCATCCGGAGGCTATCTCTTGGCCGACCAACAAACCAATGACGTTTCCATCGTTGATCTGATACCTGCCCTGCGGGCTTTCGCGCGCACCTTCTGCCGCGTTCCAGACGATGCCGACGATCTGGTGCAGGAAACGTTGACCAAAGGGCTCGCCAACATCGACAAGTTCGAACCCGGTACACGCATGAAGTCGTGGCTCTTCACCATCATGCGCAACACCTACTACACGCGGATCAAGATCGCTGCACGGGAAGCGCCAGGCCTTCTCGACTGCGCGTCTTCGAGACCGATTTCGGAAGCTACCCAGGAATGGACCGTTCAGAGCAAGGAAGTTCACGGCGCCATCCAAAAGCTGCCCGAACATCAGCGCGAGGTGCTGATGCTGATCGGCGTTTTAGGAGTGGGCTACGAGGAAACCGCCGAAATCTGCGGCTGCGCGGTAGGGACGGTCAAGAGCCGGCTGAACCGTGCCCGCGCCAACATCCTTGAGCTACTCGGGGAGAGCTCGTTGCAGACATTGATAGAAAGGCGAAATCAGCTGTCGGATGGTCAGCTCGATATAGAGGTCGACAGCCGCAGATAATCAGCTCTTCACGTCTCGCCGATGCTTCCCGACGAGAGCATTTTGCAATTCGATCGCCAGCTTGGATAGGCGGTCTGGTATCTTTTCCTGCTCTATGGCGGCCAGCAGGGAAGCAATCTCCCGATCCACTGCCATCTCGACAAGCAGATCCGTGGTATCGTCGCTCGAATGAGACATCACGTTCTCTTGATAGCATCCCTAGATCCAAGTCTGGTGGATGAGCGCTCGGCACTACAAGGCGTTGTCGGCCGCTGAGAGGCTCACCGGCGGCCCTTGCACAGTTTTTCCTCCGTGCCGCGGCAAGACGCGGCGCGGTGGCGTCAGTCCTTCAGCAACCGGTTTGCGGCGTGATCCTGAAATTGATCGGACTTGGTTCGATTGCCGTCCAGCCCGCGCTCTCGGCCATGCTGCTTCCTGTCGCGGTTGGACAAAACCGCGTTTTCCTCGATCTTGTCCTTGTCCAAGGTGGTCATTGCGCCGGCGCCGGCACCTTTGCCTTGGCTGCCTTGGCCGAAATGCTTTTTGCCGCCGGATGCCATGATCTCCTCCTTCGAATCCAGGACACCGATCGGTGCCGACGCCCGAACCGGCATCGCGCTGTAATGTTCCGTCTCACCCAGCAAGCAGGAAGGCGTCGCCATCCCATGACCGAAACGGCTTCTCGCCGTCGATGACGACCCGCAATTGGTGAGCTTGCGCAAGACGGCCGATGTCGGCCCGGTCCAAAGAAAGCGATCCGCGATAAGAATAGTTCAGCAATGCGAGCCGGCCCGGCCGTTTGAGAACGCGCGCAATTTCATCGAAAAGCCGCTCAGCCATGCCGGCCAGGACCAGGTAGGGAAAGCTGTCGACCGCCAACACGCAATCGAAACTGTCGTCGTCGAAGTCGGCCAGATCGAGACCGGAGGTTTGGCGCAGTTCGACATTGCCGAGCGTTGCGCATTGCTCGGAGGCGACAGAGATCATCCGCGACGATATGTCGATGCCGACCATCCGCTTGAAGGAATTGAACAGCGCGCGCTCGAAACGTCCGATGCCGCAACCGATGTCGAGAATGTCTCGTTCAATTCCGGTGAATTCTCGCGCCTCGAGCCATTCAACGATTTCGTCGGTCATGGCTGTCAGCCGCTCGTCATCGCCAAGGGATCCTAACTGGACACTTGCGGCTGTCGAAATTGCTGCCGCGGCATCAAAACTCGAGGCCAGCCGCGTGACGACGGCGATATCCGTCTCGCCGTTACCGCGTTCATGCCGAACGGCGCCGCCTGTCGCTCGCAAAGTGGCAAGGACGCCCGGTTTGTGGCGCAGCAGTCCAGCGACCTTTCGCAGTCTTTCAGCATCGCCGGTATCCGCCGGACGGACTTTCAGCACGACCTCCGCCAATTCCGCCGCTTCAATTGTGGGCGGCAGGTGAAGCGCCAGCCTGACGAGAACAGCTTCGGCGCAGGCACCATCGGCCATGCAATCTTCGACCGCCCGTCTGACCGATGTCCGGCGCTGCGCGTGCACACTCATGACATCAACTCCGCGTCCAGATCCTCCGCATCGTCCACCTGTCAACGGCGCCCCAGCCGTATTTGTAGGGCTCCTGGCCGCGCAGGAAGTCGAACTCGCGCGCATCCTCGCGGATCGACTCCGCGATCGCGTGGCCGATCAGGATCGCCCCTGGGCTCTCCTCGGCATAAGCAGGATCGAGGCCGCCGAGATAGGCATAGGCGCGGCCGCGGTGGTGAAATCCGTAATAGGCGGCGACAGTCGTGCCATCGATCGCGAGCAACCAGCATCGGACCAGACCGTGAGCATCGAGCAAGGGAAGTGAAAGCTCATGGAAGTGCTGCACGGCGGGGTCGGCCAATACACCACCTCCATGTCCAACCCAGCGTGCATGGTGCAGGCGGATCAATTGATTCAGGAAGTTCTGGTGATCACCCCGAGCTGACGCCAACGCGAGCCGGCCGCGTCTGGACGCCGCTTGGCGCGCCCGGCGCAACTGGCGCCTGCGCCGAGCGGGAACGCAGCCGGCCAACGTTTCGTCGCCGGCAACAGCAAGCACGGGGCAGGCTGCATGAATTACCGGCCTCTCGACCGTTAAACCGGGATGCGCGATCGTAAGACCGGCACTGTTTTGCGGCAGATCAGACAAGATCCATTGTGACCACCCGACCGAGCAGATCGTTTCGGCAATTGTGGACACGACCGCCGCCTCGATATCCTGGACAGCCAGGATGTCCAGATAATCGCTGAGCGAAATGCCGACCGGAAGCAGCTTCGAACCGGCCGTTCCATGCTCGAGATAGAGTGGCGCCAGCCCGACCAGATCGCCGCCACGCCAGACCGCGACTGTCGCCAGTTCACCGGGTGCGAATGCGCGCCACCATGGCACCAGCCAGGCGGGGGATTGGAACGGCGTCGCAGAGGAACTCTGCTCCCACAGTTTCCACCAGTGCGGCGTCAAGGCATCGAATTTTACGGGGTCATCGATGATTTCGCTGCGCAACACTGCTTTTCTCACGGTGCCGCAGCGAAGCGCCGGCAATCTGTGCCAAGTTGTGCCAGCGCCTGATAGGCAGCCATATACGACGAGATCATCCGTTCCAGCGAAAACCGCCGTCGCGCCTCCACCCGGCACGCCTCGGCGTCCAGGCTGGGCGCCGCAAGAATGGCTTGGGCCATCTCGTCGACTGTGTTGACGAGAAAGCCCGTCCTGCCGTGCTCGATGACATCCGCAAGCGCACCATTCGGGAATGCGACCACCGGGGTACCGCAGGCGAGGGCCTCCATGGCGACAAGCGAGCTTGTCTCGGCGGCGAGGCTTGGAATGACCAGACAGCGGGCTGCGTTGAGAAAGCGCCTCTTGGCGTTAAAACCGAGCGGGCCCAGGAAGCGGCGGCGAGCATCAAGACGGGATTGGACCTCGTCGCGAAAGTAGCGCGTATGTGTTTCGTAGGGATAGACCTTGCCGCCGATGACCAGGGGCACGCGCGCCTGTTTGGCCGCGTCCAGGGCCAGGTGAATGCCCTTTTCCGGGCAGACCCGGCTGAGAACCAGGGCAAAGTCTCGCTTCGGCTGCACCAGGCTCAGTGCTTCGATGTCAACGCCGTTGGGAATCGGCGCCACCAGTCTGGCCCCTGGTGGCGCCGTTTGCTGCTGGGTGGGCGAGACCGCATGGAGCCACAGGTCGTCGCGCGTCGGTCGCAGAGCCTCGGCCGGATACCAGTCCAAGGGCAGGTGGAGGCTCACCAGGGTCGGACCATCGTCGGGCAGATAGGCATGAAAATCGATGCCGTGCAGATGAACCACATCGATCGGCCATCGGGCGCGGGCAGCGGCGATCGCTTTGCGATGAGCCTGCTGCGCGCGGCTCTTCGCCGCCTCGTCGAGCACGCCGTTTTCAGCCGGTATTTCCACAAGGGTACCGCTCGCGCTGGAGCCGCGGCAGCCAATGACGATAGAGCGGTGGCCGGCGCGAACCAGCTCCCGATCGAGCATCGACAGAACCTGTTCGGCACCGCCGACAGCATCGGGTCCGACGGGTGCGAGAGGGTAGGCGACATTGAGGACAGTGAGCGCCGCGGCTGGTTGCGCCTCGGTCCCGTATGCCGCACCACCTGCCGATGATGCCGCTAATTCGTCCAATGTGTCAGGCGTCTGATGCATTGGCAGCATGACACTTTCACGCTGCCGAGGCCCGCCGCGTCGGGAGCGAAGCGGACGTCATGCCGGGCGCATAGCGGCGGATCATGGTTGCGCAGAATTCCGCGAACTCCTCCGGCGCCAGTGGCGGGCTGGTGTGGTGGGGCATCATTCCGCGATGCTGCGGTGTAAAGCAAAAGGTGACCGTCACGTCGAAATCGGCGAGTGCCTCCATCTGCCGGTCGAACCAGTCCAGCGCGTTCGGCCGGAAGCTGTCTGCCCAGGAAAGCCCCGTGCGCATATTGGTGACGCCCAGCCGCTTCATCCAGGCGACGGCATCGTCCAGCCGGGGGTCCTCGAAATGAAACCACTGCACCAGCCCCATTGCGGGCGTGTAGCGCAGGAACTCCTCCAGCGCAGGTTTTGGCGTACCGTCCTGGCGCAGCAGCCCCATGTGGAAATGTCGATAGTAAGAAGAGCCCTCCGCCTCGCGATGCCGCGTCGTTGCTTCCCATTCGCGCGGAAGATCGTAGAGGCTGTACCACTGGATGCGTGGTGCGTTGCCAATCAGCAACTCGGCGGTGCGCTTGAGCCCCCAAACCTGGATTTCTTCCGCGCCGAAGGTCGATACGCCGACTTCGCTGACCCAGATGGGAAGGTTGGTGACGGTCGCGATCTCGCCGATCTTCTGTGGCCATTCGTGGATCTGCCACAGGTTCCAGTCGAGCGGAAAGCCGTGCACGGCGACGGCATCGACATGGTCCAGCACGCTGAATTCCTTCATGCGGGTGATAAAGCCCGGATCTATCGGCGAGATGCCACCGAGTACTTTCGTCAAAGACGGGTTCTCCGACGCGATTGCGTCAGCCGACAAGATCGCCATCCTGGCAAAGCGGCTCCAATCGGGATCGAGCTCTGGGTCCCAATGCGATTTGTTGTTGGGCTCGTTCCAGATCATGGCGGCTTCAATCATGGAGCTGTCCTTTCGAGGGGTAGATGGCGCCGCCGCCGGCCGGGTCCCCGGCTGCGCGGCAGAAATAGACCTCCTGCTCGGGGTGCAGAACGATCTCGAAACCGGCGCTGCGCAGCATCGCTTCGGTGCAGGCGCGGTTTGGAATCCACCAGTTGGTGGGATCGTCGGCATAGCGGTGCTCGATGAAATGCAGCTTGGGAAACTGCGGCTGGTCGAACAGGTCATGCGTCCAGAAATGATAGTTTTCCTCCAACTCGGGCAGATCCGCGCTGCCGCGCTGCATGGACTGGAAGATCATCAGGTCACGGGCGACATGTTCGCGGATCAGGTCGAGCGCGAGCAAGGGGTGGCGCAAATGGTAAAGCACCCCCATGAACAGCACGACATCGAACGTCTCGCGCAGCGAGCCGACGTCGTAGACCGAAAGCTTCTGGAATTCGATCTCGCAATCGGCAACCTCGGCGGCAAAGCGAGCCTGCGCCAGGTAGGCGTCATCGAAATCGATGCCGAGGACACGGTCAGCACCTCGCCGTTTCATCTCGATGGAGTAAAATCCTGCATTGCAGCCGATATCGAGTACGGCCTTGCCCCTCAGATCAGCGGGAATGGCATTGGCAAATTTGCGCCATTTGATCAGCGGGTAGTTGCCCAGAAAATGGTTGGGAGCGGTTTGGACGCCGGCAAGTTCCATGTTGTGGAACCATGGGCCGAGCGCATCGATGCGGCGGCGGATTTCGGCATGGGAATGCAGCATGGCTCAGGCTCCTTCGCCAGGAACGACGGGTACATGCGACTGCGCGCCGGGCATGATCATGGTGGGCCGGCGCTGCGCGGATGAGGCGTCGTTTTCAAGCAACCGCAGAGCTGTTCGATAGCCGTTGAAAGTGCCGACATCGACATAGTCCGACCCAGCCCTGACACCAAAAGCTGTACCGCCGGCCGCAATATAGGCGTTGACCAATGTGCCGATATATTCGTCACTGCGCTCGCGCTCACGCCAGAGTGCCGCAAGCTGATGCAGGATATGGCCCGGCATCTTGAACGCACCCCAAACCCAGTTCGTGGTGGCATCCTGTCGTTTGACCTGGATTTCGATCACGCGCTCGTGGACGTCGGTGACGACGGCGTCGAAGAATTCCGGCTGATCCACCGGGAAAAGCAGAAATGAGAGCTGATCGTCGGGCAAATGGCGGAAACCGTCCTCGGGAAACCAGATCGTATCGGGAAGGCCGACCAGGACGACCTCGTCGGGCGCGACGAGGGGCGCCGCCCGGAAGATCGCATCGCACAGACCGACGGGGTTCGGCTGCACCACGAAGAGAGCCGCCGCGTCACCGTAGCCGGCGGCGTAGTATTCAAGGATGTCGGATTTGCCCGATCCGATGATGAAGCAAATCTTGTCGACGCCGGCCTGCACCATGCGCCGTACCAGATACTCGCTCACGGCGCATGGACGCTCGGTCTGTCCATCGATCCGGCTACCGACCGGCAGCAGCTCTTTCGAGAAGCCGAGCGGCTGAATGCGGCTGCCGCGCCCGGCAGCGGGTACGATGCCCAACATCAGACCGCTTCCCTCATCGGTTCGCCGGGAGATCTTTGAAAGGCCTCGTTCAGGATGCGATCCAGTTCCGCCGCGCGCCGTGCGGAAGTGTGTTCGCCCAAGACCCGGTCGCGGGCACGCCTTCGAATGCCGTCGAGCTCGCGCTCCGGCAATCGCAATGCGGCGACCACATCATCGGTGTCATGCGCCAACAAGATTTCGCGGCCGGGTTCGAAAAATTCGGCCAGGCCCGGCCATGCATCGGTGACGATGGCAGCCCCACACGCGGCCGCTTCGAAGAGCCGTCCCGACGGGCACCAGCCCTTTTGCGCCATCGCCTCTCGGGTGACGTTCAGTGTCAGGCGAGATGATGAGAAGAAAGCCGGATGGTCGGCTGGCGGAAGATGCCTGACAAAGAAGATGTTGTCGCTCCATGGGAATTCCTGCGGATATTGCGCGCCGCCAATGATGAAGCGGTGGTCAGGCAGGCGCGCGGCCGGGCGGACCAGCAGCTTTTCGACGCCGGCCTGGCGATCCGCCGCGTAAGTTCCGAGATAGGACAGATCACCGGCGAATTCGGCCCGCTTCTCTGCCGGCCGGTGTTGGTCGGGATCGACATGCCCATAGAGAGGTACCACGTGACGCGCGCCTAAAACCGACTTAAGCGCCTCGATCGCAGAGCCGCCGGTGTAACTCAAAACGAGGTCGAAATCCGCAAGACCCTCAGGTCCGAAATAGGGCGGACGCTCGCCTTGCTCGATGCGGGCAAGCGTGACCGGAGTGTCGAGATCGTAGAAGACACGCAATCCGCGACCTGTCTGCTGCGCCAGCCGCGAGGCCTCCACGGCGTCGGCACAGTAGGAGGTAACGACGACGACATCCGCTTGCTTCATTGCCCGCTCCGCAACGCGACGGATGTCTTCCCAGTCCGGATAAATGACGACGTTGCCGCCATCGAGCCGATCGAGATCACGCGTCCCGGCATAGTAGGGGGTATCGCGTTCGAAGAAGGTGATGGACCATCCCAGCCGACCCAGGGCGCGGATCAGTCCGCGCCAGAGCGTGGCATGGCCGTTGCCCCATGATGATGTAACGGTGAGACCGAAAATGACCATCTGCATCCGGAAAGTCCTCGTCAGGCAGCTTCGTTCATTCGCAGGAGCTTGGAGCCCCAGTCACCCGACACGATCGTCGTGATCGAGGCTGGATCGATGTCGAAGCGGAAGCAGTCGCCGACCGGCAAGCCAAGCACCTTGCAGACGGCGGCCTTGATGACGTCGGCGTGGCTGACCAGGGCGACACACTGGTTCGGATGCCGCTCGCGCACTGCGTTCATCAGTGCGACGATCCGCTCCTGGACATCCAGCATGGTCTCGCCGCTCGGTGTCCTGGCCTCCTGCCGCTGGTCGTTCCACGCCCGCCAGCCGGCATCGCCATTCAACTCGTCGAAAGTCTTTCCCGACCAATCGCCGAAATCGATCTCGTCGAGTTCGGCGCAGATCGCGATTTCGCCGACGCCGCAGGCAAGCGCGATCGGCACGGCCGTCTCTTGCGTACGCTCACGCGGGCTGCACAAGATGGCTTCAATCGGCTCCCGGGCCATGCGGCCACCAAGATGCGCGGCCTGCGCCTTCCCAGCCTCGCCAAGGCAAACGCCGTCCATCCGTCCTGCAAGATAGGAGCCGACATTGTCGTGCGCTGCATGACGGATCAAAAAGAACGTTGTCGTCATTCCGCGGCATCCAGCAAAGGCTCGTCCTTGCCGGCGATGAAAGCGAGCGTGCGCTGCCGCGCTTCGGCGTCGGTGAACTGTTCGGGAGGCGACTTCATGAAATAGCTGCAG
The DNA here is from genome assembly GCF_040319795.1 of Mesorhizobium sp. M0862. Taxonomy (NCBI): domain Bacteria; kingdom Pseudomonadati; phylum Pseudomonadota; class Alphaproteobacteria; order Hyphomicrobiales; family Phyllobacteriaceae; genus Mesorhizobium; species Mesorhizobium sp. M0862. The sequence continues at coordinate 137,143 of NZ_JAMYOJ010000004.1, forward strand.
GGGCCGGTCAGTGCTCCCGCTATGCCGCGATCGAGCGCAAGCTTGGCGCAGCGTATCGCATCGATCACCACGCCGGCTGAATTTGGAGAATCCCAGACTTCCAGCTTGAGCTCGGCGTTGAGCGGCACGCCGCCGAAGGTCGTCCCTTCCACCCGGATATAGGCCCATTTGCGATCGGTCAGCCACGGTACGTGGTCGCTGGGTCCGACATGAATATTGCCCGGCTCCAGGGGAACATCGAACTGGCTGGCCACGGACTGGGTCTTGGAAATCTTCTTTGATTCCAGCCGCTCGCGTTCCAGCATGTTGAGGAAGTCGGTGTTGCCGCCGAAATTCAGCTGATAAGTGCGATCGATGCGCACACCGCGCTCGCGGAAGAGATTTGCCAGCAGGCGGTGAACGATGGTCGCCCCGACCTGGCTCTTGATATCATCGCCGACCAGCGGCAGCCCTCGCTGCTCGAAGCGCCGGCGCCATTCCGGACGTGAGGCGATGAAAACGGGTATGCAGTTGACGAAGGCGCAGCCGGCCTCAAGCGCGCATTCGGCGTAGAAGCGCGTCGCCTCCTCGGAGCCCACCGGCAGGTAAGAGACCAGCACGTCGGCGCCGCTGTTGCGCAGGATTTCGCTGACGTCGGCAACCGGCTCCGGCGCCTCCTCGATTTCGTCGCGCAAGTATTTTCCGATGCCGTCAAGTGTCGGTCCGCGCTCGACGCGAACGCCGTTTGCCGCCGCATCGGCAAAGCGGAACGTGTTGTTCGGGGCGGCGTAGATTGCTTCAGCGACGTCGAGGCCAACCTTGCTCCTGGCGACGTCGAATGCGCAGACAATCTCGATGTCGTCGACATGGTAGCCGCCGAGGTCGGCATGCATCAGCCCTGGGATTGGTTCGTTGCTCTTTGCGTGACGATAATAAGAGAGGCCCTGCACCAGGGAGGATGCGCAATTGCCGACCCCGACGATACCGACACGAACCTTTTTCGATCCCACGAAACTGCCGCCCTATGCTGTTCAAAGGTAAGTTCCTGCCGCCGAACCACCAGCGTGCCGGAATGTTCCTTGGCCTGCCGAAAAATTGCGCAAGACAGCATGGATCGAAGCAGCGCTCGCTGCGTTGCCGCAAGGCAAAGCATTGGAAAACCGATCGATGATCGTTTACGGCGACCAGAAGCGGAGGCAGAGCGCAGAACGGCTTCGCGAAGCTGCCAGCGAGATTGCTCAAAGTCTGGACCGCATGGCTCGTGGCCTCCGACGCCATGCCGCGCTGGTCGGGCTATTCATCAGCGTATCGGAACTGGTTCGCGCGCTTGCCGATGTCGATTTCGAGACCAGCGGCATCGACATCTTTTCGCCGCGGCAACAGCAAGGCGCCAGATTGCTGGTTGGTCTTGCGGCAGAGGTCGCGAAGTCGTGGCGAAGCGGTTTCGCCGTAGGCGGTGGCATCGACCCGGGACTTCTCCAACTGCTGGACGGGTTGGATTGCGAGGCTGAGGTTCTGACCGGTTCGGCCGAGGGTTACGCGCACTACACGCTTTATCCCGAAAGCTATTTGGGCGCGGCGCAGGAGTCAGGTCTCGATGCGAACACATGCGTGATCGGCATCCGCAGCATCGGCCTGGGGCTTGCCGCCATAGTGGCTGCCGCGATTGGCGCGCCGGCGCCATTCAGCGTTCGTCCGGTCGGCCATCCTTTCCGCAGGCACATCAATGCCGATCCGCGCTCGATCGCTTCCTGGAAGAACAATCCATCGGCACGCTTCGCCGTTGTAGACGAAGGTCCCGGTCTGTCCGGCAGTTCGATGCACGCCGTCGTCGCGTGGCTGCGGGAACTGGGTATTGGTATGGACCGCATTCACCTGTTTCCCAGCCATCCTGGCAACCCGGGCATCGAAGCGTCACGGGAGGCCAGGGAGACATGGTCGCGCTGTCCGAAACATGTGGCGACGGCGCTCGAATGCACCTTCCCCGAAAGCTCGAACATTCCCACGCTGCGCGACTGGGTGGCCGAGGCGGTCGGCAGCCCCGAATTACGCCTGACCGAACTGTCTGGTGGCGAATGGAGGAGCGTCCACTACGTCGACGAAAAGCATTGGCCGCCGAGCCCGCGCGGCATCGAGCGGCGCAAATTCCTGGCGTCCGCGGGGTGTGGTCGCTGGCTCGTCAAATTCGCCGGCCTCGGCGAAGCCGGACGGCATAAGAAACGAGCCGCGGAAATGTTGGGGAAAGCCGGGTTGGGATCGCAAGTGGTCGGGCTTTGCCACGGCTTTCTGGTTGAACGGTGGATTGACGGCACCACGATGGACCAGGCGCCGCTGCCCAGAGGAAGGCTGGTCGCGGAGTTGACGCGCTATCTAACCTGGCGGGCGCTCAATCTCCGAACCTGCGAACCGGGTGCATCATTGCTCGCACTCGCGGAAATGGCTGTTTCCAATACATCTGAAGCCCTGGGCGAGAACCGAGCGGCGACGTTGCGCCGTTGGCTCTCGAAAAAAACCCCTACGCATGTTCTGCAGCCGGTGGAAATCGACGGAAAGCTTCACGCGTGGGAGTTTCTCGTTTGTGCCGATGGCACGGTGGTCAAGACAGATGCCGTCGACCATTGCCGGGCACACGATTTGATTGGCTGCCAACCGATAGAGTGGGACATTGCCGGCGCCTGTGTCGAATATGGACTGTCCGACAGCGATGTGACGACATTGGTCGAGGGGATGGGGCTCGATATTGACAATGGCCACATCGATTTTTTCGAACCCTGCTATTTGGCGTTCCAAATCGGGCTCTGGAGCACGGCTGCGCAATCCGAAAATGGCCAGGAAAAAGCAAGGCTGGCCGCGACGGCAGGCCGATACAGGGCGGGGCTGATACGATTCCTGGACGAATCTCAGGTGTAACGTTTCGATCAATCCAGCCTTCGCAGCATGTCTGCTTCCTGCTCAAGAATAGCGGCCACTTCCTCGCGCTGCAGATGCGTCATCATCAAGCTGACGCAGCACTCGAGATAGGTAATGGAGGAGCGCCGCAGATAGGCAGCCGCCTCGCGTTCGGCAATCTTGTCGACATCCTTCGCGGGTCGCTTGGGTTGCATGAGGATGATCCTCCGTATCGGGTCCCTCCCGCCAAACTACAAGGTTGGATGGATGTTCCGCACGATCTCCGGGCAGGTCCGGCCGCGGCCCACGTCATGCAGGAAGGTTCTGCAGCCCGCCTGCGGGTCTCCTTTTGGCAAGGCCTGTCATCTGATCGCCGATGCCGGTGCCTTCGAGCGCCGCGAAATAATCGATCGTCAGCTTGAGCCCTTCGTTGAGCGGCACTCTCGGCGACCAGCCGAGCAGCGTTTTCGCACGCGAAATATCAGGCTGCCTGCGCCGAGGATCGTCTTGCGGCAGGGGCAGAAATTTCAGATCCGACTTGGTGCCGGTCATCGCCTTCACCAATGCCGCCAGTCGCACGATGGTGAATTCTCCGGGATTGCCCAGATTGACCGGCTTGCCCGGATTGGGGCCGATGTTCATCAGGCGCATCAATCCATCAATCAGGTCGGAGACATAGCAGAAGGATCGCGTCTGCTGGCCGTCGCCGAATATCGTCAGCGGACGCTTCTCGAGCGCCTGCATGATCAAATTCGAGACGATGCGACCGTCGGCCGGATCCATTCTCGGACCGTAGGTGTTGAAGATGCGCGCGACGCGGACGTCGGCCTTGCCGGCCCTTAGATAGTCGAAGCAAAGCGTTTCGGCGGTGCGCTTGCCCTCGTCGTAGCAGGCGCGTGGGCCGGTGCAGTTCACATGACCGACGTAATCTTCCCTTTGCGGGTGTTGTTCCGGATCGCCATACACTTCGCTCGTCGAGGCCTGCAGCAGTCGCGCGTCATTGCGGACAGCGAGTTCGAGCAGGTTGAGGGTTCCGATCACGCAGGTACGCGTGGTGTGTATCGGGTCGGCCTGATAACGCGGCGGTGAGGCGGCGCAGGCCAGGTTGAAGATGTGATCCACGGGCTCGCCGAGATCCAGTGGCCGGCAGATGTCCTGCTCGATCAACCGGAAACCCGGCCGGTCCATGATCGAGATGATGTTTTCCATGCGCCCGGTCAGAAAATTGTCGACGCAGATCACGCGCCAGCCGTTGCGGAGCAATACTTCGCAAAGATGCGAACCGAGGAAACCCGCGCCGCCGGCAACAAGCACCGTCTTTGCCCTGTGCGCCTTTCTTGTCTGTCGCATCGCTGTTTTCTCCTGTCTGCCGTTCATGCTGCACTTCCAATGTCGAGATCGAGGGCCGTCGCCCTTGGTTGGGTCAGCGCCGCCACGAATTCGCGAGCCCTGGCCCCACCGGTGTGGGAAGCGAGGACGAGTTTGCGAGCCCGGCCGGCCATGGCCAGGCGTGCGCGCTCGGACTCGCCAACGAGGATATCGATGACTTCGTCCGTCTCCGCGGCGGTGTGGATCGCCGATGCGGGAAAGAAGCTGTCGAGCCCTGGCCAGTGGTCGCTGACGATGGGCGTGCCGCAAGCCGCCGCTTCGAACAGGCGCACGCTGGGCGACCATCCTGCGGTGATCATGGAACTGCGTGTGACATTCAGCGTGTAGCGCTGACGGCTATAGAACGCGGCGTGATCGGCTGGCGGCAAATGTTCGATGCGTTCGACATTGTCCGGCCAGATGATGTCGGATGGATATTGGGAGCCGGCCACGACGAAACGGAGGTTCGGCATATGCCGTGCGGGCTCGAGCAGCAGAGCGTTCAGCGTTGTCTGCCGGTCCATGCTGTAGGTGCCGAGATAGCCGAGATCCCAGCGGATCGGATCTCCTGTCGGGTGATGCCGTTCTGGATCGACCGAACAATAGAGAGGTTCGGCATGGCGCGCGCCGAAGTCTTGCGCCAGATGGTTGAGCGTTGGTCCGCCGGTGAAGGAGAAATAGACATCGAAATACGGAATTTGCCGCGAACTCAGATAATCGCAATCGTCGGCTGAAAGCTTGGCCAGGGTCACCGGGGTGTCGATGTCGTAAAAGCAGAGCTGCCCCTTGCAGAGCGAGGCGACGATGTCGATGACCTGGCGTCCTTCTGGAACAAAGGATCCGATGACGATGATGTCGGCCTGCTCCAGGCACTGTGCGTAGTCGCGTTGCAGCTCCGCAGTGGTTTCGTAGTAGCGCAAGGCGCAGAACTCCGGATCGCGCAGATCGCGGTGATTGGCGTACCACGGCACGTTGCGCTCCAGAAAAGTCACCCGGTGACCGAGTCCGTGCAAGCCTTTCAAAAGACCCCGGAAAGTCGTGGCGTGGCCGTTTCCCCAGGATGAGGACAGCGACAGGCCGAGAAAGACGATGTCCAGTTTCTTGGTCATTCCGCTGCCTCCACGGCCCCGTGCTCGAAATGACGTTTGAAGACGGCATCCGCCACATCCGCCCGAAGCGCGTAGGTATGGTCCGCCAGCACGCGGTGAAGTGCGGCTTGGCCGATTGCCTTGGCCCGCCCGGGGGTCAGCGAGCGCATTATTTCGGCGACATCGCCGCCGTCACGCGCGACCAGGATCTCCTCGCCTGGTTTCAGGAACAGTTCCACGCCCAGCCATGCATCCGTGATGAGACAGGCGCCCGCGCCGGCCGCCTCGAACACTCGCGTGGCCGGTGAAAAACCGTTGGCGGCCATGCTGTCGCGGCTGATGTTCAACACGGCTTTTGGGGTGACATTGAAGGCGTTGTGATCGCGGGTGCCGACATGGCCGAGCCAGCCTACATTGGTGGGGAGCGGCTTGTCGCCCCAACCCGAGCCTCCGAGCAGGAAACGCTGTTTCGGCAGCTGGCTGGCGGGATCGAGGAAAAACGATTCGACACGCGCTTCACGGTCCGGCAGCCGGTTTCCGAGGAACGCCAGGTCGCAGGCAAAACGCGATTTGCTGACGACCGGATGGTGCGTTTCGGGATCGAGCGCATTGTAGATGGGCACGCACTCATTGGCGCCCATGGCACGATAGGCCCAGACAACGGGATCGCCGCCACCATAGGTCAGCACGAGGTCGATCTCCTGCAGTGCACGATGGAGCGGGTGGTCCGGCTCGTCGCGCAACTGGGCAAGCGTGGCTGGCGCATCCACGTCCCAGAATACGACAAGCGCGTCGCTGCGGGCGTGGTCGAGAACGGCGCGAAGCAGCGCCTCGTCTTCGAAACCGACGCCACTCGCCTTGACGACGATGTCGGCGCCGGCGGCACGTGCCGCGACCTGCATCAGCGCATGCTGGGTCGCTTCATAAACGACGACAGTGCACCAGTCGGGAGCTTCGATGTCGCGGTTCTTCTGCCGGTCGTAGACATCGGGTTCGTAGAACGTGATCTCGTAACCCAATTGCGAAAGTGCCTTGAGCAAACCGCGATAGTACGTCGCGGCACCGTTCCAGTAGGACGACAAAAGGCTCGATCCATAGAATGCGATCTTCATGCGACGGCTTCCTTTGCGGCTGTCGGGACGGCGGTGTGTCGGTTCGCGCATTGCGTGAGCACGCCGAGCAACTCGTCGACGCGGTGGCGGCAGGTGTGCCGCGAGCGGATGGTCTCGAGACCCGAGGTCACCAGGGAGGCCGCAAAGTCCTCGTCGGACAACACCGTCCGAAGCTGTTGCCGCATTTGCGAGCCATTCTCGGCAAACAGGAAGTCGACACCGGGCCTGAAAAGCTGCTCGACATCGGACCATGGCGCTGAAATCAGCGGAATGCCGCAGGCGAGTGCCTCGAACATGCGGATCGTCGGGATTCCGGGCAACCTCTCGCGATAGGGGCGCCGTGGAACGTGAACGGTGACACGATGCGCGGCGAAGGCCTTCGGCACGTCGGCATTGGCGATCCACCCCTCATAGCGCAGTCCTGCGGTGGCCAGATCCGCAAGTGCGGTCTTGGGGTAGCGTACGCCGTGAACAGCGGCATCAAGGCCGAGATCGTGCACCGGCTCGATCAGAAACTCCTTGAGTTCGGCGGTCCGCTCATCATCGCCCCAGTTGCCGATCCAGACCAGATCGGAGGTGGGGTGGATCTCCGGGTGCGGCTTGAACAGGCGATCGTCCGCCGCTTCATGCCAAGTGAAGACGCGCTTGCCCCAGCCGGCGCGCAGATAGCTCTCGCGCAAGGTTTCGCCAAAGGCGAGAACGCCGTCATAGTGCTCCAGCCGGAGCGCCGAGAGTGCCTCGGTCGCAGACACGGCCCGGTGGTGGGTGTCGTGAAAAAGAAGGATGAAGTTGCCGCCGGCGGCCCGGGCACGGCCAATACGTGCGACAAGCTCCGGATCCGTCCACTCATGAACGATCACAACGTCGGCCTCGGCAATCCAGGCTTCGTGATCAAATCCGGCGTCGTAGGTCACCGGCATCAGTTCGGGAAAATCCTTGCGGAAGCGTTCGATGGCGAACGACCCCTTCTCAGCCAGCAGATTCGACCGGCTCCAGCCATTCGCCGGCTCCAGCGCAATAGTCTGATGCCGGCGCTGGACCAGCTCTCGCATGACGCCGCGCAGGAAATGGGCATTGCCATGGTTCCAGTCGGAAACGACCGAGTGGGTGTAAAACACAAAGCGCATGATCAGCGCTCCGCCATCGCTAAGGCCGCTTTGTCGTAGACGCCGCGCATAGCCGCTGTCTGCTTTGTCAGCCTAAACCTGCGGCTGCGTCGGATGGCTGCCTGGCCAAGCTCTCGCCGGAGCTCGGCATCGCTGGAGAGACGGTTGAGGCAGGCAGCGAGATCGTGCGGATCGCGCGCGTCAAAGAATATCGCGGCCCCGTCCCATAGTTCGCGATAGGTGGCGATATCGGAAAGCACCAGGGGCGTAGCCGACATGGCGGCTTCCAGCGCGGCCAGGCCGAATGGCTCGTAGAGCGATGGCGATACGAAAATACCCGCGCGAGCCATCAACGAACGCACCTCATCGGACGGCACTGCTCCCAGAGGAACAGCATGGCTGAAGCTGACATGCTCGCCGTTTGGGCCGTTCGTCGAACCGGCGGCAAACAGAGGCCATCGCGTCAGGGACGCCGCCTGATCGACCACCGCCGCATTTTTGCCCTCGTCCCACCAGCGGGCAGCGGCGAAGACGAGCGGTTGATGCTTTTCGGCCTTCGGCAGAGGACGGGCACCATTTGTGACCACACTCAAGCGCGCGATCGGGCCGTAGCAGGTCTCTAGCATGTCGGCATGGCTGCGGCTCGGCGCGATGACCGCGTCGGCCCGATCCATGCCGCGTCTGTTGCGCTCCTTCTGCCAGGCCCATGCCCCATCCGCCGCCTGTCCTCTGACCGCATGGAACCAGGTCGTCACGCAGGAATGGGAGACCACCACGACCGGGCATGGCGCGTCGAATCCCGCCGCCTGCGAAGGCGCGTTGAAATGGACAAGGTCGATGGCGTGGTCGCGCATGGGCGCATGCAACTCCCGCGGCAGCGCGTCGAGATCACCGCCGTTGCGGGTCATCCAATCCGGCGGCGTGTTCAGCCAGATCAGCTTCGCGAAAGCCTCCGCCTCGTCGGCCTGCTGCCTGGACGGTGGCGGACCGAGGCCGGCAAGCACCACGCTATCGCCGCCGTTGACAAGTTCCCTGGCCAGGTCGAGCGCATAGCGCCACACGCCGCCCACGGCGTCGACCGTCATCAGGATGCGCCGCGAGCGCGGCGTCAGTGTCCGCAACATGTCGCCTCCAGTTCCGCCAGCGGACGCGGGCGCCTTTCCTGGATGTCGCTGAACTTCTGGAATGATGCGAGATAGTGATCATGGGCGCGCTCCCAGGCGAGGTCGTCGGGTTCGCCCCAAAGCTCGCGATAGCTTGGCGAACTCGGATATGGATAAAGCGGTACGGGTTCATTGGCCCACACGCCGTTGTCGATCAGGTGCGTTCGCCAGTAGTCCACAAGGGCAGGGTCATCCTCGACGACGCCGATCAGATTGGCCTGTACGAACGGAACGTGACGCCTGGCATTGACGAGCAGCGCGGCAAGTTCCTCGGTACCCAGCCGGCAGCGTTTCGCCAGCATCGCACGACCTTCCACGGTCAGGCTTTCGAGGCCGGCCTCGATGGAGACACAGCCAGCCGCACCGAGCAGTTCCAGCAGCTCGGGCTTCCAAAGGTCGATGCGGGTCTGCACACCGAACTTCACGTCGCGATGGATCAACGCTTCCAGCAGCGCTTTTTGCGGCAGGAAGATTTCATCGATGAAATAAATGTAGCCGACCCCCTGGGCAATCAGCCCATCGATTTCCGCTATGACAGCCTCGTGGTTTCGGCGGCGATAGGCATCGCGGAAATCGATCTTGGCGCAGAAGCTGCAATTGTAGGGGCAGCCGCGCGATGCTTCGACCTCCGCGCCGAACCCAACCTGCTTGTCATCGAACCTGTGATGGTGATGCGAATGGGCTGCGATCCAGTCTGATGGCCATTGGAGTGGCGGATGATCGACAAACGAGCTGGCGTGGACGCCGCCGTTCAAAACCACCTTGGCGTCGCGCAGGTAAGCGGTCGAGGGGACCGCGCTCCAGTCGTCGCGCCGGGCAAGTTCCGCGACGATTTCCTCGCATTCGCCGCGCACAACAATGTCGACGCCAAGCTTGCGCAAGGTTGGCGCGGGCGTAGCCGAGCCATGCGGCCCGACCGCGACTGTGCGTCCACCGCGCCCGGCGAGACGGTTGAGGAAATCGGCCGGCACGCGCAACTCGGGTGGTGCGCAGCGCCAGAACAGATAAGTCGGGGCGGTACTGACGACCGTCATTGCAGGCGCGAAATCAGCCACACGCTCGGAGAGGTCCGAGTTGTCGAGCTTCTGCAATTGCCCATCCAGCATCAACACCTCATGGCCGGCTGTTTCGAGGAGGGATTTCGAATAGCCGAGTTCCAGCGGGAGATGTGGTTGGCGGCAGCCGAAATAGATGCTGTCGTCATAGGTCCAGAACGGGTTTACCAGGGCGATTTTCATGCGACGTACCTCACGACTTCGGGGCGAGGCTGGAGCCGGTGTTGTTGCAGCCAGTCTGCGAGATCGCGAATGCCTTCGCGCCATGAAACACGAGCTTTCCAGCCAAGCATCGCTTTGATCTTGCGGGTGTCGGCGACGAAGAAGGGCTGATCGCCGGTGCGTTCGCCATCATGGCGGATCGAAAGCTCATGGCCGGTCAAGCTACGGATCTCGCTCAACAGCATGCGCAGGCTGATCGCATTATCGGGGCCGCCGCCAAGATTGAATGCCTGGCCTTTGGTCGTCTCGATACGATCGAGCGTGGCCCTGTAGGCGGCGACCGCATCGGAGACATGCAGTATATCGCGCACTTGTCTGCCGTCGCCGTAAATGGTGATTGGACGTCCCGTCAGCGCACTCAGCAGGAAGTGCGCGACCCAGCCTTGATCCTCGGTTCCGAACTGGCGCGGCCCGTAGATGCAGCTCATCCGCAGCACCGCCGTGGGCATGCCGTAGGATTTGGCATAGTCGAGCACATATTGGTCCGCCGCGCCTTTGGAGCAGCCATAGGGCGTGCAGAAATCCAGGCCGTGGGTCTCGTCGATGCCATTCGCTTGGATGATGCCGTCGCAAGGCAGGTAACGATCGCCGTCCTCGCGCACCGCGACGTCGGGCAGGCTGCCATAGACCTTGTTGGTGCTGGCGAAGACCACCGGAACAAACTCACTGCTCAGCCGCGCCGCCTCGAGGACATTGAACGTTCCCCGAAGGTTGATGTCGAAATCCTCGTCCGGTTGGACCAGGCTCGTTGTGACGGCGGTTTGCGCGGCCAGGTGGAAGATCGCCTTGGAACTCTTCAGAACGGGCGCAAGCGCGTTGGCGTCGCGCACGTCAATCGTTTCGACCATGAGGCGGCTTCCGTGTTTCTGCGCCAGCCATTCAAGGTTCTGTTCGACGCCGGGGCGGCTGAGATTGTCGATCACCAGCACCGGCTCGCCATCCGACAACAGGCTGTCGGCCAGGTTCGATCCTATGAAGCCGCTGCCGCCGACAATGGCGACGGGCGCGTCGCGTCGATTGCGCGTATTCATGACACCAGCCCACGTTCTTCAAGCTCGCGTTTCATGTCGGCGCCGCGGTCGATGGCGGACGAGTTGCGCACCCAGGAAACGAAATCGGCGAGCGAATTCTCCAGTTGTTGCCTCGGCTCGAAACCGAGCAGCTCACGGGCCTTGGAAATATCGGCGAAGCAGTTGCGGATATCCCCGGAGCGCGCCTTGCCGAGCAACTCTGGCGAGCGGTCCGGCGTTCCCATGGCCTCGGCAAGTACCCGCGCGACGTCGCTGATAGCATAGGCTCGGCCGCTGCCGATGTTGATGACGTGACCCCTTGCCTGGCGTTGCTGCAGCGCAAGACGAAAGGCGCGGGCGACGTCATCCACATGGACGAAATCGCGTTTCTGTTCGCCATCCTCGAAGATCATTGGCCGTTGGCCGTTGGCGAGACGCGAAGCAAAATTGGCCAACACGCCGGTATAGGGGTTCGACAACGCCTGGCCGGCGCCGAAGACGTTGAACAGGCGCAGCGCGACCGCATCAATGCCATAGGCTTCGCCGAAGATCAGCACGGCGCGTTCCTGGGCGTATTTCGTCAGCGCATAGATAGAGGCGAGATCGACCGGCTTTTCCTCGTCCGTCGGCAGGGGGGAGAGGGGCTCGCCTTCCGGCGACAGCGGATTCCACTGCCCGTTTTTGATGTCGCTCGCCTTGCGCCGGGCATTGTCGATGCGCCGGTCGTCCGATGTAGCATAGAGGCCCTCGCCATAGACACTCATCGATGAGGCGACGACAATGCGCTCGACTGGATGTTTGATCAGCGCCTCGAGCAGCGTCGCGGTGCCGAGATCGTTGGTGCCGACATAGCGCGCGATCTCGTACATCGACTGTCCGACGCCGACTTCCGCGGCCAGATGAATGACCGCGTCAACGCCTTCCAGCGCCTTGGCGACCGCCTCCCGGTCCCGAATGTCGCCCTTGATCAGCTCGGCCCCGGCGGGAAGGGCGACTGTTTCGCCTGCGTGCACCTGCTCCAGCAGCACATCCAAAATGCGAACCGAATAATCCTGCTCGATGAGTTCCTGGGCGACATGCCGGCCGATGAAGCCGCAGCCCCCTGTAACCAATATCCGTTTCACGACCACTCCTCAGACAGGTAATTTTGGCGACTCAGACAGGTAATCTTGGCGACCCGAACTTTTCGGCAAAAGGTTTGTTCCCTTGGCTTCAACAAAGTTCCTTTGGCCGGCTTCGTTCGGAAGCAGCCACATCGCGCTCGCCGCGCCGTGCCGGAACATTGCCGCCCTTGTGCTGTTAGGACGCCGGCAGCCCCGACGATGCCCGATGTTGGCAACGCCGATGATCAAAGGAGATTTCAATGTCCCAGTCGCAAACGACCACCAATCACGACGAAATCCGCAAATGGGCGGAGGAGCGGGATGGACGGCCGGCAGTGGTTCGCACCAAAGGCGCGGGCGGCATCCTGCGGATCGACTTCGGCAAACCCGAGGAAGCATTCGAGCCGGTCGAATGGGATGAGTTCTTCCGCATATTCGACGAGAACGATCTGGCCTTTCTTTACCAGTCCAAGACTGGTGACGGACAAACCAGCCGTTTCAACAAGTTCGTCGAGCGCAACCAGAAGGGCGAATGACGCACTTCGAGCCGGCCGATTTGCCTGACCTGGTTCTCGGGCAAATTTTTCTGGATGCGGTAGAACAATAGAGGGCTCCGATCCTTCGGTCGCTGAACCACAGCCGCAGCAAGGATCGAAGGCCTGAGCAGAATCGGAGCCCTGAGCGCAGGAGGAGAAGTGATGCGAAGGGCGACGACGAACTGCTGCCCGAGGCCGTTGAGTTCGGCCTTATCACGGAGAACCTTGAATGAAGCGAAACCGGGCGGGAAGAGAGATCAACGCCGGGCGCCGTAACGCCGAGTTGGAGCGAGGATTAGCAGGGTGGTGGTTTTGGCGGCAACGGCCGGATAGGCGCCAAAAGCTGGAAACCCTCTACTCCCCCTGCCGTGAAACCAAAACGCCGCTCATCAGTCGTCCTGCTGCCTGCGGTGGCGGTGTTTTTCGATCTCCTCGGGCTCTTCATCGTCGATCCGCGTGATGTTCGAGGCATTGTGGTCTGATCGCAGGATCTCATCCAGTTTGGCGTGAATGGCCTGAGTGTCGCGGTGCTCGGCACGCTGGATGAACAGCGTCATGGCCCACGTAAACAAGGTAGCCGCTCCATGCCAGTCCAGGGTCTGTCGCTCGAAGATCATCCAAAGGATTGCGTAGACCAACAGGATCAGGAATGCCGCGGGGCGGGAGGTTAATGTGCCGATTGAGGTAAGCACGCCGGTGACGGGATGATTGGCCATGCGAAAGAACTCGCGGCAGTGACCGTGGTTCCCGACCGCAGTGCATCGCGCCGGCACGAGCCAGCTAGGCGCGACGGATGAATTCACGGCGCAGTGCTTGCCGGTCGCAGCTACAACGATGACCACTCGATTGCCGGGCGCGCAATCATCAGCCAGAAAATGGCGAGCACGGCGCCGAAAGCTGGGAAGCCGAAGACAAACCAGCGTCTGAACAGCTGATGGTAGCGCTCGGGAGGAGGTTGGTTGGAGAGTGCGGCCTGTGTGGCTAGATTTCGCATCTCGATCTGCATCCACACGACAGGCAGCCAGAACAGGCCCGTTAAGATGTAGAGCAGGATCGAGAGAACGATCCATCCTTCGGACAGCGAATACCCCGCAACCCTAGCGAGGCCCAGTCCGGTCAGAGGTTGTGCGACAACGGCCGTAGCCGTGAACAGGAAATCAGCCAGCACGACAATGCGGGCGACGGCTGCGATCGTCGCGGCATTCCCGGTCCGGTGTGCCAAAAGCATGAAAAAAGCAATGCCGGCACCAGTTCCGAGCAGCACAGCAGCGCCGATCACGTGCAGGTATTTAAGCACGAAGTACATCATCAGCGTTCCTCCAGAATGGCCAGCGCTGCAAAATGCAGAACGAGGATCGGGAGGATTTTGATCAGCGGCCCGAGTGGCTCAAGCCAAAGATCCGGCCGCAGAATGCTCCCAGCGGTCGCATAGAAAAGCGATACCGCGATTGCGCCGAAAAGACCAAGCCGGCTGGTTGGGCGCCAGGCGATAAGCGCCCCGACGGCGATGTCAGCCAGCGCGCCGGCGACTACCGCCGGTTCGGCCAAGGGGCCGGCAGCAGTGCCAATCAGCAAGTCAACTCCGCTGCGCCAGCCGGCGGTGAGGGAAATGATGCCGGTCATGATCCAGAAGAGCGGCAAGACGACAAAGAGCGCCGGCTTGACAAAGTAAAGACCGGCGAACCATCGCTCCTGCACGGTCGCAGGATTTAAACGCAGTGCAGATGCAAGACTTGATGGTTGAATGCCGGTCGCCGTCATCCACGGCTGGGGATCGCCGACAGCGCCACGGGCAATCTCTTTTGCTGCATTGCTGCGCATCGGCGGGCGCCAGCCCAGCTGAGCCGCGGCATCCCCGAACCTGTACAAGATAGCTGCGGCCCAATTCGGCAAGATGAACTCCCGAGCACTGCTCCATCCGAACCAGCGGCGATAGCGACCCACGACCTCGCTCATCGAAAGTGCCTCGGGCCCAGCCAGGTCCAGCGTGAGGTGCGATGGGCTGCCGGGTTTGAGGAAGAACAGGACGGTGGAGATGACGTCATCGAGTTGAACGACTTGGAGACGGCCCGTGTCGGGCATCAATGGCAAGAGCGGCAAAGCTGCGAGGCCGCGAAACAGTGCACTTGCGCCGAAGGCCGGCCTTCCCAGCACTACGGAGGGGCGCAGGATGACCCAGTCAAGGCTACGTGCCATCAGTGCTTCATCGCCAGCGAGCTTGCTGGCGGAAAAGGCGGACGGCTGCTGGCGATCGACCCCGATGGCAGAAAAGTGGATCACCTTGTTCACACCTGCTTGCTCACACGCGGTGAAGAGAGCCGAGGCGCCGGTAGAATGGACATGCCGGGTGTTTTCCCGGGCACTATCCTGGAGGACGCCGGCGCAGTTTACGACGGCGTCCGCACCGGCGAGATAGGGGGTCCAGTCCTGAGGTCGCAAGGCCCGCGCCATATCCAGGGAAACGGTTGGGATCTCCGGGTGGACGCCAGTGTCTGCGTGGTGAAGCACGCGGACCACTTCATGTCTCTCGCCGGCCAGGCGCGCGCAAAGCGCGGCTCCAATCAGACCTGACGCGCCGGTGACGAGAATTTTCATTCCTTCCTCCAGCCGTTCACCGGCGCGTGCCCTTCCACCAACCCAGCGGCTGCGCCTGAGAGAACTCTAGCAAAGACGAAGTCAGCAGTCTCACGCCGGGTGGAACAAGTTCCGGGCATCAACGCAGCCAAAGATGAGCCGGTAGGGTGCGTTCGCATCTGTAGGTCAACTTCGCCGGAATTTCGTCGCCGGCTCGGCGCAATCGCGGAGGTCGTTATGAATGTGAGTTGCAGCCTTGGCGGCGTCTCCGAACGCAACAGCAATTTGATTGAGCCCCTCGGCCACGTCGCCAATGGCATAGAGTCCTGGCGTTGAAGTCTCAAGGTGTCGGTTGACCAGGACATAGCCTTCTGCGTCACAGTTAGCCCCCAGAGCAACCGCGAGTTCGGAGCGTACGTCGCTGCCCATCGAAGGGTACACCACATCGATGTTGCGCATCGGGGCGCCCTCGGCCATGACGACATCGAACCCGGTTCGTCGAGGGATCAGGTCATCGACAGCGTCCCAGATTTCAACTCCGCCTGCCAAGGCGGCGCCGCGGGCAGCTTCGGAAACATCATCCTGGTTATTGGCGAGCAAGGCGACCTGACTGCCATATCCCTTCAGGAACAGAGCCTCCCTGACGGCGAGATGCTCCGGACCAACAACGCCGATGCGGCTACCCCGGGCCTCATATGCATCGCAAACCGGGCACAGTCTGACAATGCCGGTTGCGATCGCCTCCTCCAGTCTTTCAATGGGAGGTGCCTTGTCCACAATGCCCGTTGCCAGAATCACGCGCCTTGCTTGGACAATCCCGCAGGTGGTCGTCAGGACAAAAAAACCCTCGCGTTTTTCGGCGTGGCCTACGCAACCATGGACAAGGCTCGCGCCGTACAGCTGTGCCTGGGCTCGTAGGCGGCCGAGCAGTTCTTCCCCGCTGATGCCGTCGGGGAAGCCGGGACAGTTGCGGGATTTTGGGATGAGCTTGGCACGCGCATGCCCCGCATCGAGCGAGATCACCGAACGCAGAAACCTGGCTAAATACATGGCTGCAGCGAGCCCCGCGGGGCCGCCGCCGACGATGGCAACGTCAAAAACTTGTTCGCCCGAAAAACTTGGTTCGCCCGAAAAGCTTGGCATAGGGCCTAACTTCAACTCAACAAGCTTGTTCCACAGGGTCGAAATGGACGCAATCAGGATGCACACTGCGCGATAAGAGTGAACTCCAATCGAGTCGTGAAGAGAAAGGCCACTGCCTCATCAAGCTGCAAAAACCTCGTGGCTCCCAACGCTGTGAGTACAGCGCCACTGGGAAAGTGAATGCATCATGGAACTTCGGCTCATCGTCGCGCTTAGTTTGGCGAAAGGGTGGTCTGAGATGAGCGCGACCAGAGAGTTTTTTCAAAACTGGCTACAGGAGAATGTCGGCACACTTCCTGGTCGAGAGGAAGTCAGCGTCGCGGTGCTCGCTCAGCAATTCGAGCAAGATGCCGAGGTGGCTGGTTATGGGCGTGAAGTAAGGGAGGACGAACTCGGAAACATCGAAGATGCTATCGTGCAAGCGATCGAGAACGCCGGGTCCGGGGTGCAGAGCCCGAGCTCCGAAAAGAGCGATCCGGCACCTGTAATGGACGCGTTGGAGGTCGATGATGCCAAGAGCGGACCGTAGCCCCTGACACCTTCTTCTGTTCGCCTGAACAAGCCCCCCGGGCTGCTATACGAGCTGAAAAACGGACCTTAGGTGCTTCCCGTTAGTTCCATGCACCATTGAGGAACATTCCTGCCGCCACGGCGTTAGGAAAGTTCCTTCACACCCGGTGCGCCCGTGCTGACTGCTACCCTTCCAGGCGAATGGCTGACCCGGCATGATCAGGGTCACATCTCGCGGCGGGCCGCTCTTGCGGGTATTTGTTGCTGGCTATTGGGTGCTTCCGCAGAAGCCGCGCCACAGCCATCGCCGCTCGTGCGATTTGGCGTGCTGGGATTTGGCACCGCCGCCTGGGAAGTTGACGTCATGCGGCGACATGCGTTGGACACTGTGCACGGCGTATCAATCGAGGCTCAGCGGCTTGCCGGTACCGAAGCCGGTAAGACCGCATTGCTGGCGGGCAGCGTCGACGTCATCGTTTCGGATTGGGTTTGGGTCATGCGCCAGCGCAGCGAAGGCGCCGATCTGGTCTTCTATCCCTATTCTCGTGCCGTCGGCGCGCTGGAACTGCCGCAAGGCTCGCCCATTCGAACTCTTGCGGACCTCAAGGGCAAAAGGCTGGGGATCGCAGGTGGTCCGCTGGACAAAAGCTGGATCCTGTTGCGCGCGCTCGGCCTCCGTCAGGTGAAGCGCGATCTTGCTGAAGAGGTGGAGCCAGTGTTCGGCGCGCCGCCCTTGTTGGAGCAGGAATTTCTGGCGGGGCGACTGGATGCACTGCTGACGTTCTGGAATTTCGCCGCCCGTCTCGAGTCAGAGGGGGCAAGGCCTCTGCTCAGTGTCGCTCAAATCCTGCAGGGGCTTGGCGTTTCCGTGGACTTGCCGATGCTCGGCTACGTCTTCCATGAAAGCTGGGCGCGGGCCAACCCGATCGCCCTCGAGCGATTCACGAGCGCCACTGCGGCAGCGAAGTCGCTGCTCGAGTCTTCGGACGACGAATGGCGGGTGCTCGCGCCTCAATTGGGCACGGACGATCCTCACCTCCAGGCGGCGCTACGCGCCGCCTATCGTGCCGGAATCCCTCGTCGGTTCGGCAAAGACGAACGTGATGGCGCGGCCCGGTTGTTTGCAATCCTGGCCGAATTGGGCGGCGAGGATCTGGTCGGCAAGGCGACGAGCCTCGATCCTGGTGTCTTCCGGGCCATACCGGCTTGAGCTCGCGCCAATGACCGATGTCCCAGCGTTCCCCATCACAATGCAGCGTTGGCAATCGACTGCGGCATTGCTGACCATGGTGCTCGTCTGGCAGATTGCATCATCGATCGCCGCCGATCGCCTGTTTCCTGGTCCGGTCCAGGTTGTTTCGGTTCTCCTGCACGAAGTGGTTCGGGGCGAGCTGCCATACCATTTGGGCATCTCGCTTGCGCGCGTCGTGGCAAGCCTCGGGTCGGCAATCGTCATCGGCGCGGCCCTTGGCTACGCGGCAGGCCGCTCGCACAGAGCCGACATATGGATGAGGCCTTGGATCGTGTTACTCCTCAACATGCCGGCGCTGATCACGGTCATTGTAATTTATATCTGGCTTGGTCTTGCCGAGACTGCGCTTGTCCTTGCGGTCGCGCTCAACAAGATCCCCAATGTCGTGGTGACTATTCGTGAAGGCGCCAGCCGGCTGGACAAGGACTTTGCCGAAATGGCTGAGCTCTATCGCTTCGGGCGTGCTGCAAAGCTGCGGCATGTCGTGCTGCCGCAATTGGCGCCGTTCTTTCTCGTCACCCTGCGCAGCGGGCTGGCATTGACGTGGAAGATCGTGTTGCTCGCCGAACTGCTCGGCCGCTCCAACGGCGTCGGGTTCCAGCTACAGGTCTATTTTCAGAACTTCGACGTCACCCACATCCTTGCCTATGCGATCAGCTTCGGCGTTGTGATGCTTGCCATAGAGTATGGACTGCTTGTGCCGTTGGAACGTCGTCTGTTCGCCTGGCGACGCTGATGCTGAGGATCAGGATCGAGGACAAGACTTTCCCCGGTGACGACGGCCAGCGCCGGACGATCTTTCGCGCGCTGTCGCTTGATATAGCCGACGGACAGGTCTGCGTCCTGACCGGCCCTTCCGGTGTCGGCAAGTCGACGCTGCTGTCGATCGTTTCGGGCGTCGACCGCGAATTTCGCGGCAGCGTGAGCGGACGACCGCTTCCGATAGGCATGCTGTTCCAGACACCGAGGCTGCTGCCCTGGCTCACCGCCTTGCGCAATGTAGAGCTGGCCATCCCGGATCGCGCGCCCGATGCGGCCCGGTGGCTTGCCGCTGTCGGTCTGAAAGGCAATGAGAAGAGCTATCCGCAGCGACTCTCGGGCGGTATGGCGCGGCGCGTAGCGCTTGCCCGGGCGCTCGCCATGGAGCCTGCGCTACTCCTCCTCGACGAGCCATTCGCTTCACTCGACGAGGCGACCGCGCAAGCCATGCGCTGCCTGCTGCAGGATTGTTTCGCCAGTCGGCGGACTACCACGCTGCTGGTTACGCATGATCTCGCATATGCCTCGTCGCTGGGTGATCGGGTTATTGTCCTGGAGGGATCGCCGGCGCGCATCGTGCGCGATGTCGCAATCTCTGGTGGCGATGAAGCGGGATCGTCGCGGTTTGGGCTGGGGGCGACACAATGAGACTGTTGCTGGGCCTTCTCTTTCTTTTGCTGATCACCGGCCCTGGCGCCACCGAGCAACAGACGATGGTGATCGGGTATATCGGCCAGGAGCGCAAACCGGCTCTGCCCCTTGGACCCCTTGATGAAGCCGTCACCGATGACGGCCTGCAAGGCGCAAGGCTCGGCATTGCCGACGACGAAAGCACCGGCCGGTTTCTTGGGCAGAAATTTCGGCTGGAGGAAAGAATATTGAAACCAACCGAAACGCCGGACGACGCGGTAAGACAATTCGCCGATGCCGGCATCGCCTTTGTCGTCGCCGATCTCGACGCCAGTCAGCTTCTACAGGCCAGTGCCGCGCCCGGTGCCGAGCAGATGACGTTGCTCAACAGCCGGGCGCCGGACGACGTGCTTCGCCAGCAGGACTGCCGTGGGAACGTGCTGCACACGATCCCGAGCCGCGCCATGCTCGCCGACGGGCTGGCGCAATATCTCGCCTGGAAGCGCTGGCAGCGTTGGTTCCTGCTTGTGGGGCCGCATTCGCAGGATCAGGCGATGGCTGCGGCCTTTCGACGGGCGGCGGCTCGCTTCGGAGCCGAGATCACGATCGACCAGCCGTGGACATTCAGGCCCGCCAACGGACGTGCCGATACAGGGCATGTCACGCTGCAGACCGAAATACCCGCGGTCACGCAGGTCAGCGACTATGATGTGCTCGTGGTCGCCGACGTGGCGGATGAATTCGGCGCCTATCTGGAGGGCCGCACCGCGCTGCCGAGAATCGTCGCCGGCACGCAAGGGCTGGTCGCCACAGGCTGGAGCGCTGTCAGCGAGGAATGGGGCGCCACGCAACTGCAGGACCGTTTCCACAGGCAGGCAGGGCGCTGGATGTTGCCCAGCGACTACGCGGCCTGGCTCGCTGTGCGCAGTATCGGCGAAGCGGCGACGCGCCTGCACAGTCTCGATCCCGCGGCAATCGGCAGATATATACGCGGCGACGCGTTTCTTCTCGCTGGCTTCAAGGGGCAGGGGCTTAGTTTCCGTCCCTGGGACGGACAGATGCGCCAGCCCATTTTGATCGCCGGGCCTCGCCTCTTGATTTCCAGCTCACCGCAACCGGGCTTCCTGCATCAGCGCACGCCGCTCGACACGCTGGGCATAGACCTGGAGGAGAGCACATGCAAGTTCTGATGACGCTGTTGTTGGCGGCGTTCGCTCTTGCTGCTCCCGCCGCCGCCGAGACCATCTACGTTTCCAATGAGCAGGATAATACCGTCGCGGTCGTCGACGGCGTGACAATGACTTTGCTGGCGACGATCGATGTCGGCCGCCGTCCGCGCGGGCTGGCACTGTCGATCGACAACAAGATGCTGTTCGTCGCGGAAGGCGACGACAACCGCATCGACGTGGTCGACGTCGCGAAGCGGCGGGTCGTCGGGGAATTGCCTTCGGGAGCCGATCCGGAATTCTTCGCAGTCCATCCCGATGGCAAGCGGCTGTTCGTCGCCAACGAGAATGACAATCTGGTGTCGGTGGTGGACATCGCCGCGGCCAAGGTCATCGGCACCGTGGATGTCGGCGTCGAACCGGAAGGAATGGCGGCCAGCGCCGACGGCCGCTATGTCGCCTGCACTTCGGAGACCACCAGCATGGTGCATCTGATCGACGCAGGCACGCTTGAACTCGTCGACAATCTGCTGGTCGATACCCGGCCGCGCGCGGCTTTATTCTCGCCGGACGGTAAGCAATTCTGGGTGTCCTCGGAGATCCGGGGCACCGTCACCGTCTTCGACACGGCAACGCGCGCGCAGACCGGCAAAGTCGAGTTCGAGGTGCCGGGTATACGACGCGAGGGTGTGCAGGCGGTCGGCATGGCGACGTCCCGCGATGGCACGACGGTCTATGTGGCGCTCGGCCCCGCCAACAGGATTGCGGAAGTCGATGTTAAAACGCTGACGGTCCGTCGGCTCTACCTTGTTGGTCAACGACCCTGGCACGTTGCGCTCTCCGGCGACCAGAAGCGCCTGGTCAGCGCAAACGGGAATTCCGGCGATATTTCGTTTATCGATCTGGAAAACCAGGAGGTGGTGAAATCGCTGCCGGTGGGGCGGGGACCGTGGGGCGTCGTGATCGGGCCATGAACGCCTTGTCGGTCGAGAATCTGGGCCATAGTTTCGGAAGCCGGCGGGTTCTCGACGGCGTCTCCTTCTCTGTGGCCCAAGGCAGGATGTGCATCTTGCTAGGCCGCAACGGCGCCGGCAAGACAACGCTGTTCTCGCTGATCACCGGTCTTTATCACGCCCGCTCCGGCTCGGTGCATGTCTTCGACCAGGCGATGGATGTCAACCCGTCCGCCGCGTTGGCGCAGATGGGCGTCGTCTTCCAGTTGCCGACCCTCGATCTCGATCTGACAGCCGGCGAGAACCTGCGTTACCACGCGGCCTTGCATGGCCTTAGCCAGGCCTTGAGCAAGGAGCGCTCCATCCACGAACTCGGCCGGCTGGATGTGCTGGACAGGATCGACGATCCTGCCCGAGCGCTTTCCGGGGGGCAGCGTCGCCGTGTCGAGATAGCACGCGCTCTGATGCATAGCCCACGCCTTTTGCTGCTGGACGAGCCGACCACCGGGCTCGACGTGCCGGGCCGCCACGCGCTCGAGCGGCACGTGCGGGAGCTTTGCCGCCAGCGCGGCATTGCCGTCCTGTGGGCAACACATTTTCTGGAGGAACTAACGGCGGATGACGATGTGGTGGTGCTGCATCGAGGCACAATCCGGTGGGCCGGCCGCGCCGATCGGCTGGCTGCCGATCTCGGTGTGGCGAGCACGGGCGAGGCCTTCGCGTCGCTGACGGAGTCCGAATGAAAACGTCTCACGCAGTGCGCGCGCTCAACGGCATCCTGCGCAGGGAGATGCTGCGCACGTTGCGGCAACGCGGCCGGCTGCTCTCGGCGATGGTACGGCCGCTGGTCTGGCTGGCAATCTTTGCCGCTGGCTTCCGCTCCGTTCTCGGTCTGTCGATCACGCCACCCTACCAGACCTATGTTCTCTATGACGTGTATGTGGTGCCTGGGCTAGCGGCCATGATGCTGCTCTTCCATGCCATGGCAAGTTCGCTGGCCATGGTCTACGATCGCGAGATGGGCAGCATGCGCCTGTTGCTGACCGCACCATTGCCGCGCTGGTACCTGCTTGCGGCGCGCCTGCTGGCCAGCGTGATCGTCGGCGTGCCGCTGGTCTACTTGTTTCTGTTGATCGCGCGTTTCTGGGATGTGCGGCCGCCCGTTTTCGGCTACGTCGCGGTATTTCCGGCGCTCGTGCTGGCGGGCCTCATGCTTGGCGCGTTCGGACTGCTTGTCTCCTCGGTTTCGACACAGATGGAGAACTTTGCCGGTGTCATGAATTTCGTCATCTTTCCGGTGTTCTTTGCCTCGACGGCGCTCTATCCGCTGTGGCGGCTTGCCGAGGCGGGACCGGTGCTGGCAACAATCGCCGCCTGGAACCCGTTCAGCTCGGCGGTCGAGCTGATACGCTTCGCGCTCTATCTGCGGTTCGATCCTGTCGCGGCGGTTGTGGTCCTTGGCTGCCTCATCGCCTTCTTCCTCGCGGCGGTCATCGGCTATGACCCCGGCCGGGGCTTGTGGTCCCGGCGCGGCGGCGAGGGATGAATTACCTCAACGCATAGAGATAAGCGGCGATGTCCCGCGCCTGTTCATCGGTGATCCTCGTCGACGGCATGGCCGTGTGCGGATTGACTTCCCTCGCCGAGCGTATCCAGCGGATCATGTTCTCCGGATTGTTTGCCAGCAGGCCACCGATAAAGACCCTGTCGGCAAGGCCACCGTCCAGGCGGGGTCCGACCTGGCCTTGCGCACCCGGCACGCCGGGTATCGTATGGCAGCCGGAGCAGCCATTCGCCGTCATGATCGGAATGGCGCGAGCGCCTACGCCCCCGGTCGCCGCATCCGACTCGTGCCGGACACGGTCGCGCCGGTCGGACCACAAGGTCGCCGCTGCCACAGCCGCGGTCAGCAGCAGGATTGCGGCAAGGGCGCCCCCGATCAGCCTACCCAGGTCGGAGCGCATGTGTTGCCTCCCTGGTTGCGCTGCTGCTTATCCAGAGGCCGGCGAGCAGCAGGGCGGCGCCGCCATAGATCAAGCCGGCCGGAACCCACATTACCAATCCGGCGAGCTGCTGGTCCTCGATCGCGGTCATTCCCCACAATGCCGCGCCGGCGCCATTCTCCGGATACCAGAGTTTGGGCGACATCAGCAGCAGGACACCGAGCAGGCCGGTATGGAGCGAGGTGAAGAAAAGATGCATGACGGAGTTGCCATAGGTCTGCTGTCGACCGGGGCGCGGTAGGAGCGCCCACCAGAACAGCAAGGCTGTGCCGAGGAAGCTCGCATGCTGGGCATAATGAAGAAAGCCCTGCTGGAGCGCTGCCTGGAACAACGCCGGAATGTGCCAGATCCAGATGGCGACGCCGTGAATGATCGTCGCGTTGAGGGGACGGATCACCAGGGCCCAAACGGATTGCAGCGTCTTTGCGCGCATGAGCTTGCCCGTCCCGCGGCGAAGTGCGGCCGGCAAGGACCAGAGCAGGACTGCGCCTGGGCAAGCGGCGACAAGGAGGGGCGCCGCCACCGCCATAAGCAGTTCATGCTCGATCATATGGGCGGCAAACACCCGCTCGCCGAGCGCATGGATGGGGCTGACCAGTGCTGCCGTCAGCACGCCCCAACCGGCGGCGAAAAACAACGCCTGCCGCATCCGCTCGGGACGGCCTCGGCTGCTGCGGCGCCACAACCGAGTCGCTCCGATGGTATAAAGGAAGGCAATCGCGGCCAGCGGAAACGTGATGGGAAATGCGAGCGTCCATCCGGCCTCGGGCGCGCCGGCGCCGTAGCAGATCGAGGTCGAGAAGAACGCGTCGAAGCTCATCGCAGGCACTCGTCGAGAATGAGAGCCGCGCTGCCTTGCATGATGATGACGAGGGCAAACAGCAATGCCGCAAGCATGCCGAGATCGGCGACGAACTGCTCGGTGCTGCGCGTGCGCTCAGGCTTGAAGGCGGCGCCGCCCTGCCGCTTCGCCCGCCATGACAAGGCACCGCCGAGCAGCGAAAGCACGGCGAGCACCAGTGCCACGGGAAGCACCACCGGCACCTGGCGGTTGCACTGCCATGGTACGAGTGCGTAGTTCAGCTGCGTCGAGATTGCCCAAGCCATCGGCCCCGACAGAAGACCACCCCAGGACGTTCCCATTTTCAACGCACGCATCAGCCTAGCCTCGGCATCCAGTAGATGAGCAGATAGATCGGGATCCAGGTCAGCACCACGAAATCCCAATAGAAGACATTGTCGCCGACATCGCCGAAGCGCCGGCCGCTATAGCCATGGCGTGTGAACATCAGCACCGTCAAAACGATGGTGTCGCCGACATCGGTGATCAGGTGTGTGGTATGCAGCCCGAGCAGCACCCAGAGCATTGAACCATAGGCGTTCGTGTCCCAGTAGATGTTCAGCGCCGGGAATTCGAACCAGCGCACGACAAGCGGGGCCAGACCGAGCAGCGACATCACCACCAGCCCGATCCGCACCGGCACGATCGCGCATTGCTTGGCATGGCCGTGGAGGATGTGATTCGGCACCACGCTGATAATGAACAGGATGGTGACGATCGTTCCGGGCCAATGGTTGGGGTGCGGGGCGCTTAGACGCCAGTTGGGCCACAAAGTGGCGAGATAGAGATAAGCGCCGGCGGCCAACGCAAAGCCCATGCCTTCCAGCGCCATGAAGCCGAGCGTTCCCCACCAGGTCGGGCTGCGCGGACCATGTCCAAAGGTTGGGAGGTCCGAAAGATCCAAGCTGGGACGCTCACTCATCCCTCATCCTCCGGGTCGTCCTTGGGCCAGAACCAGCCGATCAAGGTGATGGCGATCGGCGCGGCGCCCCAGACGATCGCCCAGGGCGTGAAGATCGAATAGACAAACGTACCGCCGACAGCGATTGCCGCCAGCAGCGGCCAGATCGACGGTGTCGCCGATTTCTCGCGAATGTCGGGGTGGGCTTCCGCCACGGTTGAGATCAACAGCTCACGGACATCGACGCGGAGACCGGTCGCCACAGGCAGCGCCTCCCGTTCGGCCCAGAGCGGCTCGACATGCGTGACAATCGGTATCCGCGCGAAATTATAGCTTGGCGGCGGCGAAGGCGTCGCCCATTCGAGCGTACCGGCATCCCAGGGATTGTTTCCGGCCAGCGCGCCCTTCAACGCGCCGTGTACAAGATTGAAAGTGAACAGTACGAAGCTGAGGAAAAAGAGCACCGCGCCAGCGCTGATGAACAGGTTGATGTTGCCCCAGCCAAGCTCGGCCGGATAGGTGTAGACCCTTCGTGGCATGCCCCAGAGCCCGACGAGATGCATTGGAAAAAAAGCTGCGTTGAAGCCGATGAAAGCCAGCCAGAAATGCCAGCGCCCGAGACGCTCGCTCATCATGCGGCCGCTGATCTTGGGGAACCAGAAATAGGCCGCGCCCAGCAGCGGGAAGACCGAACCGCCGATCAGCACGTAATGGAAATGGGCGACGACGAAATAGGTGTCGTGCACCTGGAGGTCCAGCGGCACCGAAGCGAGCATGACGCCGGTGAGGCCGCCGATGACGAAGATGAAAAAGAAGCCGAACACGAACAGCAGCGGCGTGCGGATCACCGGCCTGCCGTCCCACAAGGTCGCCAGCCAGCAGAAGATCTGAACGCCATTGGGGATGGCGATCAGCATGCTCGACGCGGTGAAGAAGCTGGCGCCGAGCTTGGGTAGCCCCGTCGCGAACATGTGATGGACCCAGAGGCCGAACGAAAGGAAACCGACGGCGATCAGCGACAAGACCAGCCCGAGATGCCCGAACACGGGACGCCGGGCGAAGACCGGGATGATCGCGGAGACCATGCCCGTCGCCGGCAGGAAGATGATGTAGACCTCGGGATGGCCAAAGAACCAGAACAGATGCTGGAAGAGCAGTGCGTCGCCGCCCTCGGCGGGGTTGAAGATATGTGTGCCGACCAGCCGGTCGAGGATCAGGAAGGTCGAGGTGATCATCACCGCGGGCATGGCGAAGACGACGACGAAGGAGGTAACCAGCATTGCCCAGACGTAGAGCGGAATCCTGTCCAGCGACATGCCGGGGGCTCGCTGCTTGAACACGGTGACGATGGTTGCCACCGCGACGGCCAGTGAGGAAACTTCTGTATAAGTGATCATCTGGGCCCAGACGTCGGCCCGCTTGCCCGGCGCGAATTCGGGGCCTGACAGCGGCACATAAGCAAACCAGCCGACGTCGGGCGCCATGTTGAGCGCGAAAGACACCCAGGCGAATATGCCGCCCGAAACATAGATCCAGTAGCTGAACGCGTTCAGGCGGGGAAAGGCGATGTTGCGGCTGCCGACCATCAGCGGGACGAGATAGATGCCTGTCGCCTGCACGATGGGCACGGCGAACAGGAACATCATGGTCACACCATGCATCGTGAACAGCTGGTTGTAGAGGTCCGGGCCGATCAGACCGCGCTGCGGCCCTGAGAGCTGGATGCGCATGGCGACAGCGTTGAGCCCGCCCAGGCACAGAAACACGAAGGCGGTGATCAGATAGCGCCGTGCGACGACCTTGTGGTCGACGCTCGACAGCGCGCCGATGATGCCGGGGGGCGTGCGCCATGTCCGCGCCAGCCAGCGATCCAGGCTGGTATCGTCCATGCCGGTGTCGCGCGGTCCGTCATGCTCGGGTGCGACGTCGCCCGCGGTAGAGGTTTCACGCACCGGCGGCAGGTCGCGTTCGCTTGTGAGGTCCGCGCTGCTCATTTAAGCGCCTCGAGGTAGGCGACCATGGCGTTGAGTTCGTCGCCGCTGAGCTCCACCACCGGCATGTGGGATCCGGGCTTGATGCCCTGTGGGTCGGCTATCCAGGCGGCGAGATTGCCGCGGCTCATTGTCAATGTCCCGGCGGCAAGCGTCTGCCGGCTGGCTATATGGGTGAGGTCAGGGGCGACCGTTCCTCCGGCAGGCGTGCCGCCTATTCTGTGACACATCACGCAAGGGCGCTTCAGAAACAGATCCTGGCCGGCCTTGGCTTCGTCCCCCGTCGGAGTAGCGGCCGGCTGCAACTGGTCGTTCCACCAGGCGTCGAACTTCGCACGCGGCTCGGCGATGATGAAGGTGCCCATGTTTGCGTGCTGCGCCCCGCAGAACTCGGCGCATTGACCTCGGTAAACACCAGGCTTGTCTGCCTTGAGGTCGAGCACGTTCATGTGGCCGGGAATGAGGTCGAGCTTGCCCGAAAGGCTCGGGATCCAGAAGGAATGGATGACGTCGGTCGAGGTCAGAAGAAGCCGCACCGGCTCCCCGGCGGGGATATGGATCTCGTTCGCCGTGGTCAGGATGCGGCTTGGCGTGGCATCCTCATAGCGCACCTCCCACCACCATTGATGGCCGGTGACCCGAATGGTCAGTGCGGCATCCGAGCCGATCGCGGCGAGCGTCCTGTTGGCGAAGAAGCTCAGCAAGGTCAGTCCGATCAGGACAATGGCGGTCAACCCGACGGCGGTCATCACCGCGCGCAGCTTCCGGTCGTCGGCGCCGGCCTTGATCGCGAGCGGCTCCGCCTGCGCGCGCGACCGCATCATCAAGGGCACGACGAGGGCGATCATCACCAGCACCCACACCACGGCGCAGAGCGCGGTGAAGAACCAGATCAGCCATGCCAGTTCGCTCGCCGCGGGACCTTTCGGGTCGAGGGCGGATTGCCAGCCCGCGCATCCCTGGAGCAACAGAGCGCCGGCGGTGGCGAACGCCATCGAGACGAGACGTTTCACGGCGACTTCCCCAGCGTGGCCGCGTCGGGCATGCGGTTTTCCGACGGATGCGCCATCATGTCGTCATTGCGTTGCGGCGCGGCGGAAGACGGCGCGTTGCCGCTCAGCGAGCGCACGAAAGCCGCAAGCTCCCAGATCTGGTCGTCGGGAATCTTGTCGCGGAAGCTCGGCATGCCGTTTGGCCGACCGTCGCGGATCGTGGCATGGATGCTTTCGATCGAGCTGCCATAGAGCCACTTCTGGTCCATCAGGGCCGGCCCCATGCCGCCGCCGCCATTGGCGTGGCATCCCGAACAGTTGAACCAGCCGAAAAGCCGTTTCCCTTCGCTCATATGGAAGGCGTTGGCCTCGAAGCTCGCCGCCTTGTTATCGCTGGCGGGGGGGCGCTGTCCGCCGGGCTCCAGCGTGGTCACAGGCGTCGGCTGCTCGCCCGATCCGAGCGCCGATTGCGGGCGCGTGTCACGTTCCTCGCGCTGGCAGGCAGCGAGCGCCAGGACTGGAAACAGGAGCATGGCCACAACGGCTCTCATCGCACCGGGCTCCCCGAGGCATCGAGGCGCGGCACGCCATACTGTGACAGCAAGGTATCTATCTCGACCTTGTGCCTGGACAGGGCGCCATTGACATCGCCGCGCAGCGCATCGTCTTCGCGGCGGACGCCCATCGAGATGTCGTAGATCATCGGCAGTTGCGGTCCGTCGATGCGGGGCGCAACCGGCGTGATGCGGAGCGGCACCTTCTGCCTGGCGGCGAAGTAGCCGGCGAGGGGGCCCCAGACCACGGCAAGGTCGATCTCGCCACTCGCCACCGCTTCGACGATGCGCGCCGGCGGGTTGGGGGCGGAATAATCGCCATAGACCGGATAGCCAACGAGGTGCCCGACGATACCGCGGCGGCCAAGCGCCTGGACCGGAGGCGAATTGGCGCCATCGTCGCCGATGAGCTGAACACCGATCCGCATGTCGCGCAGCCGCGGATCATTGAACGATGCTACGTCGGGGCCGTCCCTGCGGGTGACGAAGACATAGGACGATCGGTAGTAGGGCGTGGTGGTGCGCAGCATTTCGAGGTTGCTCGGCGTGCCCGGCACGAGATCGCACAGGCCCGCCTTCAGCGTGTTGCGGATGAAGCCGCGACGCTGCGCCCACCAGGTATAGGTCAGCTTGGCGCCGAGATCGGACGCAACGATTTCGGCGATCCTGTTCTCGAAGCCCTGACCTGCCGCGTTGGAGAACGGCAGGTTGTTCGGATCGGCGCAGACCCTCAGCTCACGTGCGTCGGCTGTGGCCGTCAAGAACACGAAGGCGATCGCGGCCATGCCGATCGCCAGCCGTTGACACCCCTTTCGCGCCGGACCTACGGTCAAGTACAATCCATCAAGGCAGCCGGAACACATAAAGCGTGCCTCCCGAGGTTGTCGCGTTCTTCAGATCTTTCATGGCATTGACGAAACCGAGCGCGGCGGTGGCGTCACGCGGGTCAAGATCGCCCGATACAATGGCGCCGGCCCAGCCGCCGACACCTGAGAGGATGGCGACATATTGGTGCCCGTCGGGACCGCGATAGGTGATGGGCTGGCCGATGATCCCGGACGAGGTCTTGAACTGCCAAAGCAGGTCTCCGGTCTTGGCGCTGACCGCCTTGAACCAGCCTTCCATCGTGCCATAGAAGACAACGTCGCCGGCGGTCACCACCGCGCCGCTCCACACCGGGAAATTCTCCTTGAGGCTCCAGGCGGGTTTCTCCGCGGCGATGTCCCAGGCGGTGAAGGCGCCGCGATTACCGCCGGGCCCTGGTATCATGCGGACGTTCATGCCCACATAGGGCGTGCCGGCGATGTAGTTCACCTCGACGCCTTCTTCATCCATGCACAGATTGTTGTGCGGGATGTAGAGCAGGCCGGTCTTCGGCGAGAACGCGGAAGGCTGCCAGTCCTTGAGGCCCGACGCCGTCGGACAGATATCGCGAACGACCTTGCCGGTGCCGGTCTTCTTGTCCGGGTTTACGATCAGCCGACCGGTTTTCAGATCCACACCTTTGCTGGAGTTGACCGGACCAAACGGTTTTGCCGACAGCACCTCGCCGGTTGTCCGGTCGAGGATGTAGAGATAGCCGTTGCGCTCCGGCCGGATCAGCACCTTGCGCGGCTTGCCCTGCCAGGTCATGTCGAGCAGGATCTGCTCGTTGATGCCGTCATAATCGTGAAGGTCATGCGGGCTCCACTGATAGAACCATTTCGCCGCGCCGGTGTCGGGATCGCGCGCGAAAATGCCAGACGTCCACTTGTTGTCGCCCGGCCGCAAATCCGGATTCCATGGTCCGGGATTGCCGGTGCCGTGGAAGATCAGGTTCAGATCGGGATCATAGGAAATCCAGCCCCACATGTTGCCGCCGCCGATCTTCCAGGCTTCCGGCGGCCACGTCGTGACGCCAAGATCCTTGCCTTTGTCCATGTCGTAGTGCGGCTTGAAGTCCGATCCGATCAGCACGTCCTTGTCCGGCCCGGTGCTATAGGCGATCCAGACGACATGACCGTCGCCGGCGTCGAGCGCCTTTACCCAGCCGCGAACGCCCATCTCGCCGCCGGAATTGCCGACCAGCACTTTGCCCTTCACCACAAGCGGCGCCATGGTGATGGTCTCGCCGATGTTGATGTTGCCGACATGAGTGTTCCAGATCGGCATGCCCGTGTTCGCATCAAGGGCAATCGTGTGGCCGTCCAGCGTATTGAAAAAGATGCGCCCGTCGGCGAATGCCACCCCTCGGTTGACGACGTCGCAGCAGGCCACCCCCTGTGCCGCCGGCTCGGGATTGGGTTCGTACTTCCACTTCATCGGGGCGCCGGGCTTGGAGAGATCGAGCGCATAGACGAAGTTGGGAAAGGGCGTCACGATATACATGGTGTTGCCGACGACCAGCGGCGCTGCTTCCTGGCCCTTGTTCACGCCTGTCGAGAACGTGAACGCGACCTGCAGGTTCTTGACGTTGCCTTCATTGATCTCGGAGAGTTCGCTGAAGCGCGTCGACGCGTAGTTCTTGGCCGGCATCGTCCATTGGCCGTCATCGGGTGGCGAAGCTGCGGCTGGCGGTACGATCGCTGGTGTTTTAGGAGGCTCGGACGCAGCGCCCAGAAGCAGCAGGCAGGCGAGCAGCGTCACCAGAAGGATAGCGCCAAAGGAATTCCCGGCAGCCAATTTGCGGGTATGGCGTTCTACGTCAACGCGCGTTAATGCCAATTGCGGCATAGCTTTCATTTATTGATCGAGCCTCCCACGCCGGCGCCAAGTTCGGCGGCGATGTCGGCCTCCGTTCCGGCACAAAGCGGATGGCCCCAGCCCGAAGCGCTTTTGCCGCCGGGGTCCAGATCGTAGACAATGGCATCCTTGCGATTTGGATTGACGCCTGCCGGGACCTTGTCGAAGCCGAGCGCCGCGCGGATACGCCAGGCGACATTGTGATCGGCGCATGAGGAATCGCCTGAAACGCCGAGGCCGCCGACAATGCTCTTGCCGTCGTAGAGGGCAAGCCCGCCGCCAAACACCACGACGCCTCCGATCGGCTTGCCGACGAGCGGGTCGCCGGCGCTTCCGAACGTTTTGGGATCGCCCGTATAGGCCGCGGCCTGGTTGACGGGATTGGTCTCCTGCAGGCCAAATAGCGGCCCGCCCGGCTGCACCCCCGCATAGAGATTGGCCGTAGAGAGGGCCATCTGAGCCAGGCTGAGACCGTTGGCCGTGTTGGCTTTCTCCGCTGCTATGAGCCGACTTCCCGGCCATTGCGAGTCGGGGGTGGGGCCGCTGAACGCAATCGCGCAGACAGTGCCGTCACGGGCAACGATGGCTGCCCATTCGTTGGTTTCAAAGCCGCCATTGGCTGGTCCGCCGCTTGCCTTCACGTTGGCTTTGAGGGCTGCAAGCAGCTTATCGTGATCGGCCGGACAGGGCTCCTGCGCCATGGCATCGTGCCCGTGGAACAGGCCACCCATCAGCAACAGCAGGCCAAAAAGAGGTACGAAAAGCTGCGAGCGATACATTGTCCTGGCATTTGTTTACATAACAAGGACCACCCCGGCAGACCGCAGAATGCGAGGATACGTCCAGTGCGTCAGTGCCTAACTCGCGTAATGCTTCTATGTTCCTGCTTTGCATAAAATTCGTGCAGTTGGATTTGGGTGCAGGTGTTCAATCAAAGCATGGGACCTGGATACCCGTGGCCACAGGCCAAGCGGTGAGGCAACGCGGCTGATCCAGGAAAATGCGATCGGGATGGCGCAGACGCACCCGCCCTGACAAACGCTGTTGCCTTGTCACGGCGTTCGACGATGGATGATCTCTTCAATAAGTTTCGCGTCGGCTTCGTACTCCGCGGCCCGCGCAGCCATTTGGCTGGCCAGGCTGTGTCTTTCCCGCGCGGCTTCGCGTTTTGCCGTACGTTTCGCCAACTCAGCCCGCTGCTGGTGCGCTCTTAAAAGGCTCCAAAGAGCCTGTTCCGCATCGTCAGCCTGGGCCTGCATCAAAACGTCTGCCCCGAACGCATGTCCGGTGTGGCAGCGGTAACGGGTAATCGGCCCGTCTTCTATCTCCCATAGGGGGCCATGACATTCGGGGCAGACAAATGTCGAGGGGGCGCCAAGCTGGCCTTCGGTCAGTTCCATTGTGCTGTGCTCCTGAGCTGCAATCGCTGCCTCAAGGCGGATGCCGGACGGGATTTCTGGTGTCGGTCCTGCGATTTCGGAAGCAAGCCTGTGCAACAGGCCAGCCATTTCGGACAGAGGGACGCAATGGTCGATTTCCACATTCTGCAAGGCGCTCAGCGGCATGTCGGGTACTGCAGCGTCGCCGGGGTCCTGGACTACGCTGACGCCTCCGCACATCTTGATTGCGTGCAGGCCGGCGGTGCCGTCGGAGAGGCTGCCTGTGAGCACGACGCCGATCACGCTGCCGCCAAAGCTGCAGGCCGCCGATCGAAACAGGGGGTCGATGGCGGGGCGCGCCAGGTTCTCGCGCGGCCCGCGCCGCAGCAGCATATGATCGTCATGTAACAGAAGGTGAGCTCCGGGCGGTGCAACGAAGATGTGCCCGTTTTTAACCTTCATGCCGTTGGAGGCATTTGCAACGGGCATGTTGGCAGCGCGACCGAGAATGTCGCCGAGGTAACTCGTGGGACCAACGTGCTGTACGACGAGGAGAGCCGCCGGGATGTCCGGCGAAAGATCGCGGACAAGTCTCTTCAGCGCGTCAACGCCGCCGGCCGATGCTCCGATTGTCACGATGCACCGGTTCTCGCAACCGTCGGGACGGACCTTGTCCGGCTGGCCCGCACGCTCCGAATCTGATCGTGGTGCGGCGGTGGCCATGGTTGCTTCACCCACATTCAGCACAGATGTCGATGCGAGCGCTCCGGCCAGTCCGTTGCTGGTCGGGCGCCCTGCCTTCGTCGGTGTTAGCTTCCGGCCGCATCGCGGAACATAGATGCCCGCGTCGGCTCTGTACTAACGCCTACGTGCGCGTTTGACAGCAGCCTCTGCCACGGCCGGGGCCTCCTGAATGCTTGCCGCGCCGCCGAAATCGGCGTTCTTGGTACGGCCAGCTCCCGGGCCTGCTCCTAGATCAGCGCCTGTTGTCGGATCGGAAGCCGGATCGGAAAGCGTACGGTCGGCCATCCTGGCCACCACCTTCATGTCTTTGGCCCCCAGCTTGACAGTTGCCAGGCCGTCTCCGCCGTCGACGGGCATCACCTCTTCAAGGTCATCGATCCGATCCCACTCTTCGCCGGAATTCCATGGGCCAGCGACATCGCCGTCGCCTTGAGAGGTGTTGACATACATGCTGGCGTACTTCTCTACGCCTGGGAGCTTGCCGGAAGGGAAATTGTTTTCGATCGCGTAGAGTGCTTTCTCGAACGACTTCTGGTGCGCGATCTCGCGGGTCATCAGGAAGCCGAGCGCGTCCTTGATTCCCGGGTCGTCGGTGATG
Organism: Mesorhizobium sp. M0862; assembly: GCF_040319795.1. NCBI lineage: Bacteria > Pseudomonadati > Pseudomonadota > Alphaproteobacteria > Hyphomicrobiales > Phyllobacteriaceae > Mesorhizobium > Mesorhizobium sp. M0862. Next base: position 171,485 of record NZ_JAMYOJ010000004.1, read on the forward strand.
TTGATGAGGCGTTCGTAAACGATCTTGGCGCGGGCTTCGGCGGCGATATTCGACCGCAAATCCACCGTAGGTTCACCGCGCGAGTCGACATAGGCCGCGGTCCAGGGAACGCCGGCTGAGTCGCACAGCGCGGGAGCGCCGCCGAACAGAATTGATTCCTTGGCTGTTGTGCCGCTGGCGCCGATCATCAGGTAAAGGTCCGCTTCCTTCATTTGGCCCTCGGCCAGCTGTGCCTTGAGCCCCTTGTTGAGCATGGTGACGATTGATCCCACCACTTCGAGATGGCTGAGTTCTTCGGTCGCAATATCGAGCAACATGTCGCGACGGCCAAGATCGTCCTCGCCAAGCCCTTGCGTGAAATAGCGCATGGCCGCTGCAAGCTCGCCATCGGCGCCGCCGAACTGTTCCATGATCATGCAGGCCAGGCGAGGATTCGGCTCCGAGACGCGAACGGTGTATTGCAAGCGCTTGTTGTGCATGAACATGGACATCTCTCCGGTTAGATCATCCGAACATCCCGGCAAGTTGATTGTTCCATCCGGCCATCGGCCAGCGAGCATTTTTACGGCAGCTTCAGTGTTGAGCATCGCAGGGAGCCAGAGGCGGCATTTATTCTCCGACCGGTGACCGGCGGCAACGAGATTTCGATCGTGCTGCGCCATCACGGCAATGAGCAAGGCCGCGGATGGGCAAGAGGTAGACAAAATCTGGAGGGATACTGGCTCGGAAAAGTGAAGCCGGGCCATATTAATACGATGTCGGTGTCGACACCTTCGGCCCGTTTCGCCGCACACCTTACGCGGCAAACGCCGGGTTCGGTCACACGGCGAGCGTCGCGGGCTGTTGCCCGTTCACTTTCGATCCAGCACCTTCCGGACTTTCTCTGCCAATTCGTCGATCGTGTAGGGCTTGGTCAAAAGTTCGGTTCCGAAATCGAGCGTGCCGTTGTGGACAATCGCATTTCGTGTGTAGCCGGTGGTGTAGAGCACTTTTAGCGACGGGTGCATTGTCTTGACCTGATCCACCAGCTCCCGGCCCGACATCTCCGGCATCACCACGTCGGTGAACAGAAGCGACGGCACTTGCCCGCTTTCGACGGCCACCAGCGCTTCGCGTGGACCTTGCATTTCCAGCACGGAGTAGCCCAGTTCCCGCAGCGCTTCCGCGGCCATCAGCCGGACGCGATCTTCATCCTCGACAACCATGATGATCTCGTCTGCACAGCCGGGGTGCTCGCCTGCCACGACGTCGATTTGGCTGTCGAGCACGCCATGGTGCGAGCGCGGCAAATATATTTTCAAGGTGGTTCCGATGCCCTGCTCGGAATAGATCTTCACACTGCCGCCGGACTGGCGAACAAACCCATAGACTTGGCTGAGTCCCAGCCCGGTGCCTTTGCCGACCCCCTTGGTGGTGAAGAACGGATCGAAGGCTCTTGCGACAACATCAGCAGTCATGCCCGTTCCTGTATCGGTGACCGCTATCATCACATACTGGCCGGAGGGGATCGCGTTCTCCCTGGCATAGCGATCGTCGACGTGGGCGTTTGATGTCTCGATCGTCAGCTTGCCGCCAGCAGGCATGGCATCCCTTGCGTTGACGCAAAGGTTGAGCAGCGCGCTTTCCAATTGCCCTGCGTCGGCCTCGACATGCCATAGGCCCGCAGCGAGCACGGTCTCGATCTGAATGGTCTCGCCAAGCGTCCGGTTCAGCAATTCGCTCATACCGGAGACGAGGCGATTTGGATTCAGCCGCTTCGGCGCCAGTGGTTGCTGGCGGGAAAAGGCGAGCAGTCGCCTGGTAAGTTCTGCGGCACGTTGTGCTCCATCGATCGCGCCGGTTACGAATTGGTGGACGTTGGTATCGCCGTTTCTGAGCTTGCGCTGCACAAGGTTCAGGCCGCCGATGATGACGGCCAGCATATTGTTGAAGTCGTGCGCGATGCCACCGGTGAGCTGTCCGACAGCTTCCATCTTCTGGGCTTGGCGCAGGTGCTCTTCTGCTCTGGCGCGTTCCGCAACTTCATCTTTGACACGTTGTTCGAGCGTGCCGTTGAGTGTCTGCAGCGCCTTGAACAGCCGGGAGTTGTCGATGGCCGTCGCGGCATGGCCGGCAAGCCCCAGCAAGGCCGCTTCTTGCTGTTCGGCGAACACGCCGGTCTCTGAATGACCAAGGAAGAGGCCGCCCAGGACCTCGCCCGAACGCGAGACGACCGGCACGGCGAGATAGGAACGCACCGGCAGATGGCCCTCCGGCATTCCCTTGCGGGGCCAGTTCTTTCCGTAACGCGGATCGGTGAGGATATCGTCGGAACGCACCACGCTTGTGCCGCGGAAAGTGGGCTCGAACACCGCGGTGTTGCGCGGCATGGGAAAGTTTTCGAAAGCAGAACGAGGTGCCCCCGAAAGGGCGTAGAGCACATAGCTGTCGCCCTTGTCGTCGATCACATTGTAGAAGAAAGCTCCGAATTGTGCGCCCGACAGCACCACGCCGGCATCGGTTACCGTCTGGACAATTCGCTCTACGTCAAGCTCGGCCGCCACGGCTGCCGCAGTGGCGTTCATCAACTGAAGCTGATGCTCCACCCGCTTTCGCGCGGTGACGTCGACCACGGTGCCGATGAAGCGGATCGCACGGCCGGACTGGAAAAGCGCTTCCCCCGTTGCGGCAATCCAGCGCTCCTTGCCATCCCGAAGGCCGATCGTCCGGTATTCGATGTCGTAGCGGGAGGGGGTGCCTGGCGCGAGCGACTGGCGTACGGCCTCGTCGGCCCGTGCGCGATCTTCCGGGTGGAGGCCCGCCAGGAAGGCGCTTTCATATGTCACCTCCGCGTCCGGCGGCAAACCAAAAAGGGCTTTGCACCGGTCGTCCCAACGCAGCACTCCGCTGATGGGATCGTAATCCCAGGTGCCAATAGCGGCCGCGTCGGTGGCAAGCCTCAGCCTCTCCTCGCTGGCCCGTGCCGCCTGTTCCGAGCGAACGCGCTCGATGTGAGCCCAGGACCGCTCCGTCACCTCGGTCAGCAAGGACAGTTCGCGTTGCGACCAGACGCGGCGCTGCTTGTCGTGGATGGCCATCAGGGCAGTCAGTCGGCCTTGTTTGACCAAAGGCATACAGATGGTTGCCGTTATCCCGATATCCTGAAAGGTCTTCGCTTCCTCGGGAGCAATTTCCTCAAGGTTGTTGTTGATGATAAGCGGCTTGTTGGCGCTGAGGTTGGTGACAGCCAGGCGACCGAAATCGGCAAGACTGTAATATCCCCTGATGCTGGGCGAGCCAGGTGCGCTCCAATCGCCGCGGATGGTGAAATGGTCTTGGTCCTGCTCCATGTCGGCATAGGCGCAAATCGAGACGCCAAGATGTTCGCCGAGGAGCCGAGTGGTGATCTGCATGACAGCATCGGCGTCGGCCGCGAGGGCTATCTCCCTGCCGAGGCGGTCGAGAAAAGCAAGGCGTTCGGCGTTCTCGCGCAGGGCCAGTTCGGCGCGAAGGCGTTCTATCGCCGTACGCGTCCGGTCCGCGACTGCCGAAATGAGGGCTACTTCCTCCGTCGCCCAGCGTCTGGGCGCGGAGTGGTTCAGGTATAACAGCGCCACCAGCCCGCCATGCTCGGTAACGGGCATGTTGATGACGGATTGGGCGCTGATGGCTTTGAGTGCCTCCGCATGGCTGCTGGTTCGCGGATCTGTCTCGGCGTTTTCAAAGACAACGGTTTCGCCTCGCTTCAAATCCTCGATATACGAGCCGTAGTTCCTGAAATTCAGCGTCCCAGCCAGGCTTTTGATGCCTGGCGCGTTCCAGTCCCTGTCGATGGTGATCGTTTCTTTCTCTAGATCGATCGTGCCGTATCCGGCTCGGCTGATGCCAAAATGGTTCCCCAGCAGTTCCGCGGCTGCGTAGGCCAGTTCTGCGGGATCCGTAATCTCGCGAATACGGTCGCCCAGCGCTGCCAAAAGCTCGAAGCGCTGCAGTTCAGATCGCGGATTGCTTGAAGTGGCCCCCATTTCGCCCCCATTTTGCCCGGACTTAAATGCAGTCTGCGGCCAAGAGTTCCCCGCAGGACGGCAGTTTCTTTGGCGGGCCGGTCAGCCGAACACGCCGCACCGGTCATAGGTTAATGACAGCTTGGCGCGCTGTGGCGGATAAAGGGGAAACCAGCGGGCACTTGACGAGCTCCCGCTGGCTGGGTGCCCGAACCGCACTTCACTCGTTTGGAGACGTTTGATGCTTGACCGACCCATTCTTACGAATACGGACGCTCTCTATCCAGACGACCTGAAAACGCTTCGGTCGGTCTTCGACGCGCTGTGTCAGGAATTTGAGATTACGTCGGACACTACCGCGGCAGAATCCATCGCGAGAGAGCTGGTCAGACTTTTCCAGACCGGGATGACGGAAGCGGCCATGCTGATGATTGCCGTGCGCGCACGTTGGCTGGGTGATTGGAAAATGGGAGGCAGCAGCGCTGCCCAGGCTTAACGGTCCCAACTCCATGGAGAAGGCCTACTTTAGCCGCTTGAGCCGGTTGTACAGCGTTGTCTTGTCTGGCGGAACAAGCTTTCGCCCCGAGAGTTGGGGTCGGCAGATAGTTTCCAACAGGCACGGGCATGGCGTTCGACAGAGATGGACCGAAACTCGCGACCGGGTTGCTCGCGGCCTCGTTGGCGGCGCTGGCGGCATACAACGCCATCCACGCCAAACGTGCGATTGCCGGCCGGGCGTGCGGACGTGTGATGGAGATCTATGGTGTGCGCCTGCATTTTATCGAAGCCGGAACCGGCATGCCGCTCCTTCTCTTGCATGGCAATGGATCCATGGCGGAGGATTTCAAGTCGAGCGGCATCTTCGATGAGGCGGCAAAGACCTACCGGGTGCTTGCATTTGATCGTCCCGGTTTTGGGCGAAGCTCACGGCCGCGCGGCCGGCGTTGGTCCGCTCGCGACCAAGCCGACCTCATACATGCCGCGGCCTGCGGGCTGGGTATAGAGAAATACCTCGTGCTTGGACATTCCTGGGGAGCTTGGATCGCCCTCGAATTGGCGCGCAGGCATTCTCAATCGGTCGTGGGCATCGTGCTGGTCTCGGGCTATTACTATCCGCCACCGCGGCTGGATCTTGCACTGGCCGCACTCCCTGCACTGCCTGTGATCGGCACCGCGTTTCGTCACACCTTGCTGCCGCCGCTTGTAAGGCTTGCTTGGCATTGGGCAATGGAGAAGATCTTTAAACCCGCCGTCGTCGCCGGCGAGTTCGCCGCACTTGCCAAAGATGTCGCCAGCCGCCCTTCCCAACTGCGGGCGGTTTCTCTGGAGACAGCATCGATGCTGGCCGCGTCCCTCTTGGGAAAAGCCAACTATAGGGACATTGCCGTGCCCACCGGCATCATGGCGGGATCCGGGGACCGGTTGTTCGACGCGCAACGCGATGCACGACGCTTGCACGCGGAAGTCGGTGGGTCTCTCCTCGAGGTGGTTCCGGGCGCCGGCCATATGGTTCATCAGAGCGCCCCGCAGGCAGTGGTCGGCATGGTGCACACTATTGCAGGACGGCACGCCTTGTTCCAAGCGGGCCGTCGGCAGCGACCCAAGTCGTGTGCCGACGAGTTCAAGGCAGATCCGGCCTCGCGGGAGCCACCGGCGATAAGCGACGCCGCTTGCACGGAATGATCTCCAAACGGGGCTTTCAAATGAGCGACCAACGTCCAGCCGACATGCAGTCGGTGCTCCACCAGAACATACAGGCCCTGGTCGAGCACAGGCGGCAGCAAGAGGAGCACCAAGGCGTTCAAGCGTGGGTCGCCGGCGCTGTTTCGCGCTTCGCGGGAAGCATGACTTTCGTCTATCTGCACCTTGCAATTCTTGTCGTCTGGGTCCTCGCGAACCTTGGCGCGATACCAGCCGTCCCAGCCTGGGACCCGACTTTCGTGATCCTGGCCATGGTCGCCTCGGTTGAAGCAATCTTCCTGTCTACTTTCGTGCTGATCAATCAGAACAGAATGGCCGCCCACAGCGAGCGCCGAGCCGAACTGGATTTGCAGATCAGCCTTCTAAACGAACATGAAACCACGCGGCTGATCGAGATGGTGGCTGCCTTGACGGCGCGTCTGAATATCTCGACCCCGGCCGACAAAGAGCTGCCGGAACTCGCCGAGAATGTGGATCCCCAAAAGGTGATGACGCAGATCCAGCAAGCTTCTGGAGATCAGGAGAACGCTTGATCAAAGCGACCTCGTCGGCAACGGTTAAGCGTCGGCTACAACCTGTAATTCAGCCTCATTGTCCAAGGCTGTCGAAGCAGCTAAGCCGGTGTCGGCCTTTTCCAGGGTGGCTTCCCGACGTCACAAGTCCGCCGCGCAATCGAGGCAGCGTAGAGCTTCGATAACCAACAGGCTGCTGCGCGTCAGATGGAACCAAGTTGACGCCGAACTCGTATTAGCGGTGGCGGCTTGGGGAGATTCCGGATGAGCGAAGGTGCTGTTCTGATCGTCGAAGATGAGACAATGATCCTGCTCGACCTCGAGTCAGCTTTGGAGGAGGCCGGCTTCCAGGTCGTCGGCACTCGGAGTGCCGCCGAGGCGCTGGCGGCTTTCGACCCCGATCCGACCAAGTTCAAGGCCGTGCTCACGGACATCCGTCTGGGACCAGGACAGTCGGGGTGGGAGGTCGCTCGGCACTTGCGAAGGTCCAACTCGACCATCCCGGTTGTCAGTGGCGACAGCGCGGTACACTGGGGAGCGGAAGGTGTGCCCAACAGCATAATGATCACCAAGCCCTTTTTTCTGCCGCAGATCATAACTGCCGTTTCTCAACTTTTAAACGCGCAGCAAGGTGCAGAAACTCACCTCTAGGAATCGGACCGCGGCTCCACGAAAACCACGGAACATTCAATCGGCCAATCGGCGCCGTCCGGCGTAAAGCGTTCGCGTCTGCCTGGGTCAAATGTCGGCGGCCTCAACCAGATGTCGACCTCAGCTCCTTTCCCCTCGCCACCGGCTCGCATCCACTCGGGAGCCCTCCCGAAAGCAGGGGCGCTCATTGGTTGAGCTTTCGGTCGAGTTCGTCAAGCAATGACCGATGCTCGCTGGGCATGTCCGCGTCTGTCGGCAGATCCAGCAACTGGCGAAGCTGGCGACGATTGGCGTCCGATGAAATCCACTCCCGTATGAGGCGGGCTATGACCTTTTGTTGTGCCTTGCCGATTTCTTCCATGTTAGATTCCGAGCTTGTCCGTTGGACGAACTCGGCGGCTCTTTGATGGTTCCCCGTCCTGTACACAAATCGAGGCACAATCTATGGGTTAATGCATGTCGCTCAAAAGTGGCCCTGGTTTTGAGACACGACATGCCAGTGGATGTTTGCAGTCCCAGTCCGCTCGCCTAACGCTGCGCGTAGAGTGCAAATTTATACGTTCGATTTTACCCGAAGCGAGAGGCTCAGCCGCAAAATCTTGGCGCCATTTTCATCGCGCACTTCGATAAACAATTGCTGCCCGTCGACGCTCTTCAGTGACTCTCTCGTGAGGTCGACAAGGCCCTCGAATCCCGCGCGGCGGACCTCCTCGAGGCCAGCGCATTCGACACCTATTTCGTCCTCGAAGATGAGATCGCCATCGCCGCTGTCGAAGAAAAATCGTGCCATCGGAGAGCTTCCGTCACTGCTAATCTGCGGGGTTCCTTTGGTGCAGGTAGGTCGTGTCGAAATCTCCTGCGTGAGTGAGGCCAGCCCAGTCCAGTGCGTGAACTTTTGATCCCGAGGTGGCAATGAGGCCTCTGCGTCGTAGTTCCTGGAGCATCCGGTTGACGTGGACCGTGGACAAACCCAGTGCATCGCCAAGGGCCGCCTGGGTAATGGGAATATCTGCTACGTGATCCTCAATGCGCCCCATGGAGCGCAAGCGAAAAATCAGTTCGCACAGGATGTGAGCCATGCGGGTGTATGCCTCGCGTCTTCCCACATTGATGACCCACTCCCTGTAAATCGCGGCATCTATCAACGTCGACCGCCAAAAAGCGGTGGCGATGCGAGGGTGCTGGTCGCAAACGGCACGCAGAGTGTCATGCCGCATGAAACCTATTCGCGCCGGCGTAAGGGTCGAGAAGTTACAATCCATGACGGACAGATGCAGCCCATGCAGATCAGGAATGTCGCCGGCGACGAAGAATGATGTGATTTGTCGCTTTCCTTCGCCCGTATGTTTGGTGGAACCGACCAAGCCATCAAGAACGATAAACGAGTAAACAGGACGGTCGCCCTCACGCACCAGATCGTGGTTGGCCGAATATTCCTTCTCCTGGATCGGAATGCCTTTCAGAACGCCGATGTCGGCCTCTCGAAGATCCGAGATGGTCTGAAGCTTGCGAATGAGTACATCCGAGGATGAGGTGGGGAACAAATTGACTACCTGCCTGATGTTGGTGATCGAACTATTATCCGCGCCAAAAGTTCCGACTGGCATGGGGACATATGCGCGGCGGCAGAAGGCGCCGCCGTGCGGCATGGTCCCATGCCTGGAGCGTTTTGCCAGCGTCGAGCGTGGTTGAAGATCCCGGAATGATCGAAGCACCAGTTTTTTAGGACAGCCATAGGTGAGCAAGGCAGCAATGCATTAACCTATGACATAGGCTCGGTTAGAAATTTTCCCGCTGGGCAGCCAGCCCCAGGAGTTCGCCGATCACGGCGCAGCTTTGACCCTGTCGCTCCGCCCATTTCAAGGGCTGCACCCGCAGCCCGTCCTGGAACTCTTTGATGCGCCGCCAGGAACGGGGTGGCTCCGCTGACGTTGTCTCAGTGGCAAGGTGAGATTTCAGTGAACAGGCATATTTCGCGGACGGATGTCGAACAAATCGATCACACGGATGACAGCGGGTTTGCGATAGAGCATGGCGGACCGCCATCCTCAGCAATCGCGGTAGCGCTGGCCCGTGGCCTGGAGACCAGTCGGGATAAGCACATCATCCATATAGCTCCCTCGGAACGCAGTGCCGAGGAGATCGCCGGCGCCTTGCGTCAGTTCCTGCCTGACGCGGATATCATCTTGCTGCCGTCCTGGGATTGCCTGCCCTATGACAGGGTGTGGCCCACACGTGCCAATATGGGGCGAAGGCTTCGTGCGTTGCATGAGATCGCAACGAAGCCGGATCGCCCGCGCATCGCTGTAATGTCGCTCGAAGCCATTCTGCAGCGGGTGCCGCCTGCTCCCGTCATCGCTGGCGGTTTCACAATTCTGGAGGTAGGCCAAAAGCTCGACCGTGACGATTTCAGAACCAGGTCCGAAGCCATTGGCTATGTCGTCGACGAGAGGGTCGACGAACCGGGTGAGATAGCCTTTCGGGGCGATCTCATCGATATTTTCCCTGCTGGCGCGGATGGCCCCGTTCGCATCATCGTTGGTCCCGATGCCTGCATCGGCCAGCTCAAGACCTACGACCCGCTCAGTCAGCTCAGCGATCAGGTTCGAGACTCGGTTACGGTCGGACCGGCATCCGAGCTGATCTTTAAAGCTGGTGAGCATCCTGAGCTGACAGCGATGCGCGCGACGTCGATGGAAGAGCGCCTGGTCGCATCGTATGGCGCTATGCCATCCGTCTTCGATGCGGCTTCCAGCGCTTCGATCTCCTTCCTTGAAGGGACCGACGGGCAGCCGCTCGGCAGAATTCTGGATCTGGTCGAGGATGCACGTCGTGCCAGGCAGGAGGCAGCCGGAACGAAAAAACCTTTGCCGGGACGATTTTACCTATCCCGTGAAGAGTGGGACGCTGCTCTGCTTAACCGCTGCTGCGTGAGACTAGCCGTTTCTGCCGTGGGAGTTCCCAAATTCTTCCGCCAGGCCCGACCCGGGTATGATTTCGCGGAATTCATCAGAGGGCAGACGAGTGCCGGAGTCAGAGTAGTGTTCACCGGCGATGCCTCTGAACTGCAGCGAGCAGATCGCCTGCTCGATAGGAGACTAGGCCGGCGGGCAGAGGAAGCGGCCGACTTGCCGCAAATCCTTTCGGCCGCGAGGGGCTCTGTTCTCAAGGCTGAATTCGTCCTCGACGAAGGGTTTGTCGACGCGCAATCCAATATCGCCGTGGTGGCCGCATCCGACCTGTTTGGGCCCGCGTTAAAGGCGAGCGGGAGCGCGACCACGGGCATACTCGAACCCGAGTTGCGCATTGGCGATGTCGTCGTCCATGAAGACCATGGCCTGGGCGTGCTCGCCGCGGTCGAACAGGTCGAGTTGGCTGGCCAGCAACAGGATGTCGTCAGACTGGAATATCATGGCGGGGCTTCCTTGCTGGTTCCGGTCGACGACTTTGGACGAATATGGCGCTACGGCTCGGAACCGGAGGCAGTGTCGCTTGATCGCCTCAAAGGCGAGGGCTGGCCGAAGCGACGCGAAGCTGCGTTGCGCGAGATCGACAGGCTGGCCAAACGCCTCTTGAGTCTTGCCAAAATCAGGTCCAGCCAGCCTGCCGAGATCATAAAGCCCTCCCGCACGGACTTGGCCCGTTTTGCGGCGAGATTTCCCTATACGGAGACGCCCGACCAAGCGGCCGCCATCCGCGCTGTGCTCGATGATCTTTCGTCGGGAAGAACAATGAACCGGCTCGTCTGCGGCGATGTCGGCTTCGGCAAGACAGAGGTCGCCCTGCGTGCTTGCGCCGCCGCGGCTTTCTGCGGGAAACAGGTTGCTATCATAGCGCCGACAACGGTGTTGGCACGACAGCACTATGAGACGTTCAGCCGCCGCTTCGCAGGAACCGGGCTGCAGGTCGCCCACCTTTCAAGAATGGTCGGGGCAGCGGACGCGAGAGCGGCAAAAGAGGGTCTGCGGAGCGGCCAGGTTGCGGTCGTTGTGGGTACTCAGGCCCTGGCGTCCAGGAGCGTCACCTTCGCCAATCTTGGACTGCTGGTGATCGACGAGGAGCACCGGTTCGGGGTCAAGTTGAAGCGGGCCCTGCGGACCATGGCGCCTCGCCTCCATACGCTGAGCATGAGCGCCACACCGATACCCCGGACGCTGCAATCGGCGTTGTCAGGCATCCAGGACGTCAGCGTTCTAAACTCTCCGCCCGCCAAAAGACGTCCCGTTCGCACGATCTTGGCAGCGTTCGATCCAGCATCGGTGCGCGCGGCCCTCCTGCGTGAATTTCACCGGGGTGGACAGAGCTTCTTCGTGGTCCCGCGTATCGAGGATATTGCCCCGGCCTGTGACCAGCTGAACAGACTGGTGCCGGAACTCGGGGTCAAGACGGCGCATGGTGAAATGAAGGGGAGACAGCTGGACGAAGTCATGGTCGGATTCGCCGACGGTGATGGCGACATTTTGTTGAGCACCGACATCATCGAGAGCGGCCTCGATGTGCCGCGGGCCAACACCATCATCGTTTGGCGCCCCGACCGGTTCGGTCTGGCGCAGTTGCACCAGTTGCGGGGCCGGGTCGGAAGGGGGGCGGTGCAGGCCGTAGCGTTTCTTCTGACCCAACCTGGCGTTGAACTGGCCGAAGGCACCAAGGCCCGGCTTTCGACGATGCTTGCGCTCGATCGGCTCGGCTCCGGCCTGGCAATCAGTCAAAGAGACCTCGACCTGCGTGGCGCCGGAGATCTTTTCGGCGAAGACCAGGCCGGGCATATGAAGCTGATCGGAGTGGGCTTGTACGAGCACTTGCTGGAGCGGGCGGTCTCGGCGGCTGGCGGAGGGGCCGACTTCAGCAAGCAACTTGCCGAGATCAATGGCTCGGGAAAGGGGGCTTTTCCCGAGAGCTATGTCGACGAGCCTACGGTGCGCGTTGGCCTCTATGCGCGGCTCTCCCGCATCCGTTCGGAGCCGGACCTCGATACATTCAGCGAAGAGCTCGAGGACCGCTTTGGAGACATGCCTGGCGAAGTAGCCCTTTTGCTGGAATTTACCAGGTTGCGAATAGCAGCGTCGGAATTGGGCGTCGGCAAAGTCGATGTCGGTCCCGAGGCCATCGCGATCACCCCTCGGAACAAGCCGTCGGCGTCCCAATGGCGGAACAGCAAGGCGTTGGGCCTGGACTACCGGAACGGCCGCCTGATTTTCAGGCCTATCCAGCCCAGCGTCTCAGGCATCGATGCGGTTCGCTTAGCGCTTGATGCCCTACGCGCAGCCCAGCCAAAGCACGAGATCTGACGAGCCTTTTGTCTCCTGGGGCCATCCGTGCGAATGGCGCTGCGGGCGGCCGTGCGTTCGCGGGGAGCGTTCAAGGCATGGTTCCGGCTTGATGGGGTGTCATGGCAGCCATGTTTTCATTCAGATGGGCCATGATCCAGATAGAGCCCAGAACCACCAGCGCGACGATCAGCACGCCGAAGGCCAGCGCCAGGATGTTGTTGGTGTTGTCCGGCCCGGTGGTCAGGTGCAGAAAGAAGACAAGATGCACGCCCATCTGCGCAACGGCGAGCACCACCAGGGCCGAGATGACCGCGGGCTGGTAAATCAGGTCGGTTCGCGCCGCCAGGAATGACGCGATCGTGAGCAGGATAGCCAGGCCGAAGCCGAGCACATAGCCCGAGAGGCCCCCAGCCGTTTCGTGCTCGCTTATGTGTTCCTCGCCCGGCGCTGAATCGCGGCGGTCCTGCAACTCGCCGGTCTTGCTCTCGAACTCGGTCATGACGATGCTCCCAGCAGATAGACCAGGGTGAAGATGGCAACCCAGATGATGTCGAGGGCGTGCCAGAAGAGCCCGAAGCAGTGGAGCCGCCGCAAGATGTCGGGCCGAAAGCCCTTGACCCACAGCTGCGCCATCATCGTTCCCAGCCAGAGCAGGCCGAGACCGACGTGGGCACCGTGGCAGCCAACGAGCGCAAAGAAGGCAGAAAGAAATGCGCTGCGCGAGGGGCCTGCCTGCTCGCCGATCATTGCCGCGAACTCCTGTAGTTCCAGGAACAGGAACGCTGCCCCGAGCAACCCCGTGACGAGAAGCCAGAACTGCGTGGCAGCCATTGATCTGCGACGGGTGGCGAGTGTTGCCACGCCGCCGGTGAAGCTCGAAGTGAGCAGAAGGCCCGTCTGGACCGCAACCCGTGTCGGTTCGAACAGATCCTTGCCTGTCGGTCCGCCGGCGGTTGCCTTGGCGAGCACGGCGTAGGTGGCGAAAAATGCCGAGAACATGATGATGTCGGACAGGAGAAAGATCCAGAAGCCGTAGGTCACCGTGACGAACTTTGAGGCCGGGCCGCCTTCTCCGTGGCCCGTCGCAGAGCGCACCGCATGCCGACCGGTGTGATTAAGCCGATACGGGTCCCGTGCCTGGGTGCCGGCGCTGATGTCGCCGGGGAATGCGTGATCGCTCATGCCGGGCGCTCCCACCCGCGCAGCCAGGCAAACTGGGCTGCCTTGTGGTCATGATCGATGCGGGCGACCTCGTCGACAGGGATCTCGTAGTCTCCATGATCGCGCCAGGCGAATACGACGAAGGTTGCGTAGGCGCCGATGAAGCCGACGATCGCCAGCCACCATATATGCCAGATCAGCGCGAAGCCGATCAGTGTGCTGAAGAAGGCGGTGACGAAGCCAGTCGGGCTGTTGCGAGGCATCTCGATCGGCTCATATGCCTTTTCCTCGTCCGAGCTCTGTTCGATCCCTCGTTGCTTGATGCTCCAGTAGGGCTCTTCGTCTTCCACGTGAGGCAGCCGTGCATAATTGAAGACAGGAGGAGGAGAAGATGTCGACCACTCCAGCGAACGCCCGTCCCACGGGTCGCCGGTTTCGTCGCGAAACTTGTCGCGATGCCGGACCGAAACGAAAAGCTGTGTGATCTGCAGCGCCGCGCCGGCGATCATCACCACCACGCCGAAAGCGGCCACCACCAGCCACGGTGCCCAAAGGTCCATATCGATATGTTGCAGGCGCCGCGTCATGCCGAGCAGACCGACAATATAGAGCGGTACGAAGACCAGCATGTAGCCGGCCAAGGTGACCCAAAATGCCGCCTTTCCCCAGCCTTCGTGCAAACGGAAGCCGAACGCCTTGGGGAACCAGTAGGTGAAGCCGGCGAATGCTCCAAACAACACGCCGGAGATGATGACGTTATGGAAATGCGCGACGAGGAAAAGGGAATTGTGTAGCACGAAGTCGGCCGGCGGGACGGCAAGCAGGACGCCAGTCATGCCGCCGACGGTGAAGGTGGTCACGAAAGCCAGTGCCCAAAGCATCGGCGTGTCGAAACGAACGCGCCCGCCATACATGGTGAAGAGCCAGTTGTAGATTTTCACACCGGTTCCCACGGCAATGACCGACGTGGCGATGCCGAAGGCGGCATTAACGTCCGCTCCGGCACCCATGGTGAAGAAGTGATGCAGCCAGACCATGAACGAGACGATGCAGATGAACATCGTGGCCGCGACCATCGAACGGTATCCGAACAGCGGCTTCGATGAAAAAGTCGAGAAAATCTCGGAAAAGATTCCGAAGGCGGGAAGCACCAGGATGTATACTTCGGGATGGCCCCACGCCCAGATCAGGTTGACGAACATCATCTGATTTCCACCGGCTTCGTTGGTGAAGAAGTGGAAGCCGAGATACCGGTCCAGCGTCAGCATTGCGAGCGTGGCGGTAAGGATCGGGAAGGCTGCGACAATGAGCAGGTTGGACGCGAGCGAGGTCCAGCAGAACATCGGCATTCGCAGATAGCCCATTCCCGGCGCCCGCATCTTGAGGATAGTCGTCACCAGGTTGACACCGGTGAGCAGCGTGCCGACGCCGGAGATCTGGATCGCCCACAGATAATAATCGACACCGACGCCCGGCGAGTAGGTGGTTTCCGACAAAGGGGCATAGGGCAGCCAGCCGGTGCGCGCGAACTCGCCGATCACAAGCGAGATGTTGACCAGCAGGGCTCCGGAAGCCGTCAGCCAGAAACTGACGCAATTGAGCGTCGGAAAAGCGACATCGCGTACGCCAAGCTGCAGCGGCACGACGAAATTCATCAGGCCGATCATGAACGGCATCGCGGCGAAGAAGATCATGATCGTGCCGTGCGCGGAAAAGATCTGGTCGTAATGCTCCGGCGGGAGGTAGCCCGGCCCGTGAATCGCCAGCACCTGTTGTGTGCGCATCATGATAGCATCGATAAAACCACGAAGAAGCATGAGCATCGCCAGCACAATGTACATCACGCCGATGCGCTTGTGGTCGACCGAGCTTATCCACTCGCTCCACAGATATGGCCAGTACCCCTTCACCGTTATCCAGCCAAGCACGGCGGCTGCTGCCAGAAAGACGCCAAGGGCTGCGCCGAGGGGGATGGGTTGATCGAAAGGAACGGCCGACCAGTCGAGCTTGCCCAGCATCGTCATTCTGCGCCTTGTGGATGATGGGTCATCGTTGCCGCCGCCGCGGGTAATGCCCTTGGGCTCACCTGTGGCTCGCCGCTGGCTGCGCTCTCAGCAGGCCCCGGACCCGGTGGGAGCGTCTGCTGAACGACCGCTTCGAACAGCCCAGGCTGGACATGACCGAAGGAAGCCGGCGCCACATTTGTGCTTTGCCGGGCGAGTTCGCGATAGGCGTTGGCGTTGAGCACGCCGCCCCCGCCACGCAGCGATGACGCCCAGCGGGTGAAGGCATCGGCTGAAACCGCGCTCACACTGAAATTCATATCCGAGAAGCCGTCGCCGCTGAAGTGCGCCGACTGGCCGAAAAAGCTGCCCTCGCGGTCGGCCTGCAGATGCAATTCGGTCTGCATGCCGTTCATGACGTAGACCATGCTGCCAAGCTGGGGCACGAAGAACGTGTTCATCACGCTGGCCGAGGTCAACTTGAAACGCACTGGAACACCGGCGGGAATAACCAGTTGATTGACAGCGCCCACGCCCTGCTCGGGATAGAGGAACAGCCATTTCCAGTCGAGCGCCACCACCTGAATGTCGAGCGGCGGCTGGCTAGAAGGGATCGGTTTGCGCGGATCGAGCTGATACGATCCGTAGTAGATCAGACCGCCAATGAACAGGATGGTGAGCGTCGGGATCGACCAGACGATCAACTCCACGCGTCCCGAATAGGTGAACTCCGGGTTATAGCGGGCGTTGCTGTTCGAGGCGCGGAACTTCCAGGCGAATGCCAGAAGTGCAACAAGCGTGGGAACAACGATCACCAGCATCACCGCCAGCGAGTTCAAAAGGATCGTGCGATTGCCGACACCAATTGGTCCTTGGGGATCGAGCACTCCCCCCGCGCAACCGGGCAAGAATGCGCCTCCGACGATCCAGAGCAGTTGGCGTGTCAACTTAGGGCTGGATGGCAACAACACCGGCTCTGCAATCTCTCTTTGCGGGAACGCGGGCTAGAGGCATGCGTTCGTCGGGTTTCCATCTGAGCCTCCCCATGGCGCGGAACCTCGCGGCACTTCGCAGGGTGTCGCCACCTGAGCGAGTGCCCCAACTGTCGCCGGCCGGGTTTGTTCCGCTGGACCAAGTTACTCTGTCCGATGGTCCCGCCTTGGCCCAATCTGGCCATTCAGAACGATGGCGGCTCGATTGGCCTAGCTATCGGCGACGCTGGCTCTCGCACGAATTTCAATTTCGGCGGGACGGCGAATACCCTGAATCGCTCAGCCAGATTATCGAGAGCCTGACGCATGCCCACTCCCGCAGCAGCCGCACCGTGTCCACTGATGACCATCTGGGGGCCCAAGGCAGCCAGATGCTTCACGGACCTTTCCGCTGCATCCCAGTCTGGCGTGAAATAGCGCGGCGGACCGTGCATCTCGAGATCCTGAATGGCGACTTCATAGACCGACTCCTGACCGGTGGTGATGAAAGCGTCTCCTACGATGAGCGAGCGGTCTTGCTCGCGCCAGAGCGAGATATGCCCAGGGGCATGTCCGGGTGTGTGCAGCCATTGCCATCCGGGCATTCCGGGGATCGATCCATCGGCGGGCAAGGGTTGCAAACGGCTGCCAAGATCGATTGGCCCGCGTGGAAAAAGCGGTGAAAGCAGCGCCATCAGTCCACCCCCAACCCAGGGATCCGGTGGCGGATAGGATGTGGTTCCGTCCAAATAGGGGTGCTCGAGTGGATGGGCGAAGACAGGCACGTCCCAGCCATTTGCGAGTTCTAGAACCGTTCCCACATGGTCGAAATGGCCATGGGTCAGGATGATTGCAGCCGGCCGTGCGTTGACGCCGAACCGCTTTTCCGCGACCGCTAGAATGCTGCTGCGAGACGTCGGCAACCCGGTATCGATCAGCACCCAGTTCCGATCTCCGCTGCCCGGTGCGCCGAAGAACACGACATTGACGATTGCTAGCCGCAAGTAACCCAGGTCCGGTGCGATGCTCCAAGCGCCGTCGCCACGATCCTCGCGCCTGGCGTGGTCGATCTCGGAAAGTCGAATCTGAACGGTCATGTGATCCCATGCCTCTGTTGTTGCCGAGCAGCCGCTCGAGTGGATGACGGCGGCTGTACATCGCCCCGAACTTGGGACGGGCCTCCTTGTTCCTCATTTGCACGCGGCGCCCGGACAGTTCACCACCGGAACAAAGGCTCTACCAATGGGTTCGGCACTACCCGGCCACGCAAGGACGAGCTGGACTGAGCAACGAACATGGGGCGCGCCCGACTGAATTCGGTATTTCGCCAACGCGGTTCCCGGTCCGGACAAGGCGGCCGAGTTCGAAGCCGATTGCCCAAAGGAGACTTCGAAAAATGAGCGAAGTGGGACGCCAGACGGAGGCCTCGGTTCCGGAAGCTTCGCGCTTCGCCAGTTTTTTCATGGCAGGCTTTGAATGCTCCTCGCACCGGCGCAAGGACGGCGTTCGCCTCGATCTTATTCGTGCGACCTCGCATAATTTGCATGCCCTGGGCGACTACCGCGGCTGCGCCGAACTCGGCCTTCGCACCATCCGCGACGGCCTGCGTTGGCATTTGATCGAAACCGCTCCCGGAACCTATGACTGGTCAAGTTGGGCGCCAATGGTGGAGGCAGCCCGATCGGCAGGTGTTCAGGTAATCTGGGACATCTTTCACTACGGATCTCCGGACCATGTCGATCAGGGCTCGCTGCATTTCATCGACGCCTATGCCTCGTTCGCGGCAGAAGCCGTCAAGGTACACCGTTCGATCACCGGAACATCGCCTCTGTTGTGTCCCATCAACGAAATCTCCTTTTTCGCATGGGCTGTTGAGGTCGGCTATTTCCCGCGCGTGGGGCCGAACAAACGTGGATGGTTCAAGCGGCACCTCGTGAAGGCCGCCATCGCGGGTGTTCGTGCAATGCGGGAGATCGACCCCGCCTGCAGATTTGTCTGGGCCGAGCCGCTTATCCATATCGCCCCTCGCGACCGAACCCGCAGCGAACGGCGCCGGGCCGAAAACGCCCGACAGGGGCAGTTCGAAGCTTACGACATGTTGCTGGGCCGCGTCGAACCTGAGTTGGGCGGGAGCGAAGATGTTGTCGATGTCGTGGGCTTGAATTTTTATCCGCACAATCAATGGTACGTAAACGGGCCGACGATTCCGATGGGACACCACGAGTACCGCGCCCTGTCGGAAATGTTGCTAGAAGTTGCTCATCGATACGGCAAGCCGATGTTCATTGCGGAGACCGGCTCCGAGGGATCCGGCGGGCCGGCTTGGCTCCATTATGTCTGCGACGAGGTGCGTTCCGCAATCAGTCTCGGAGCGCCGATCGAGGGTATTTGCCTGTACCCGATAACGGCCTACCCGGGCTGGGACAATTCGCGACATGCCGAGGTCGGTTTGTTTTCCGTCATCCAGGCTGACGGCAGGCGACACCTGCGCAAACCCACAGCAGATGAACTGGCCCGTCAGCAAGGTCTTCTCGTGGCGGACACGACACCTTGAAGAGGCCTAAAACGAGGGAGGGGCGGGCGAGCGTCTGTCTCGAAACGCCGCCCGCGCCGGTGCGGTGCATCAGCTTTTTGCAGTCGCCCCAGCCTCGCGCAGCCTGGCATATCGCATGGTAACGTCGCTCAGATTTTCCTTGAGCCAGTTGGCCATGGCTTCCTCTTCGTTCAGGTTCTGCTTGAGGGCCCTTTCAGCATCCTGGAAGCCCCCGGCGTCGGCCAGTACCAGCAGCGAATTGTAGGCAGCGATCTCGTAGTTCTCGAATGCGAAATTCGCCAGGCTGTTCTTGATGATCTCGTCGCCGGCCATCGAATGTCCAATGGCGGCCACGCTGCCAACCATCGACAAGGCAGTGTCCTTGAGGGTGGAGTGCTCCTCGCCAAGGCCCTCCAGGACGGACTCGAGTCTCGTGATCTGGCCTTCGGTTTCCTGAATGTGCCGGCGCAAGCGATCGGCCACCTCCGGATAGTTCTCTATACGCTCGACCTGAGGCTTCATGATCGACAGCGCTTGATTTTCCATGGCGTGCGCGTTGCGCAAGCCGACGATAAATATCTCACGGCTTTCCGAGTTGAAGTTTGTATCCATCGAGTTTCTCCTTCTGATACCCGCCCGATCTTCCGTCTTGAAAGAAACTATCTTCTCGGCTCGGCCAACAACGGCTCGTCCGTGCGCGCCCAGGCCGGGAGGCTTTTTTGGATGCGCGAGAAAGTGGCCAGAGCCTGTCCGACTACCTGGTCCATGTTGTAATAGCGGTAAGTTGCAAGCCGACCGACAAACCAGACGTCTGGGCAGCTTGCCGCGAGCGCTTCATAGCGCTTGTAGAGCACTTCGTTTTCGGGCCGGGGCACGGGATAGTACGGGTCCCCGATGTCCGTGGGGTATTCGTAGGTCAGGCTGGTCCGCGAACTCTGCTGGCCGGTCAGATGTTTGTACTCGGTAATGCGCGTGTAATCTTCCGTCTGGGGATAATTGACCACGGCAACCGGCTGAAATTGCTCGCAATCCAGTGTAACGTGCTCGAAACGAAGCGAACGGTACGGAAGGTGCCCGAGCTGCCAGCCGAAATATTCATCGATCGGGCCGGTATAAACCATGCGCCTGAACGGTATCTTCTCACGAATTTCACGGAAGTCGGTCTGCAGCATGATCTTGATGTTCGGATGATCGAGCATGCGTTCGAACATCCGCGTGTACCCGCCGGCCGGCATTTTCTGGAAGCTGTCGCTGAAATAGCGGTCGTCACGGTTGGTCCTGGTCGGCACTCGTGCCGTCACGGATTTGCTCAGCTGACTGGGATCGACGCCCCATTGCTTTCTTGTGTAGCCGCGGAAGAATTTTTCATAGAGCTCGCGCCCCACGGTGCTGACGACGACGTCCTCAGCCGTTCGGACATCCTCCACCGTTTCGCGTCGCGACGCGAAGAAATCCTCCAGCTGTGCCGAGGTCAGGTCTAGCCCGTAAAGCCGGTTGATGGTGTCGAGATTGATCGGGATGGGAACCAGTTGCCCGTCCACGGCCGCCAACACCCTGTGCTCGTACGGCCGCCATTGCGTGAACTGCGAAAGGTGGTCCACGATCGTTTGGCTGTTGGTGTGGAAGATGTGCGGGCCGTAGCGATGGATGAGGATGCCGGCTTCATTGTAGCAGTCGTAGGCGTTGCCTCCCACATGGCTGCGGCGATCGATCAGCAAAACGCTTTCCTGACGCTGCGACGCTATCCGTTCGGCAAGCACACTGCCGGCGAAACCCGCGCCGACGATCAGCCAATCGAACATGGCTATGCACTCCTGCGAAGGGGCACGACCTTCTTGCGTTGGTAGGCGCGCTCAATGTGAGCTGCCATGGCATTCCATGTCCGTTCCCAGGACATGTCCGCAAGATAGGCATCGACTTGCTGCAGGAGCATCTGACGCGGTCGCGAAAGGACGGAGCGCAGCTTGATTTCCAGATCGTCACAGTCGGCGATTTCCACCAGCCCGGCAGCACCGTAACTGCGCACCACGTCGACGATTGCCGTCGAGATCACCGGCAGACCCGCCGCGAGAAATTCCGGCGTCTTGGTCGGGCTGATGAAACGCGTCGCCTCGTTGAGGGCAAACGGCATCCATCCGGCGTCCCAATGGCGCAAATAGTCGGGCAGATCGCAGTAGGCTTTCGGGCCAAGCCAATGCAGGTTTTCGGCTTGCGGCAGGCTTGCAGGGTCGATCTTGACAACCGGACCGAGCATGACGAAATGCACGTCCGGCATTGTCTTTGCCGCTAGCGCCACGAGATCGACGTCCAGCCGCTCGTCGATGACGCCGAAATATCCAACCCTCGGGGAAGGAATGCCCGCCTGGTCGGCTGGGTCCCTTCCTGGCCGTCTTGCGGTGTGAAAGTGCCTCACATCGATGCTGCTCGGAAATGGAAAGATGGCGGGATGGAGGTGACGCTTGGTCTCGAACAAGCTTAGACCACCGGTGAAAACCAGATCCGCGCGGCGCAGAAGCGCCTTTTCCATCTGGCCCAGCTCGGGGGGCGCATTCCTGAACGCAGAGAGTTCGTCCATGCAGTCATAGACGCATATGTCTGGGTCGAGGAATTCCGTAAAGCGAAGAGCCATTGGGGTGTAGTACCAGGCGATCAGCCGGCTATGCGGCATAGAAGCGATGGTCTGCTGCACAAATCTCCGCTGGACGGCATCTGCTTTCGCGGCCGACGTGCCAAGCGGCAGCACTGGTGTGACAATCAGAATGTTTTCCGATGCCACGCTCGTCCGCATCAGCGGCTGCGGCAATTCTTCGAAAACGGGTTCTTCAAAGTAGACCACTCGCTGCTGAGCGGATGCGAGAGTGAGGAGATGCTGCGGACGCTGGTGAACAAAATTCCATCGTAAGTGGGAGAAGCAAACCAGTATATTTTCGCGACGAACATATTGACTGCCGGTTACCCCGCCAAAGGCCGCTTCCATTGACATACTCCCTCTGTGACACTATTTATGTTACGATTAACATTTGTTAATCGCGAATGGAGAGAACTACTTAGTTCCAGCTCCTAACTTTCGATCAGGTGAGTTGTTCCAACTGAAATGAAGAAGGCCCGGTCGCCCGCTTGGTCCACGCACGAAGCGGGATCTGGTTGCGTAGGCGAGGGCGGCTGTCGGGACCCGGCCGCCACTGAAAGCGTGGTTGAACGACGAATGCTGGTGGACAGCGGCATTGCCGTATTTGCGTTCAACTCGTTGGCTATAGAATGTGCCTAACATCAATGATTCGCCTGTATCTCTGCGCGTCTCCGACTGCCGAGGCGAATTCCGGGGCTGACATGAACATCAACTTTGAAACCAACGTTTTTCCACTGTTTCATCCGCAAAGCGTGGATGATCTCAAGGACCCGTGTCCTGTCTTCGATGGCCGTGTCTGGCACGTCTTCGGGTCAAGCGGCACGGTCACCACCGAGACGTGGAGAATCTTGCATGCCACGGCGCCCGATCTTTATGGGCCGTGGGCCGAGCATGATCCGATCGAACTTCCAATCAACGGCACTGGTGTTGCGGCTCCCGGTGTGACCCACGAGTGCGGCGTCTTCCACATGTTCATTCAGACGGAATTCATGAAGTCGGGTGGCCGTTGCGAGCATGCGGTTTCCAACGACGGGTTCCATTGGGTAGTCCTCAGTCCGGCCATTCTGGCCATCCCGGACACGGAAGAGGACGGCATTTACGATCCGCATCCAGCAGTCATTGGCGGTGGGCGCTACCTGGTTTATTCGGCGATGCCAAAATTCACCAGGGTGCCTCAGCCCGACATCTATCTGGCACGTAGCCAGTCCGACTCGTGGTTCGGTCCGTGGAAGCGGATCGGCAAAATCCTCGACCACAACGATGTTCCCCACCATAACACCAGAGATGATCCCGACTACGAATGGGGCATTGAGGGCGCGCAACTGATCGAGCTGCCGGACGGCCGGGTGCTTCTCAACGCCACTTGCTTTCTTCCGAATGGCCTTCGGGGAAACCGGCAACGGGTGTTTTTTGCCATCGCCGACGAGGTCAGCGGGCCTTACGTTTCGATCGGCCCGGTGCTGGAGCCAGGTCAACCGGGCGAGAACGGCCACTCGACAGTGATGATCGATGGCAGTCAGCTTTCACTGTTCTACCAGAGCCGGGTTGCCACAACCGATCACCGATGGCGCTATGGTTTAGCCAGATGCGACGTCGCTCTCTTTTCAAAGGTCGCGTAATTTCCAGGCTGCCATTAGCGCCTTCAGGCGGATGCGCGTCATGCGGCCATGAAACTCCTGAGGGTTGAAGGTGATCCGCGTCGGTGACGGCAAGTAAAGTGTCATCCGACGCAGTAGGAGACACGACATGGCCGATGCGGATTGACGATTGCCGCGATCGCACTTGGCGGGCGGCAAGTCGGGAAGGCCGGCCCTAACTCTGTCGCTCTTAGCGAAATGACTTGAGCCGTTCGTCAATTTTCTCCGTGGCATTGATGACACCGCCAGATGCCCTGCCAATGAGCTCATAGCTATTTCTTCGGTCCCTTGACAGGGAATGTCGCGTCGCCGTCTTTTTTGCCGGAGATCACCCGCGGATCGGCGCTGGCGACGCCATCGCTTCCGCCGCCCTTGTGGTCCTTTTCCGACTGACCCTTTGCGTCCTGCTCGGGTGTCCGTTTTGATGTTCGAAGCGTCTTGTCCGCCATCATGGCCTCGCGTTTGCCATCCAAACTTCCGGCAATTTCGAAAGTTCCACCGCCGCTTAGCAGGTCGAAGGAACCAGTGAGTTGGAACGTCGTGGCGGGACGTGAGTTGTCAGCAAGGATATTCACCCGCAGGAGGACATCTTATGGCTAACCGCCGAGAGCAGCAGACGGACCTCACGCCCGCCGAGGCAACAGACCGCATCTGGGAACTCGCCGAAAACATCGACGTCTGCATGTTCGTGACCTGGGACGGCGAGTACAATCGAGCCCGTCCGCTATCTGCGCGTGTGGTCCGTGAAGAAAACGCCATATACTTCCTCGTCAATGACGACAGCGCCAAGAGCGAGCAACTGTCGACCTATCCAAAGGTCACATTGGCCTGGAGTGACAACAGCCACTACAAATACGTCACGATGTCAGGCCCGGCCACAGTGACAAATGATAGGGAAAAGATCACCGAACTCTGGGAGAAAACTGACGCAGCCTGGTGGGATAATGCCGATGATCCCGAGATTCGTCTGATAACGGTCAAACCCGACGAAGGCGAATTGTGGGACAGCCCGGGGCTAATCATGGCTACCGCAACGATGGTGTTTGCGGCCGTTACCGGCGCCAAGCCGAATGTGGGCGACAACGCAAAGGTCGAGCTCTGAGCGAGCGGCTAAACTAACCTCTGCTTTAGAGGCAGCGTCGATGAGCATTTTGGAAACCAGCAAGAAAGTGATCGAGAACGTCACCGGTTTCGCAAGACCGCGCAAGCAAGCTGTCGCCGGATTTGTGAGGCAGCGAAAGTCGAATGAGTTCTGGTTCAAGGATGATGGACTTGTACCCAATCATCCAGCATGGCCGCTCGTCGTTTATCGCGGCGCCGTCGAATTGCCCGAAGGACTTGATCCAGCAGCCGTCATGGAGGTGCTTTTCGATGCAAACGGATGGGGCGATAGCTGGCGAAACGGCATCTATGATTACGTTCATTATCATTCGCAAATACACGAGGTTCTGGGAATTGCGCGCGGAAATGCTGAAGTCCGGTTTGGCGGCAAGAAAGGACGAACGCTGTCGCTGAAGGCTGGCGACGTAGCGGTCCTCCCGGCAGGCACCGGGCACCAATGCCTCTCGGCATCCGATGATTTTTTGGTTGTCGGCGCGTATCCTCCGTTTGGGACTTATGACGAATGTAGGAGCAAGGATCAGCATAGCGATGCGCTCGCAACCATCCCCAAGGTGGGGCGTCCGCGCAAGGATCCTGCATATGGCAGCCAAGGTCCGCTGCTGAAAAGTTGGAAGCGCTAATTTAGTCGTCGGGGTCGAAAGCCTTGGCAACTGCGTCTTTCTCAGCCTGCGGCAGGACTGTCATTGTGAGAATGAAGGCTGACAGCAGGAGACAGACGCCATTCGTGATTATGATCGGCCACTCTGCCTTCATGATGCCGAAGGCCAGCCACAAGGCGAAGCCCAACACAGTGATGGCATACATCGGTGCGGAGATGCCGCTTGTCTCTCGTGTCCTGATGATTTTCCAGGCTTGCGGGGTGAAACTGCTCATCGAGCAGACGGTCGCGAGATAGCCGATGAGCGTGACTGTCTGCATGGAAGCGGCCCTGACCTACGTCGCAGATACGCGCTTGAGATCAGATACGCGGACCACGCCGTGCTGGCTGACAAAGGTCAGGGTGGAGTCCGTGCTCTGGCTCTGCGAAACACCGGATATGCGATGGTCGCCTGTGTCATAAATCTCCATCTTTCCATGATCGTCGATGACCAGGCGGCTTTGCTCAGGAAACGCTGCGTAGCGCATATTGTTTTGAGAACCAGCGGCAGACGGGCTCCCAAGCTCCTCAGGCCACCATGAGCCGGCGTGGGCCATAGCTGCAGAACGATAGCTCACATTCGTGTCGGCGCGTTTTGGCTTGGCGGGATGATCGCGCAGGTAGGCCGAGAGCTCCGCTGCGATAGCGTTGAGCTTCGCCTTGAGGCTGTCATTGAACATGCCGCCGACCATCGTCATGCCGGAGGACCATTGTGACATTCCTCCGAAGTCGACGTGGCTGAACTGGGCCATGGTTCCACCACCACGCCGCAACGCCTCAAGGACAGCCATGACAGCGCCGTCAGTGACGCCATGCTGGCGTGCAAGGCGCGCAATCAGTTCAGCTTCCTTTTGAGTGTTTGTCATCATTGCGTCCTTTGAATCGCTTGGCGCCGGCAGTCCTCATTGTTGACGATAGACATGCGCGGCCAAATGTAATCACGAAGGAGCGCCGCTAGGTCTTCAGGCTCCTTGCCGAGGAAGCTCAATCAAGTTCTATCCAGGCTGGCGCATGATCGCTCGGCTTGTCCCATGCACGCGTTTCGGCATCTACTCCGGCATTCTTCAGGCGATCCAATAGGGATGAACTCAGCAAGAGATGGTCCATCCGGAGCCCGGAACTCCGATCGTACCCGCCGCGGTAGGAGAAGTTCCAATAGGTGTAAATTCCTTTTTCTGGATGAATGCGACGAACCGCATCGAACCAGCCCTGAGCAAGCATTTCGGCGTACGCGCTCCGGCTCTCGGGGAAGTAAACGGCATCGCCAACCCAGCGCCCCGGCACCGCCGCGTCGATCGGGCCTGGAACGACGTTATAGTCGCCGCACAGGATGGTCGGTGAGCTATCGCCGAGCAGCACCTGGCCATAGGTGATCAAACGTCGGAACCAGCGAAGTTTGTAGTCGAACTTCGGCCCCGGCGCTGGATTGCCATTGGGCAAATACAGGCAGCCGACAACAAGCCCATTCACATCTGCCTCGATGTAGCGGCTGTGCGAATCGTCGGGATCGCCCGGCAGACCTCGACGACGTTCCAGCGGCTCAATCCCGCGAGCGAGGATTGCCACGCCATTGTAGGACTTCTGTCCGTGCCAGATTGCGCCATAGCCGGCGTTTCTAATCGCATCGACGGGAAATTTTTCGTCAGAGGTCTTCAGTTCTTGAAGGCAGACGATGTCATAGCCGGTTTCGCCAAGCCACTTGAGAAGCACTGGCAGTCGGCCGTTGACGCCATTGACGTTGAAGGTTGCGATGCGGGTCATCTCGACGATTTAACGTCTTCGCGCCGCTTCGATGCGACATAGGGTCGGTAGCCAAATCTTGCCTTTTGTCATCGTCCATCTGCATTTTTGCTCGAAGCATTGGTGCTTTGACCGGAAGCCGCGGATGTCTTTGCATCTTTGGAATGGGCAGCAATCGCCGGACCCGCGCCGGTAGCTTTCCGCATATCGCCGCTCCCCTTGCCGTCAGTCGATTTCTTGCTCAACAGTCCTGAGAAATATTTTCCAAAGAAGCCCATCCGACTCTCCATCTTGGCGCTCATTCGGCGACTTTGCGGGCCCTGAACTCATGTCTGCGCTCTTCTCGCAGCTGCCGAGGATCGCTGCGCGAACCACCAAGGGCGCGGCGCCTGACCAGCGCGGCCGAACACTCAAGCAGGAAACATTCCAGTCCTTTGTAGATATGCGTGATCATGTCCTTCATCTCCCGGGACCGCCTCGGCACATAGGTCGCCGAGGCGGTTGGGTAGGCGATCAATCAAGCCGCTTTCCGTTCTGCCGCTCGTTCGTTGACGCCGGCTTCACCGAGGGCAGTCAGCGCCTCGTCGGTGGCCTTCTCCTCCTCAAGTGTCGCATTGAGGAGCGCAACCACGTCATCCTTGCCGAGCGTCGTAGCCCAGGCAATCAGGGTTCCATACCTGGCAATCTCATAGTGCTCTACGGCTTGCGCGGCACCGACGAGCCCTGCATCGAGCGAAGTCGAACCCTTGTACTCCTGAAGGATTTCAGATCCTTCCTCCAGGATGCCGTCGATCGCCGGGCAGGTTTTGCCGCGCGCGGCCGCGCCGAGAATCTCGAAGACCTCCTCCAGACGTTCGACCTGCCCCTCGGTTTCAGCGAGGTGCTTCTCGAATGCTGCCGAAACTTGCTCTTCGGATGCGCCTTTGGCCATCTTCGGCAAGGCTTTCAGAATTTTCTTCTCGGCATAGTAGATGTCTTTGAGGCCATCGAGGAAAAGGTCCTCCAGGTCCTTGTTGTTGCCATTGGCTTTCTTGGCAGTGGGCATTGTGCCGTCTCCTCTGTTGAAAATTGCCCGTCGCGAGCATTTTCTTAACTCGGAAACCCGAACCCGGTTCCGGGATAATGGAGATATCTAAATTTAAAGGGTCCTGCGCTTCAGTGAGAACAACGACCACGTCATTCTCGTCGAAGAGCCGCGGCGGGGCGCACGCCATCGGGCTCCCGCCAACGGTCGTGCGGTCTGAGGGCCTGGCACTACAGGAGAAGCAAGTTCCGCGGCGGCAGCAGAGCAGTCGGGGCAACGCCTCTCAAGCCTCCTTACCGCTCTGCAGCCGCTTGATTGCTGGGCCCCGCTTGCATCCAGGAATTGGGTGATTGGACGCTGCGTATGCAACCAGAATACCTCAGAATGGTTCTAGCTATGATTTAAGCGGGATGGCGCGAGCGCCGTCCAAAGGTGGCAATTTTCATGGACGTATCGCTTTCGCGAACCGCAGACGACAACATCAAGGCCGGCAAGAGCGGCTTGCTGCTTGTCTCGGACAATTATGACGCTTTCGCCGTGCGCGTGCTGGCGGCAAGGAGCGCTGAGCGCAGTCTCGACCTGATGTATTACCTTTGGCATGATGATCACACCGGCCGCTTGCTGCTTCGCGAGGTTTTTCGAGCTGCTGAGCGCGGTGTTCGGGTGCGCATGCTCCTTGACGACGTCAATCCGCGTAAAAATGATGCGGCATATCTGGCGCTGAACAACCATCCAAACATCGAATTGAAGTTGTTCAATCCGAGCGGTATCAGGCGCGGTCGGATCATGCGTGGTGTGGAAGTGCTGTTGCGGCTCTTTGCATTGACGCGACGGATGCACAACAAGGCTTGGATCGTTGACGACAAATTTGCCATTGTCGGCGGTCGGAATGTTGGCGATGCCTATTTCGATGCGGCAGAAACCAATTTCCGGGACCTCGATCTGCTGCTCCTGGGGCCTGCGGTACGGCAAACCGCGGCGATATTCGATGCCTTCTGGGCTTGCAATGAAGCCAAGCCAATCAAAACCTTGGGATCAGTGGCTGAGCATGAGCATGCCAAATGGCTTGAAGGAAGCGATACCGGCCCCGATCCCAAATTCTTGAACGGCATCGGCAACCGGGGCTCGATCACAGAGTTTATTGCGGCCAGCAACGACGTTCATTGGGTGGATGGCGTGCGGGTCATTTCCGATCCGCCGGAGAAGGTTCGTGGTTGGAGACGTCGCAACTGGCTTATGAAAGAGCTGCGTCCCATCATCCAGTCGACGCGCGGGTGTCTGGAGATTGTGTCGCCCTATTTCATTCCCGGCAAAAGGGGCACAGCGATCTTGCTGGACCTTGTCGGCGCCGGTGTTGACGTTTCGGTTCTGACCAACTCCCTGGCCGCCACAGACGTCGCCGCAGTCCATGGCGCTTACGCAAACTATCGCAAGCGGCTGCTGAGGAATGGCGTCAAAATTTTCGAGCTTCAGCCGTTCAACCGGCGCTCGGCAATCTCGGTGTTTGGCTCGAAGGGCGCCAGTCTGCATACGAAAGCTTTCACCGTCGACGACAAGATCGGTTTCGTCGGTTCCTTCAATTTCGATCCACGGTCAGTGTCCTTGAATTCGGAAATGGGCGTGCTGTTTGAGGATCCGAAATTGGTCGCCGAGCTGCGGCATCGATTCCAATCAGAGATCTCTCCGGAAACAAGCTATCGGCTCGAACTGAAGCACAATGTTCTGCATTGGCATGGATGCGGCGAAGGCAAGATTCAGGACTATACGCATGAACCAGAAGCCGGATTTTTTCGCCGTATCCTGGCGGTCTTCGTCCGTCACCTCCCGATCGAATCTCAGCTCTAGCATCTGACGATGGGCGAGGACCTCGCGTTCTCAGCGAATTGCCGTGCCGGGGATCGCGTGAGCGAAACGTGAAACCCTGATCTACCACGGGTCAGCCAGACCGCATCACACCCGGTTCTTCGACAACCGCGTCGCCAATCCCATGCTGTCCGGCGTCCGGATCACTCGGCAACACGTCGGAAAAATTGACTGTGGCGACCAGGTATCCGGCTTCATCGTAGACCTTGATAGTCGATCCCGATTGCTTGGTTCCTGACCCAGGATCCGCCGCCACCGCTACGCGCGCCATCTCTATTGCTCTCGGACTGGCCATCTCCGCACTCGCTAGCTCTTCCTCGAGAGCGGTAGTCTGGCCGGATACTGTCGTCTCAAAGCGGAATTTTGGCATGGGCAACCTCCTGTTCCTATGCAATTCCGGTGTCCGGGTTGCGTTCCAAAGAAACAGAATTGGTGGGAAGCAGCTAAGATCGCCGCGATGGCCAGACCCGTGTCGCCACGAAGGTCAGCAAACCCGTGATCACAATCCAGGCCTGCACCTCGCGCTGGATGGTTGGCCCAGGGTTCGATGTCTGTCGCGACGGGCTCTCTGCCTCCACTATCGGTTGAAGGTCGGACCGACTGCCGAGACGGACGGAATAGGCCCGCGTGAACTCGGCGCCGAGCAGGAATATCTCAGACGAATAGTAAACCCAAAGCAGCACGACCAGCAGTGCACCCGCCGCGCCATAGGAGGATGCGATCGCGCTGGTTCCGATATACCAGCCAATCAGCGACTTGCCGATGGTGAAGAGCAAAGCGGTCACTGCCGCGCCAATTGCGACATCGCGCCAAGCGAGCGACCGGTCCGGCAGGATCTTGAAGATCGCGGCAAACAGAGCGGAAATCAGCACGAATGATACAATGCCGTTTATCGACGCGAGAATGATCGTGCCGAACGGCAGATGGGCGTTGATGACAGCGCCAAGCGCGGAAATGGCGGCACTCGCCGCCAACGACACAAGCAGTAGAAATCCCAACGCTGCAACCAGACCCAGGCTGGCCGCCCGCGCCCGCACCAATCGCGACACAGACATGGGTGGTGGGTCAATCTTCCAGATTGTGTTGAGCGAAAGCTGCATTTCGCCAAACACCCCGGAGGCTGTCACGAAGAGGGTGACGATGCCCACCAAGGTGGCAACAGTGCCGGCGGTTCTGTGAGAAGCGCTTTCGATGGTGCTGCGCAGAAGGTCGCCGGTTTGCGATCCCATCACGCCTGCGATTTCGGCCGACAGAGCGAGTTGAGCTGCTTCATGCCCAAAGACAAGTCCAGCAATCGCAACAACGATCAACAAGATCGGGGCCAGGGACGTAACGGCATAGAACGCCATCGCCGCACCGTGGCTGAGGGCATTGTCGTTGATGAATCCGAGGATGCTCTCCTTGCCAAGAACCCAGGCTTCGCGTGCCACCCGCATGGGGAATTCCTTTTGCCTCACGAGCAACCTAGTGCTGTCGGCAACGAAAGCGAGACCTGCCGCCAGTGCGCGAGGCGCGATTGCCGAGACACGCCCGCTTGTCTCTGCACGAACGGCCAGAAATGTTCCATGCGGCGCCGGAACTCGCCGGGCTCGTAATGGTTATCGGTCATCCGATTGGAGTGATCAAAAATGCCTGATAATGAAAACCGTCGCGAGACCGGCGCAACGAAGTACCCGGCTAGAACAGGTTCTGATCCTTCGGATGCGTTCTCTCAGGATGCGGCCGGCAACAAGAAACCCAAGAGTGGGGTCGGTCTGACGCGGCCAGTCAATGAGGTGGATGACAAGACGCACCAATCCGATGGCCAGAACGCCCCGGCGAGGCCGGGCGGCGGAAACACGGTCAAGCCATGAACGTTGCCAATCTTCAGCTTGAAGGGTTGATGATGGCGGTCGCGTCAATCAACAACCTGCTCGTTCACAAAGGTCTGCTGTCAATTGACGAGATCGATACCGCCCTGCGAAAGGCAGAGGCGTCCATGACAGGTGACGAGCGGACCTACGAAGACATGTCACCGGCCAACCGTGACGCGATCTGCTTCCCGATCCGGCTTCTGCAGATCGCAAACAACGCGCAAGGCGAACTGGACATCCCACCATTTTCAGAGCTTGCAAAAATGGTTGGGCAAACCAAGGAACCTTAACGTCAGCGGTGACGACACCTGTAGTCTCCGTGAAGGCCTCATTTGACGCCGATGCCACTCTGAGCGGAAAAGCAGCGTCGGCGTCGTCTCGGCTATGAACCGAACCAAATCTCACCCACTGCGTTGAGTCCCGGCGTTGCGTCATTAGTCGGGGCACTTCCATGAAAACGGGCGAGCTTTCAACCTACCGGGCCAAAAGGGATTTCGCGAAGACGAAAGAGCCCAGCGGCGAAAGCTCGATTGCGGGTTCGAACCGACTCCGGTTCGTCATCCAAAAACACGCGGCCACGCGGCTGCACTATGATCTTCGCCTCGAGCTTGGCGGGGTCTTCAAATCATGGGCTGTGACCAAAGGTCCATCACTGGATCCTCACGACAAACGACTTGCCGTGGAGGTTGAGGACCACCCGCTGGAGTACGGCGACTTCGAAGGCACAATTCCCAAAGGACAATATGGTGGCGGCACGGTGCAGTTGTGGGATCGCGGATATTGGGAACCGGAAGGCGCCATGTCTCCCGAAAAGGCGTTGGAAAAAGGCGACCTGAAATTCACGCTGCAGGGCAAGCGCCTGCATGGAAGCTTCGTCCTCGTGCGCATGAAGCATGACCGCAATGGCGGGAAGCGGACCAACTGGCTGCTGATCAAACACCGCGACAAATACGCGACAGAGGGCAATGGCGATGCGGTGCTGGCTCAGGACCGATCCGTCGCCTCCGGTCGGAGCATGGAAAGGATTGCAGCGGGAAAGGGGGCAGGTCCGAAGCCGTTCATGATGAAAGGTTCATCGTCGGCCGATGCGGATGCCGTTTGGGACAGCAAGCGCGGCCATGCCGACAAGCGCGCCGCCAAGTCGGCAAAGCCTGCTCCGCGGCCGAAGCGAGCCGCTGGTGCCTCAGCGGCGAAGATGCCCGACTTCATCCCACCACAGCTTTGCGCAACGCTTTCCCGGCCGCCGGCCGGGACGAACTGGGTTCACGAAATCAAGTTTGACGGTTATCGCGTCCAGTTGCGCGTGGAAGACAAGGACATCGCCCTTAAGACCCGCAAGGGTCTTGACTGGACGGAGAAATTTGGCGCCATCGCAAAGGAGGCCGCCAGCCTCCCCAACGTCATCATCGACGGCGAGATCGTAGCGCTTGGCGAGAACGGCGCGCCCGATTTTGCCGCACTGCAGGCGGCGCTGTCGGAGCGCCGGACGAAAGACCTGATCTACTTTGCTTTTGACCTGCTCTTCGCAAATGGCGTCGATCTGCGAAAGATGCCTCTCTCACAACGGAAGGAACGTCTGAGCGAGATGCTCGGCGAAGTCGATCGCGGCGCGCAAAATCTCATCCGCTATGTCGAGCACTTCAGCAATGGCGGCGACGCGGTGCTGCGTTCTGCCTGTCGCCTTTCGCTTGAGGGGATTGTCTCCAAGAGGGCCGATGCAACCTATGTTTCGGGGAGGACCGACACCTGGGCCAAATCGAAATGCCGCGCCGGGCATGAGGTGGTCATCGGCGGCTGGTCGACGACCAACGGCAAATTCCGGTCATTGCTCGTCGGCGTCAATCGCGGTGAACATTTCGCCTATATCGGCCGTGTGGGGACCGGATTCAGCGAGGCAAAGGTCAAGCAGCTGATGCCCAGGCTGCAGGAGATGAAAGCCGCGACGTCGCCGTTTACCGGCGATGGCGCACCGAAAAGGAATTCAACCGTCTTCTGGACGAAGCCGGAATTGGTCGCGGAAATCGAGTTCGCCGGCTGGACCGGGGGTGGCAATATCCGGCAGGCCGCCTTCAAAGGCCTGCGTGAAGACAAGCCCGCAAAAGACGTCGAGGCCGAGCGTCCAGCTGATCCTCAAGAGACGCCGATTGCCGACCCTGCCAAGGTGACTGGCAAGACAGGAAAAAGCCCGGTTGTCATGGGCGTCATCATTTCCAAGCCGGACAAGCCGCTTTGGCCGAATGCCGGCGACGGTCAGCCCGTCGACAAGCTCGATCTTGCAGAATATTTCGAGACCGTTGGCCCCTGGATGATCAGACATATCAAAGGTCGTCCCTGTTCACTCGTGCGCGCGCCGGATGGCTACGCCGGCGAGCAGTTTTTCCAGCGCCACGCAATGCCAGGCACATCCAATCTGCTGGAACTGGTAAAAGTCTTCGGCGATCACAAACCGTATCTGCAAATCGACCGCGTCGAGGGTCTGGCCGCGATCGCCCAGATAGGCGGCCTTGAGCTTCACCCCTGGAATTGCCAGCCGGGTCATCCCGAAATACCTGGCCGACTTGTCTTCGACCTTGACCCCGGTCCGGAAGTCCCTTTTGCGAAGGTGGTCGCGGCAGCCAAGGAAATGCGCGATCGTCTCGAAGATCTGGGCTTGGCGAGCTTCTGCAAAACCACGGGCGGCAAAGGCTTGCATGTCGTGACGCCATTGACGGCCCAACGCAGCAAGACGACATGGGCCGAGGCCAAGGCCTTCGCAAAGGCCGTCTGCATGCAGATGGCGGCAGACAGCCCCGATCTCTACCTCGTCAACATGGCCAAGAAGCTGCGGACATCCCGGATTTTTCTCGACTATCTCAGGAATGATCGCATGGCGACAGCCGTCGCCCCTCTCTCCCCTCGCGCCAGGGAAGGCGCGACTGTATCCATGCCGCTGACCTGGAGTCAGGTGAAGGCGGATCTCGATCCGAAAAAATACACCGTTCGCACGGTTCCGGGCCACCTCAAAAAGACCATCGCCTGGGCTGACTACGATGATGGCGAACGGTCGATCAGCAGTGCCATCAAACGGATTGGTTCAGCAAAGCTCGCCGCATGACGACGTCGGTTCGCGCAAGAACGCCATGACAGCTGCGGCTACCGCCTCGGCTGCTTCTTCGGCCATATGATGTCCGCTTTCGATCGGTTGGCCCTTCAGTTCGGTGGTCCAGGGTCGCCAAACATCGAGCACGTTGCCGTAGAGTGCCTCAAGGTCATCGCGGGCGGACCAGAGCGCCAAGGTCGGGCACGCGACCCGGCGACCAGCTTTCCTGTCATCGATATCGTGCAATTGATCGATGGCCAGACCTGCCCGATAGTCTTCAAGCATGCCGTGAACAACATTCGGATCGTGGATTGCGTCCTTGTAGTCGACATAGGCCTCAGCCCCCATGGACTCGGCTGAGCCGCCATACCACGCGTCAGGATCGGCCATGATTGCGCGTTCGGGCTTGTCCGGCTGTGCAAAAAAGAACCAGTGCCACCAGAGCTTCGCAAAGCGGGCGTCGCAGCGTTCGAGGGCTTCCAGGATAGGGACGCTATCCATGACGATCAGATGGCTGATCGCTGACGGGTGATCCATCGCTGCTCGGAACGCTGTGTAGCTGCCGCGGTCATGGCCTGCGATCGCAAACCGGCCAAAGCCGAGATGTCGCATGAGAGCGATACAGTCCCTGGCCTTGGCACGCTTGGAGGATCCAGCATGGTCTACGGCGTCCGCCGGTACCGAGGACCGGCCAAAGCCCCTCAGATCGGGGCAGACAACTGTGTGGTCGGCGGCGAGAAGTGGGGCTACCCGGTGCCAGGTAACGTGCGTCCGAGGATGGCCATGCAGCAAAAGAAGCGGCGGGCCTGAACCTCCATACCTGACTCTCAGTGAGGACTCGGGCAGATCCACGGTCTCTAGCTTGAATCCTTCAAACATCCGCTTCTTTGTCGTCAGACTGTGAAAACAAGTCCCGCATGTCCATCTTCAACCCACCCCGGTGAAATTGGTTTCGGGCATTTGTCCGTTTGGACATTTCTCTCATTCCAATGGTTCGGCCGCCGTTCAGGATCCGCCAGCCCTGGCGCTGACGCACGGATCCAGCCTCCTGCCTCACCGGTCTCTGGGATTGCCCTGGGTGGGGTCGCGCGCCCGGGTGTAGCCCTCGACGCGAGGCAAACCGTCATCCATCCTGATAAACGGCAGCCGCATTTCCCAATAGGCTTGAGCTTGGGGATGGAACTTCTCGGGCGCGTCCATGAATCCGATCGAGATGTAGAACTCGTTTGGCAAGCCTTCATCGGTGTACCCAATCGAGGTGCCACATTCCGAACAGAAGGAGCGCACGACGCCCCTGGTTTTCGAGAATGTTTTTGGTTTTGGGCCGAGCCAATGGACCTGATCTGGACGATAGCCAATCCAGATCGTCAGTGGGCTGCCGATCGCTCGTCGGCAGTCATCGTCGTGGTCGAAACAAATCCAAAAGGGATCGCCACTGAATTCAGCTGTGATGGCTCCGCAAAAGCAATGCCCTCGATCAATCCGGGCCGGTTTTCTGATCGTCGTTCGTGGTTTGTCGTCCATGGTAGTCTTCCGGCCAGCTTGGTGGCGTAACGCCGCGAACGGCAAGCAGTTCCTTTGGACGTCACAGAGCCGCAGATGCGCGCAACTTGCACGTTGCTCGTCAATATCATTTGAGGCAGATCAGGCCTTAGTTTGTTGGGAACATTTTTTCAGGTCCGCACTTTGTTCGCCGTCTGACCAAAGGAGGCGACCTTGAAAACACGACGCATCGACAGGGAAAAGATCGAGAGGGCGGATCGAGAAGCCAAGTTGCTGTTGGAAGCGGAGCGGCATGCCAGGGAAGCCAAGACGGCGCGGCTTAGAGAACAGCGACAGTTGTTGGAGGCATCGATAGCGCAGACCCCGCCGGCGCCCGTAGCCGCAAAGCAGCCGCCCCGCCAACGAAAGCCGACGCGCAAGGTAATCGAGGTGGACTGACCGTTTGGTCAGTTGGGGCTTTTGCCAAGGTGGGGAGTTGATATGACAGGGCAGGGGATCCGGCAGCATGAATACCAAAGCGGTAAGTCCGGCCGTCGCCAAAGCGGCTGCTCGGCGTGCTGGATCGGGGTCTCATCACCGGTGCGTCCGACGACGATCCTGCGAGAGCCGCTGAAAAAGGCGCCGAGCGGGCCGAGAATGTGATCCAGCGAGTCCGGCTGGACACTTACGTCGGGAACAATCGCACGCGCGGACCGTTCCCCAAGCGATCTTCACGCTCAGGATTTGCTCTTGTTGCAGCGACCGGATGAAATTTTCAACGAGGCCTCGCAAACGGTTGGTGATCCCCTTGAGCGCGACGCCTTAGGTGGGGAGGCTGAGCTAACTGGCGATCGCGCCATCCCGCGTCGTCTGGTTGTCGTCTCGAATAGGCTGGGGAGCATTCGCGATCTGTCGCAAGCCGGCGGACTTGCTGTAGGCATCGGGGATGCGTTGGCCGAGCGTGGAGGCCTGTGGCTAGGAGCAAGCGCCGAGTATCAGGACTACGCCGCGAGCGACGAACCGCTGATCCGCTTGGAACGGGTGGGAAAGATCGAGACGGCTGCGCTTACCCTGCCCTATGAGGAGTATTCGCTCTATTACAATGGCTATGCCAACAGCACGCTGTGGCCGCTTTTTCATTACCGACTCGACCTGGTGAACCACCGGGCAGAGTTTCTACACGCCTACCGGCAGATCAATGCGCGGTTCGCGAAGGCGCTCGCAGGACTGCTGTCGGGCAACGACGACCTGGTGTGGGTTCACGACTACCACCTTATCCCCTTGGCCGCCCAGTTGCGGCGGCTGGGAGTCCGGAATCGGATCGGGTTTTTTCTTCACATACCGTTCCCGCCGCCCGACCTGTTTGAAGCCACGCCCGACCATGAAGAACTCATCGATGACCTGCTTCAATATGACGTCGTGGGGTTCCAGACCGAAACGGACGTGGGGAATTTCCGGCGCTCAGTGCAGGCGGCCAACTCCACTACTTTTGATATCAATGGTTCGGCTGAGATGAACGGCCGCACGGTGTTATCGAGGTGTTTTCCGATAGGCATCGACGTCGATTCAATCGCACGCATGGCCAATGAGGCGGCGGAGGATGTGCAGATTGATTCCATGCGCCGCCAGATTCTGGGCCTCAAGCAAATCATCGGCGTCGATCGGCTGGACTACTCCAAGGGTCTCCCCGGCCGCATGCAGGCTTTCGCGCGTCTTTTGGAAAGGCATCCGGAACACGAGCGGGCGGCAACATATTTGCAGATTGCGTCGCCGACGCGCGAGGAGGTCAGCGCCTATGCCGACATCCGGGCCCAGCTTGAGGCAACCGCCGGCGCGGTCAACGGAAGATACGCGGATTTGGCTTGGACCCCGATCCGCTACATCCACCGTGCCGTATCACGCTCTCGGCTTGCTGGCCTGTTGCGCGCTAGCCAGGTCGGATTGGTCACGCCCCTGCGTGACGGAATGAACCTCGTCGCCAAGGAATACATAGCCGCGCAGGACGAAGCCGATCCCGGAGTGCTGGTATTGTCGCGTTTTGCAGGTGCGGCCGAAGAACTTGCCGAATCCTTGATCGTGAACCCGTATGCGGTCGACGAGGTTGCCGATGCGATCGCAAAAGCGCTCGCGATGCCGCTTGACGAAAGAATTGCAAGGCATAGTGCACTGCTCAAGCGCATCACGCGCAATGACGCAGCAGAATGGCGGCGGTCATTTCTCGCCACGCTCGCGGGCGAGAACTAGCGCCTGGCATCGATGCCTGAATCCGTCCGTGTGTCACGCGTTCCCACACGGTCGTAGCCCGGCCATAACCCGGCTGGCCGGAGCAGTTCGAAAGGCCTTGAAGCTGATCATGTACCTTGTCAGCCCGCATCAGAAACTTTTCGCTCATTGACGGAAGCGCGATAGCCCGCCTCAATCGGTGGACTATCGAAGGCTCCAGGGAACACACCGCCGGTCCGGTCGTTTGGGCTCTGATAGGAGATCTGCGATGACAAGGAACCCCACGCGAAAGGACAGTGATCTCTCTGAAAAAGAGGCAATCAAGTTGGCCGAAGCCACCGACGTGTCACCCGGGCAGGCCAAAGAGCTTGCAGCCGAGCACGGCAAAAACGGCGCCAAGAAGGAAGCAAGAAATTACAAGGCGGAGGGCTGACTATGGCGGCCAGTGGATCCGCAAACGACAGAGACGCACGAGCCACCCTCTACGCACAAGGAGTAATGGAAGCCGAGCGTAAAGCGCGGGAAGAGAAAACGGCGCGATTGCGCAAAGCCCGTTTGGCGCATGAGGCGGTCAATCCGCCTGCACCCGAGCAGAAACCGGCAGTGCCGGAAACGCCAAAGCGGGTCGCCAAACCAGGCAGCCGAAAAGCTGGAGAAGATTAGCTTCAGCTTTCTTCAGCTGTGCCGGTGGCCGGCGCCGGGGAAGAGCAGACCGTGCGGTCGATCTGCACGATAAATTTGTACTTCATCGAATGACACAAAGGAGTCCAGTGATGACGGAGCATGTGTCCCGGAAGGAAGAACAGCGTGGCACCCGAAATGTACTCGGGTGGGGCGTCGTCATTGCGGCTGTGATCTTCGTCGCACTGCTAGCCTTCTTTGTGTTCATACCCCTTTCAGACGGATCGTGGCAGACATCGCCAGTAAAGCGCACCCCGGAACAGAACCAAGGCGGCAATGCCCCCGCCGAGACATCACCCGCGCCCGGCGTTAAAAAGAACCCGCAAGAAAATACCGAGATGCCAGGGCAGCAGTGATCGACCTTGGGCTGCGACCCAAGTTGGCCCTGATCTTCCTGGTCGTCTCATCGGCGTCATGATGGGATCAGGGCCTTCTGGGCGCAGGAACCGCTGAGCTATTGAGACTGGGGTTTCGCTCACATCGAGCGCAGAAAGATTACCGCAGCAGCATCGGTCTGGCGAACGAGGCGATGACGCCATCGTGGAACTCGAGGCACATCAAGATGCCTAGCTGCAGGCCGTTCAGTTGGGATTTTTCAGCTGCTTTGACAACAGCAGTTGCTGCTGCAGCTCAAGGGCGAGCTTCAACAGCCGTTCAGGTGTTTCCTCTTCCGCGATTTCGTCGAGCAGCGCTGCGAGTGCGTCGCCCTCAACAGGATCGCGGAATGAGTCAGGTTTGGTTTGCGGAGGTTTGGCCACGAGGATTTCTAGCAGGAATGCGGCCGTATTTGCAAGACGAAGCGAAGCGCTCTTGGGGAGGGGTACCGTAGCGGGGGCGGCCGACAGGGCGGCCTGCGGCAAACTATCGGACAATCTCAATTCATGATGCCAGACCTGTCGTTGCGGAGCACCTCCTCCATGAGTGCATTGAGCCATTCGCTCAAGGGAAGGTCATGCCGCGTCGACAACCGCTCCTCCAGCGCCGCCTTCAATGTCCGTTCGACGAGGCGATCGGCCGCCTGTGGGTCGCCCAGCAGCAGCCGCGCGGACAGCCTCAGTTTTGGAAGAGCGCGGAAAACATTGTCTTCACCAAGCGCTGTTGATTGCGCGGCGAGGATCCCGGCAACCGTCCTGAACCCGGCCGGCTTGGAGAGGTTTTGGGTGTACCGGAACCGCTCCGGTAGGGTGATCTGATCGTTTCCGGAGAAGAATACGAACGGGATGCCTCTGTCCGTCAGCTCATCGGCGAGGGGAAAAACAGTCTCACCGTTAAGATCGATGTCCAGCACCGCCCCGTCCGCTGAATCGATATATCGTCGAGCCCGGCTGACTGACGACACCGGCCCCAAAACGGTCGCCCCACAATCGCTGAAATAGGAGGCAAGTTCGCTTGCCAGCAAGAATTCGTCCTCGACGAGCAGAATTCGCATGCCTAATAACATAGCAGCCCTCCGGGCTTTAAACGGCGATCGCGTCCATCGGTTCCGTGGCTATCGGCGGTGCGGGATGGGAATTCGACCAGGAACGGTTTACACATTGGATCGAAATCAGCGCTGCCGCGTTGCATTTCACTGAAGCAGGACAATTGATGCAAAAGCTGCCGAGGTTCCCCATAGTCGGTATTGGCGCCTCTGCGGGCGGCATTGCCGCCATGGAGGGATTTTTTCGCGGGATGCCGTCTTCGAGCGGGATGGCGTTCGTGATCGTCACGCATCTCAGCCCGGAACGGGAAAGTCTGCTGCACGAAGTGATTGCGCTTTACACCGGAATTCCGGTTCGTGTCGCTGAAGATGCAATGGATATCCATCCTGACACCGTCTACGTGATGCCGCACAACGCGATCCTCACCATCGAAAATTCCAGCCTAAAGCTGCGCCAACCGAATTCGGTGTCCAGGGAGCGCAAGCCCATCGATATCTTTTTCAGCGCGCTGGCCGAGGATCAGGGCGAATACGCCGTCGGCGTCGTCCTGTCGGGCGGCGATTCCGACGGTACGTTGGGCATCAAGGCAATCAAGGAGCATGGCGGCCTGACGCTGGCGCAACTCTCCGACGAGTCGGGTCCGAGCAATCCCGACATGCCGCGCAGCGCTATCAGTTCCGGTCTGATCGATATCGCCATCCCGGCCGATGAGATGGGTGCGAAACTCATGGAATTTGCCCACAGCTTTGAACTGCTCGACGAGCTTGAAGCTGACGATGGCAAGGCCAGTGCTTTGAAACTCCGCAAGGGCCAGGAGGAAATCTACGCGATCCTGCGCAGCCATTCGGGACATGATTTCTCGGGCTACAAGGCCAAGACGTTCTTGCGTCGCGTCAGGCGACGCATGCAAATAACACAGAACACCGCGATCGATGCCTATATAGAGTTGCTTCGTTCAAATGCGGAGGAAGTGCGCTCGCTGTTTCGCGACCTGCTGATCAACGTGACAAATTTCTTCCGCGACACGGACGCTTTCAAGACCCTGGAAGAAACCGTCATCCCCAAACTTTTCGAAGGCAAGGACGCCAACGATACGATCCGCGTCTGGGTGCCCGGCTGCGCAACCGGCGAGGAAGTCTTCTCGATCGGAATGCTGATGCGCGAGCATATGGATACACTTTCGGCTGTGCCGCGCATCCAGATTTTCGCCACGGACATCGATGACGCGGCGTTGGGCATCGCACGTTCGGCGCGCTATCCGGAGTCATTGCTTGCGGGCGTTTCGCCTGGACGTCGCGAACGCTTCTTCAGCAATGACGGCACAAGTTTCATCTTGAGCAAGAGCGTACGTGATCTCTGCATCTTCTCGGCGCACAGCGTCATCCGCGATCCACCCTTCTCGCGCATGGACATGGTGTCGTGCCGGAACCTCCTGATCTATTTCGGCCCCGATGTGCAAAAGCAGGTTATTCCGACCTTCCACTATTCGCTGAAGCCCGGTGGCTATCTGTTCCTTGGCACCTCCGAAAGCATAAGCCAGCATGCCGACCTGTTTGCACCGGTCGACAAGAAACAACGGATCTTCAAGGCACGAGAACATTCGGCGCCGCCGCGGCTGCCGATCTTGTTGAATGCTGCGCCTGCAACCAACTTTTCCAGCGCCAATGACACACATGCGCGCCGCGGCTTGTCTTATTCCCTAAGGCAAACCGTTGAAGCGCAGGTTCTCGAACGCTTCGCTCCGGCTCACGTCGTCGTCAATGGTGATGGAGATGTCGTCTATTACTCGGTCCGAACCGGCAAATATCTCGAGCCGCCGCAAGGGGTGCCGAGCAGACAATTGCTCACAATGGCACGCAGCGGCCTGCGTCTGGAATTGCGCGGCGCTTTGCGGGAAGCCGCCGAGGGCCGGCGCACGGTTGTGCGCGAAGCGGTAGCCATTGAAGAAGATGAAGATCGTGTCCAATTCGTCACATTGACGATCGAGCCCTTGACTGATCGCGGCAGCGGCGAGCCGCTGTTTCTCGTCCTGTTCGAGCCGGTGGGCCAGCCGCAGCCGCGGCTGGAGGCTCTAAAGGTTCGACAGCCGGTGGCATCTGGGATTGCTGATTTCGAACGCGAGCTCCGCGATACGCGCGAGCGCCTGCAATCGACGATCGAAGAATATGAGACCGCGTTGGAGGAGTTGAAATCTTCCAATGAGGAACTCGTCTCGGTCAACGAAGAGGCCCAGTCCTCCAATGAGGAGCTCGAGGCCTCCAAGGAAGAAATGCAGTCCCTCAATGAGGAATTGAACACCATCAATGCCGAACTGGTTTCCAAGATCGAGGATCTCGATCGTGCCAACAGCGATCTGAAGAACCTGTTCGAGAGCACACAGATCGCGACTGTTTTTCTCGATACCAAGCTGGTTATCCGCAGCTTCACGCCGGCGGCGTCTTCGTTCTTCAACTTGCTGCCGACCGACATCGGAAGACCGCTGACCGATCTTGCCAGCCGGCTCGATTATCCGCACCTGCGCGACCATATTGCCCAGGTTTTCAGGGCCGGCGAGATGATCGAGCACCAGCTGCCGCGCGATAGCAACGGCATCCACTATCTCGTGCGGCTGATCCCCTACCGCGACAGCGCGCGGAAAATCCAGGGCGTGGTGGTGACCTTTGTCGATGTGACGACCATGGCTGAAGCCGAAGCCCACCAGCGGGTATTGATCTCGGAACTCAATCATCGGGTCAAGAACATGCTGGCCGTTACGGTCAGCATTGCCAGTCAGACCCTGAAAAATGCTCCCTCTTCGGAGGCTTTCGCCGAAGCGCTCATCGGTCGCCTGCGCGCCATGGCGCGGGCCTACGGAGTGCTCTCGCGCGAAAGCTGGAAAGAGGTCTCGGTAGAGGAAATCGTGCGGCAGGAAGTCGAGCCGTTCGGGCTGGAACGCATCAACACCACAGGCGAGGACATTCGGCTCAAGCCTCAGCAGGGCCTGTCGCTTGGCATGGTGATCCATGAACTTGCCACGAATGCTGGAAAATATGGCGCCTTGTCCGTGCCAAACGGCGTGGTGTCCGTGACTTGGTCGGCGTCGGATCACGGTTTTCAGCTCGAATGGTTAGAAAGCGGCGGTCCCGCTGTCAGTCCGCCTGAGAAGACGGGATTTGGTCTTTCGCTGGTGAAAGGCGAAATTGAGTATCGGCTTGGCGGAAATTTTGAAACATCTTTCGGTTCCGATGGTTTGAGCTTGCGGATTGAGTTTCCGTTTGATCATCGGGAGAGCGAAACGTGACTGCATCTCGTATCCTTATCGTCGAAGATGAATGGCTGGTCGCGGAGGAGCACCGCGCAATTCTGGAAGAGGCCGGCTTCGCCATCGCCGGGCCAGTGCCGTCCGTTGCTCGCGCGAAAAAGCTGATCGAGGGTGAAGTCATATCTGCCGCGGTCCTGGACATTGGTCTCGGCGGCGAGACCAGCGCTGCCCTTGTCCCTCTTCTAGCGCACCGCGGAATTCCGTTTGTTTTCGTCAGTGGGTACACGGCATCCGACATCCCGCAAGATTTGCGTCATCACAAAATGCTGTCAAAACCCGTGTGGGCTGCTGCGCTGGTCGAGGCCGTGCGAAATATGCTCGGTGTTCAACCGACGTCTTTGGCAAGACACCAGGACAGCGGAACGGTGCCAACCCAACGAGAAGCCCGGTAACTGCACAAAGACACTGGTTTTCATCAGATATGCGACGACATTCGGGTCCAGGCCCGAGACGGCGTCGCCGGCAGGTGTCTGCGATCCGGCCGGCACGATTGGCATGCTCCCGGTCTGGCGTATTCCAGAGCTGGGCGAAACTTGGCGACCGCGCGACGATTGGTCAGGCGATGAGCCTAGCAAACAACGGGCAGTTCGCCCTCGGTTTGCTTCGCGTCGAATAGGACGCCAAGGCCGTAAGTGACGGCGCCAGCGGCAATCATCTCTGCCAACGCTGCGTTTGACACCGGGCAATGCGGCATGACCGCCTTGATCGCGAGTTCGGCATTCGCGATCGACACGAAATCGTGCCGTCGCTTACGGGTCTCCAGATATTGTTCGATCAACATCTGCAGTCGCCTTCTTTCTATTTCATCGCCAGCCATTGGTTCCTCCTGTAGACAGTCTGAAAGCCCACCACGCCTAAGGAGCGGTGGCCTTGGCGGCCCTTTTTGAGGACCGTGGACTCGAGTGAGGCGGGCAGCGTTGCTGACCAGGATGTCGAGACCGCCGAGGGTCGTTGCTGCTTCATCGGCCAGCTTTCTGCAAAAGGCCTCATTGCGGATATCGCCGGCAAGCCTTTTGACCTGCCGCTTTTATTAGGTCCACCAGTTCGTCGGCGTCTTCCTGTTCTTCGGGGAGGTAGCCGAAAGCAACGTCCGCACGCTCGCGCGCGAATGCAATCGCCGCC
This sequence comes from Mesorhizobium sp. M0862, assembly GCF_040319795.1. Lineage (NCBI taxonomy): Bacteria > Pseudomonadati > Pseudomonadota > Alphaproteobacteria > Hyphomicrobiales > Phyllobacteriaceae > Mesorhizobium > Mesorhizobium sp. M0862. The sequence continues at coordinate 216,084 of NZ_JAMYOJ010000004.1, forward strand.
GCACGACCAATACCGGAATCGCCGCCGGTTATCAGCGCTTTGCGGCCGGCAAGCCTGCCTGATCCTTTGTAGGTCGTTTCGCCGTGATCCGGGCGCGGCACCATCTTGCTGGCCAAACCCGGCCACTTCTGTTCCTGTGGCTTGAAAGGCGGCTGGTGATATTGCGTCACCGGATTCTGTTTGAGCATCGGGCTCGCAGGGCCTGCTTTAGCAGGCACTGTTCCCGTATCGGCTGACGTCGTGGAAGCATAAGCGGCGAGAATTCCTCCCGCCATGCTTCCGACGACAAGTCTGCGCGCTGCGTCTGGTACATTGTCATGCTGGTCATGGTTCATCATGGGCTCGCTTTGACGGCAGGTGACCGTTACGGAAGTGGCACCTAACCGGCCGTCGACGCGAATGTTCCCTTGTGATTGCAGTGAGTGTCGGTCGCCTTGCCCGTCTTAGCTGTGAGGCCGCGTCACGACTTTGATACAGCCATCCTGCTTGTCGCGGAACGTCTTGTAGAGATCCGGCCCTGCTTTCAGATCGGCCCGGGGGTAATCACAAGGAGGGATCGATTGCGCCGTTCTGGACCATGGCCAATAAAGGTTCCAGGTAGCGTTGCGTATGCGTCTGGCCCATCCGGAAAGCCGGTCCCTCATTCATCGCCGCCAAACGGGATGTGATCGACCAGGCCAACACAGACGCCGGGAACCGAGATGGTGCCGCCTTGCGGCAGCGATAGATTGCCTCGCGCAGCACATGCGGTCTCTGCGAATGCCAGCCCGTTTGATGACGCGAAATATCAGCTCAGTCGCTGGACGCCGACCCCGGCTCGGCCATCCTACGGTGCTGTTCGGCCAAAGTGCCTGCCGGCGTGACATGCGCGGCGGCGACCTGCAGCTTGTTTTTCCAACCGCTGACGACCTGTTCATCACCGGCCATCATCGCCTCGTAACCCGTCTTGGCGACATCGGCCGGATTGTCCTTTTCATCGGAGCCGACCTTGGTATCCATCATTTCAGCGCGCTCGAAGAATCGCGTCTGCGTGGGGCCAGGCATCAGCACGGTGACCGTCACGCCGCTATCTTTCAGCTCATGGCGGAGCGCGATCGAGAAGGAATCGATGAACGCCTTCGTGCCGTTGTAGACGGCCTGGAATGTGCCGGGCATGAAGCCGGCGATCGATCCGGTGAACAGGATGCGCCCGCGACCTCGCCGGGCCATCTTGGCTCCGAGCTCATGCGCCAGATAGACCGTTCCGGTGACATTGGTGTCGATGATCCGGCGGACTTTTCGCCAGTCCTGGTCGACGAAGCCGTTGCCGAGCCCGCGTCCCGCATTGAGAAACAACAGGTCGATATCGCGATCGCCGATCTGGGAGATCAACCGATCGGCGCCCTCGACGGTCGCCAGATCGGCCTCAATGGCTTCGACCGTTACATTGTGGGTCTCAAGTGCCTCTGCCGCCTGCCGGATAGCCGGCTCGTCGGCGGCGATGATCAGGTCGTAACCGTCTTTAGCGCACAGCTTTGCGAGTTCCCTTCCGATGCCACTCGAGGCGCCGGTCACCACAGCGAGTTTGGCGTCCGTCATCATATCCTCCATCTTCGTGCCATCGGAACCACGAGCGGGCACAATTGTTCCGCGGCGTTTGGGCTGGATTGATCGTGCGCTGTCATGACGGTCAGGCGACGGTCGTCATCGCGGTCGTTGCGCGCATTCATGGATGGGCCGTTGCGACAAAAACCGTTCTACGCCATGAGAACTCGCCATGACCTACCTTCAAAAAGGCCCCCCAAACGCATGGATTGAGTACTCAGAACGGATCAGTTGAAGTTGGAACAAGTGGCCCGGTTGGAAGTTCGAATCGTGCAGCGTTGTTGCCCTCCCATGTTGATGCTGCGCGATCGGGTCATCCCCTCAGCCCGATCTGCCCGCGCTTCTCCGCGCCAAAGAGAAGCGCGGGCCCCCCCACTTTCACGGCTGTCCGGGATGGAGCGTTTTGTTACGTGGGACTAGCCGACCTCACAAGCTCGTCGTCGGTTTCGTTTGACGAGCTCTCCGAGCGCTCTAGATCATTGATGCCGGACGCAGTTGGTTCGGGCCGGGGAGGAAATCCGCGTGGCGCATCCAACGCGCGCTGTACCCCATAACGACCGTCATTTTCCGGTTGGCTGCCTGTGCTTGCTTCTGATTCTAGCCGGGTTGGCCGGATGCTCGTCTTCCAATCAGGTGGCGCAGCAATCACGAACAGCGGCCTCCGCGGCACAGACCGTATCGATGGTGCTGGATGCCTGGGTGGAGGGAGCGGCACCGTCCGCCTATGCCACGGCCGCACTGCACTCGGTCGGAAAAACGCTGGCCGATGTCGAGGCGCAAATTCGATCGGCCGAGACCGCTGAACCAGCCGGGCGAGCAGGACTGACGGCAGCAGTCAACAGTTTGTCGGTGGCGGTGGCGCATGCCGAGGCGGGATTGCGGGTGAACAATCGCACTGAGGTGGAAAGCGCACAACAGGATCTTCGGGCGGCCATGCGCTCGCTCGCCGCCGCTTACACCAGCGCTTTCGGACCAAAGCCGTGAAGAAGCTTCTGGAAATATCGCTTGGCGTCGTCACCAGTGTCGGAGGTTTCCTCGAAGTCGGGTCGATGGCTACGGCGGCGCAGGCGGGTGCCGCCTTCGGATTCCAGCTGATCTGGGCCATAGTTCTCGGCACCATATGCATCATCTTTTTGGTTGAAATGGCCGGTCGGTTCGCCGCGATGAGCCATCACACGATCTCAGAGGGCATTCGTGAAAGATTTGGGTTCAACGTCTTCCTATGGCCGTTGCTCGTCGTCCTTCTCGTCAATTTCATGGTGCTGTCCGCTGAGATCGGCGGTGTGGCCATCGCACTCGAACTTGCCACCGGCATAGGCTTCCAGTGGTGGGCACTGCCGGTGGCGTTGCTGGCATGGCTGCTGCTGTGGAAAGGCACGTTTGGCTTTATCGAGAAAGGCGTTTCGGTCCTCGGCCTCGTGACGCTGTGCTTCGTGGTTGGTGCGGTGATGTTAAAGCCCGACTGGACAGCGGTCGCTGGCAGCGCCGTGCCTTCGCTGCCGGCTCACGATGCCATCAATTACTGGTTCATGGCGGCCAGCATTCTCGGCGCGTCGATATCGCCATATCTTTTCATGTTCTATTCCTCGGGAGCTATCGAGGACAAATGGGATGAAAGCCACCTTGGGGCCAATCGTGCCATCGCCGGGCTGGGCATGACCTTCGGTGGGACCATTTCGATCGGCGTGTTGATCGTCGCTGCTCTCGTTCTCGCGACGCGCGGCATCGACCAGGTGGACGACTATCACCAACTGCCGTTGATGCTGATCCCTATATTCGGCTTCTGGGGGTTCGTTCTATTCGTTGCCTCGCTCGCCATTGCCTGTTTCGGCGCCGCACTCGAAGTCGGGTTGCAACAGGCATATCTGGTGGCACAGGGCTTTGGCTGGACCTGGGGCGAGGATCGCAAGCCGCGCGATGATCCGGGCTTCAGTGCCGTCTATACGGCATCATTGTTTTTGGCCGCCATTCCGATCATGCTTGGCCTCGACCCACTGAGGCTGACCATCTTTTCCATGGCGGTAACGGCGGCGAGCCTTCCGCTGACGGTAGTTCCATTTCTCTTCCTGCTGAATGACGAACGCTATGTCGGCGAACATCGCAACGGCATCATTTCGAATGCCGCCGTTGTCTTCATTATCGCGCTTGCCTTCGTGCTCGCCGTGGTGACGATTCCGCTGCAGATATTCGGAGGCACATGATGGAATTGATGCGTGATCTCCTGGACAAGCAGGTGTTCGACCGCCGGCGGGTCAAGATCGGCAAGGTCGACGGAGTGGTGGCCGAGTTGCGGCGGGGCAAACCACCAAGGATTGTCGCGATAGAACTCGGCTCCATCACTTTGGCGCGCCGCCTTGGCGCGCGGCCCGGGGAATGGATGGCGCAACTGGCGACGAGGGTGGGTGGCAAACGCCACGCCGAGCCACACAGGATTGCGTGGAAAAAGGTGCAGGACAACGGGCTCGACATCGAATGTGACATCGAGGTGGGCGAGACGTCGATTTTCGCCTGGCAGGACTGGTTGCGCGATCATGTCATCGGGCGCATCCCAGGAGCGTGATGATGAGGACAGTCAACCTCGAACATCTTGCCGGGCGACGCGTGCTCTCGCAGCGTGGAAAGAGCATCGGTCACATCGAAGAGATTCTCGCCGAACAGCGTGGCGACGAGCTCGTCGTTACTGAATTCCACGTTGGCATCTACGCCGCGTTCGAGCGTCTGTCGGCTTCGACCATCGGCATCGCGATGCTCGACCTGTTTCGGCTGCGCCGTCGCGACGGCCTGTACCGCATTCCCTGGGATAAACTCGATATCTCCGATCCGGCGCGACCGCGGCTGCTATGCCCGATGACCGAGCTTCCCGGATGGAAAGGGCAAAAGGACCTTCGGGAGTAGATGGCTACGGCTGGGAGGGCTAAGGCGCCGGCGTTTTGCCGGCGAACAGCCGTTCGTGCAGATGGCGCCTCCGCAAAGATTACTGCAGGTTCTTGCGAAGGAAGATGCGGGCGTGTCCTGGAATAACGAATTCGACCTTGCCGAATTCCTCAAACCCATGAAGCCGGTAAAATTGAGGCGCCTGGAAACTGCTCGTCTCGACGACGGCTCTCTTACATCCACGCCTAACGGCTTCCTCCTCAATCGCCATAAGAAGCTGTGATCCATAGGATCGGCCACGCAATTTTTCAGGCAAGAAGAACATGTCGAGAAACAGGAGCCCCAGTTCCGTTCTGCCCCAAATTCCACCCCAGATCTTTCCCGAGGGGTCGGTAAGCTCCGCGCCGATCACTGCCCGGTCATCGATTCCGGTTTGTTCGATGTTGTGTCGATAGAGCGCAGCGGCCGCCTGCGTTCGTGCATCCCCGTTGTGAGCCAGAGCGATTGTAAATCCTTTGGATCGAGCCGGCATGCGTTCTGCTCCTGCGTCGGAATGGTCTTGAGATTCAACCGTCAGATTAACATCAAGGCGGCCGGTTCGCTCGCAGCTCTGATCGCCGCTTCTGTTGTAACCCGTCTTGCCCACATTCCGCATCGCGATCCGCGTCGGATGCATGCAGCCGCGCCCAACATATCGCTTTGGTGTTGAACAAAGCCCATCCTGCCCTTGTCAGGTCTCATCACAATTCGTGCGCCGTCAAGAGTGTCCACCTCGACGAAGGCTGCTGCGGATCACAATCCATTACGCCGGGAACAATGAGAAAAACCTGTCGTTGGGAAAGCGATCGCAATTCGGCGATTCAAACACGGAGACTCCAATGTTGAAGAAAATTCTAGCCGCGTCGGTGCTAACTATTGCCTTGGCCGGTTCCGCCTTGGCGCAGACAAATGGAACGGGTGCTGGCGGCACGGCTGGCACGGGTAATGGAACTGGTACTGGAACTGTTGGCAGCGGCGGCGCCGCTGGCAATGGCACTGGCAGCGGGAATGCGGCCGTGCCAACCGATCCGAATTCCACAAACTCGACTACAAAATCGAACGGCATGACCGACCGTTGCAAGGACGCCGCAGGCAATGACATCGATAACAACACTGCAAGTGGCGCAACGACCTCGACCGTGCAAAATTGCAACAAGTAGCCGATGGACCTAGCGGCTTCGGCCGCCCGAAGGCCCGCCATCAAGACAATGGCGGGCTTCGAACACGTGCCTCGCATGCTGCCTGGATACATAGGAGCACATGTGTCCAAAGAGACCCGGCGGGCCAAACTCGATCGCTTAGCAGCCTCCATTCCGAAGCACGAATTCGAATTCCTAATGAAGATTGCAAAGCTAAGCCGTCATGACTTACTTGGCCTGATCGCTAAACACGATGGCGGCAGGGACAAGGTCTATAGGGACCTTGCGGCCCACTTGGCCGCAACTGAGGCCGCCCCGGAGCCCGTACATGAGGCGGCAGCTGACGACGGCCAAACAGCTGGAGCATCTCCAGCCACGAACTCGCCCGCCGGCAAGTAGCGGCGAAGATCATTTCGGTGCCAGCCCTGACGCTCCACGGAAGCGACGACCGTGTCGTCCTTCTAAAGTCTTCGAATGGGTTGGACGAGCATTTCACCGCGCCTTACCAACGAGAACTGCTGGATACGGCGAGCGGGAGGCGCTTTAAGTCAGGCCCGCCATTCAGGTTCATCGGACATGCCGGAACCTGAAGCGCCGCCGCGCATTTCGTCTCCAGGCATGACCGATCTTGCGGTAATCGCCAGGGAGAAATTCAGATGCAAACTTCAGGCGCAACTTCACAGCAAAACCTTGGCCGATTGGCCATAGAACCGTTTTCCGGCACGGTGACGGTGCGGTTTTCCGACGCCATCGTCGCAGCTACGGAGCGGGCGAAGGTCCTGCGTGAAGACGGGCACGAGCCCGTTTTCTATATCCCCTTCGAGGACATCTATTTCGATCTTTTCGAAAAGACCGACACCACCACCCGGTGCCCGCTCAAAGGCACCGCAAGCTACTGGCGTGTCCACGCCGTCGGCAGTTCTTCCGACGATTTCATGTGGGCCTACGAAACGCCCGATGCGGCTGCTCTGGCTATTGCAGGTCACGGCGCTTTCGATCCGGAAAAGGCCCGTATCGATGTAGACCCTGCCGAGGACAAGCGACACACGCCACATATCGTCGAATAGGTTTCATCAGGCAGAGGCAATCACGGTAACGACAGGCGCGATGAGCATTTTCTACCAGGCGGCAAAGATTGCGGAGGAGGTTCACGCGCCGCAGCGCGATAAGACCGGGCGGCCCTACATCGAGCATTGCCGCCGTGTCGTCGACGCTGTCGAGACAATCGATCAGAAGACTGTTGCCTACCTTCATGACGTTCTGGAGAAAGGCGAAGGCTGGACCCGCGCCAAGCTCGAAGAAGCAGGCTTCGGACCTACAATTACCGCGGCGGTCGATGCCATGTCGCGCAGGCCGGATGAGGAGTATTTCGCCTTTGTCCGGCGGGCTGCGTCGAACCCAGTGGCGCTCCCCGTAAAACGCGCCGATCTGGAGGACAACATCTGGCAGTCGAGGCAGGTCGGAGCGTCGGCGGCCAAATATGAAGAGGGCCTTCGCATACTTGACCAAGAGTTCTCCCGACAATAGTGCGCGCCCGACGCTGGCATTGCATTTGTCGAGGCAGCCATCGCCTGCGAGAGCTTGCGGCGCAGAGCACGTTTCCGCTCTCCTGGCCGTCAGTTTTTCCGCGCCGGCGTGCGCCTTGGGGTCGTCGTCTGGACCATGGAACGTGTGATCGGGTCAAAGCTCCTTTGGAGATGGATCGCAGCGTCTCGAAAAGAAGTAACGGCCCGGCTCGGAATCAGGAACTCCTCCAGCACCGGTGCGTTGACCAGCAAGCCGGGACGAGTTCCCGGCCTCCGCGGGTGGCGGGCAAGCCGCCGCCGAACCCGAACTTCTGCACAATGAAAGGTAAGGCCATGGGCTTCTTTTCGAAGGACATCAAGACACTCGACGATCTCTTCGTGCACACGCTGCGCGACATCTATTACGCCGAAAAGCAGATCGAGAAAGCGCTGCCGAAGATGATCGGCAAGGCAACCGATCCGCAATTGAAGGCCGGATTCGAAAAACACCTCGAGCAGACCAAAGGCCATATCGAGCGCGTCGAACAGGTGTTCGAATTGCATGGCGTCAAGGCCAAGGAGGTCAACTGCCCGGCGATAGACGGCATTCTCGAAGAAGCCGACGATGTGAGCGGCGACGTCGACGACAAGGAGGTCCTAGACGCGGCACTGATAGCCTCGGCGCAGGCGGTCGAACATTATGAGATGACCAGATATGGCACGCTCATCGCCTGGGCCAAGCAGCTTGGCCGCAGCGACTGCGCCAACGTGTTGGCCAAGAACCTGAAGGAAGAGCAGGCGACCGATCGCAAGCTCACCGAAATGGCGGAAAGCAAGATCAACATGCAAGCTGCCGAGTAGACCGTCCCAGGTCATGATGAGATCTGGTTGAAATCTCATCATGACCTAACCCTGTTGGAGCAGGATTTTTTCCAAAGCCGGCACCAGTGCTGCGTTGAGTCGATCTCCATCGTTGTCCACGGAACTTTCATGACGGGCGAATCTGCCATCTCTCGCGATCTGCCGACGAGTGTAAAATCGTCTTTCGGCGTGGCGTTGAGCACGGCGCCGATGGAAGCAAAGGCTGCCGACACGTTGCCGGCCGATGCTGGCCGATGGCAATACGAACCCAAATGGGACGGGTTCCGCTGCCTGGCCTTTAAAGCCGGCGCGGCCGTGGAGTTGCGTGCAAAATCCGGCAAGCCGTTAGGGCGGTATTTCCCGGAAGTCGTCGCGATGTTGCATGAACTGAAAACAAAAGAGTTCGTGGTCGATGGTGAGATCGTCATCGAAATTGCAGGCGCTCTTTCTTTCGACGCCTTGCAGATGCGGCTGCATCCGGCGGAAAGCAGGATCCGGAAACTGTCGGTCGCGACGCCGGCAAAGCTGATCCTCTTTGACATGTTGGCGACCTCCGAGGCCGCCTTGATGCAGCAGCCGCTCTCGGTTCGGCGCGCTGCACTCGAACTGTTCGTAAAGTCGGCCGGGCGAAAGGATCTCGAACTGTCTCGGGCAACGCGTGATTTGGCGGCGGCAGGCAGATGGCTTGGCCAATCCGGACAAGGTTCGACCGACGGGGTCGTTGCCAAGCTTCTCGATGACGAATATCGACCCGGCGAGCGCGCCATGGTCAAAGTCAAGCGCCTGCGCACGGCCGATTGTGTCGTCGGAGGGTTCCGCTACCTGGCGAATTCGCGTGAAGTCGGCTCCCTGTTGCTTGGCCTGTACAATGACCAGGGGCAACTCGACCATGTCGGGTTCACTTCGACGATCGCCCGGGAGGACAGGGCCAAGCTTACGCGACAACTTGAAGCTTTGCGATCGGCTCCTGGCTTCACGGGAAAAGCGCCGGGCGGTCCCAGTCGGTGGAGCACGGAAAGAAGCGGACAATGGGAGCCATTGCGGCCCGAACTGGTGGCGGAGGTGCGGTTCGATCATGTCACCGGGGATCGTTTCCGTCATGGCACCAAATTTCTGCGATGGCGTCCTGACAAAAGCCCGAAGCAATGCACGTTCGAACAGATACTTGGAAAATGAGGCTTGGCGAAGCGTCGGCAGGTCCACACTATGGAGACCAAATCCGTCAAGCATTCGGCGCAGCCAAATCCAGTCGCATTTCACTGGCGATCTTGAACCCGGCGGCGAGATAAACGCCTTTGCAGGAGGATGCCGGACCAAACCCGTTGTTCAGTCGGTCACCACGCCTCGCTTTGGCGGATCACGGTTCTCGTCCGGATTAGGAACTGGCACTTCGTCGGGAAGAAGATCCGGCTCAGGCTCGCGTATGTCCGGCGTCCACGTCGGCGCATCCACTGGCGGCTCTTCGGTTGGCTCTGGTTTGGGGGGCACATCTATTCTCCGGGTTTCGCTTGGGCGTGGGGTTCGGCCCGCCACAGGTCGCGCGTCGCCGCGTCTGGAGGCGAAAGGGTCTTTTCACACCCCATGTATTTTACCGATGGCCAGCGGTCCTGGGGCTTGTCGGCGCTCGATCAGAGTCCTGCGTTCCGGCTCCTTTGAGCGCAATGTTGGCATCCGCTGCCTCTGGCTCTTTGAGGACTGCCCTGTCGACGTTCTTGATCTCGGCCATAAGGAATCGTCCTTGGTGGCCAACGGGCAACCGCGAGAATTGTTCCGAGCGATTTAGGGCGGCTGGGGCTGCTGTGCGGACCTTCTGGCTGGGCAGTTATCAACTATGCTGTCTTGCGTTTCGGTGAGGCTCTCTTTGTGGATCTCGCCAGCCCTTCCTGTTTGAGGCTCTTCTTCAGCACCTCAGCGAGGTTGATGACATTCTCCTGTGGCCTTGGTGCGGGCTTCGGCAGCTTCTTGCCTTTGCGCTTTGCATCGATCATGGCGATCAGCGCGTCTTCATAGGTGTCTTCAAATTTCGAGGGATCGAAGGTCGTCACTTTTTTGTCAATAAGCATGCCGGCGATTTCGAGCAGATTGGGGTCGTATTTCTGCTTGGCCAATCCATCGAACACAGTGCTTTCCGAAACCATTTCGTTGTGGTTGCGAAGCTCGGTCATCACCATCCCCTTGCCATAGGGCTGAATCAGCACTTCGCGGCCGCGCTGGTAGAGCACCACGCAGGATCGAGCGGCCACGCCCTTGTTCTTCATGGCATCGCGGATCACTCCGTATGCTTCGATTGCGGCGCCGTCGGCCGGGATCAGATAGTAGGGCTTCTCGAGATAGCGCGTATCGATATCGTCAATCGATACGAATTCGCCGACTTCGAGCGTGTGCTTCGACGTCAGCTTCAACGCCTTTATGTCGTCAGGTTCGATCTGGAGAAATTCGTCCTTTTCGATCTCGAAACCCTTCACCTGATCCGCTGCATCCACCAGCTTTCCGGTCTCCTCATCGGCGTAGACGCTCCTGACCGGCAGACCGTCCTTGCGGTTCAAAATCTTGAAATGGATCTTGGATGCTTCGCTGGTTGCGCCGACAATCTTCACGCCGCAAGTAACCGAGCCAACCTTCAAGAAGCCCTTCCAGGCAGCACGTGGCGCGGCCATTTTGCGCTTATCCCGTTTCCAGCTAGGGCAACGCGTTTCCGTTCGAATTGTTCCTGCGGTGGGGGCTCGGTGCACCGTGAATGTCCGGTGGGGGAAATCCTGTCGGTCTCGACAGCGATTTTCATTGGCACGGTGCATCTTTTGGCAACCTGTCGGCGTTGGAAGTGAGCCCATTTGCCGAGGTGATTTCCATGAAAGTGTCCACGAGGGACGATTTGAAAAGCGAGGCGCAGCTCTCGGAAGACGCTGACCTCATCGTAAATCGTACAGTCCATTTCGTCGGAGTATGGATTGAGGAGCATGTGATCGAAAAGCCTGCTCTCATGCGGAAGGGCGTCGATGCCGCAGAGGAACTCGCAAGCCAATGCATCGCGGATGCAGACGAGGAAGGCATCGCCCCAGAGGACATTCAGGACGAAGTCGGGGACCTCAAGGAGTACATTGCCGAGATGATCGTGGAGCAAGGCGGTCGCGGCTCTGCAGTTAATTCTGAACCAGACATGAGCTACTTCTGCGCAACGGCCTCGGCGCCGCAGCTTCGCGTTGACCGGCTATATCGCCGCTCCAAGTCCAACAAGAGCATCATTGTTGAGAGGAACAAGTCATCGATCCCGCCCATTGGATAGCATTCGTGGGAACGGTCGTCCTGCTGCAGATGCCGCCCGGGCCGGATAGCATGCTGGTGACGGCGCGCGGCATAGGGCAGGGACGCAGGGTTGCGCTGTTCACGGTATTGGGGATGACGGCCGGCGCCGGCATGGTTCAGCTTCCTCTCATAGCGTTCGGTATTTCGTCTCTCGTGCGAACCTCCCCACTAGCTTTTGGAGCACTGCAATGGCTTGGGGCGGCGTATCTCGTATGGCTCGGGCTAGGGCTGGTCTTTACGAAGCCGGAAACACAGACCCGGCCGGATACGACCCCGATCAAGGCCGTTGCCGCGGCACGGGAAGGCATGATTGCCAATCTGTTCAATCCGTGGCCCATCACGTTTATGGTAGCGTTCCTGCCTCAGTTCGTTGATCCGCATGGGAGTTCCGTGACGCTTCAACTGTTGCTGCTGGGAGCAACTCAGAAAATGACGGGCGTGTTGGTGTTGGGGACCTATGCCGTGGCCTCCGGCAGCATAGGCGCCTGGATCCTGAAGCGCCCTCGTGTGCGGCTTTGGCAGCAGCGGATCGCCGGCCTTCTCATTGTTGGCCTTGGGTTCCGAATGGCCTTTGGCGGCGGCGCAGGCCGTTAAGTTGCCGGGCCGGCGCCTGCATCCGCAGGAACCGAAAGCGCACCATGAACATTGTCAGACACAGGCAGGAGAGTGTCATGCAAGTCGTTCGGACCGAAGTGGTGAATGCCAGGGCGCCAGACGGGCAGTCGGTTCGCCGGGTGATATTTTGCGGCGAGGGCGGCGACTGCGTTACGGTGGACATGGCAAACGTCGGGATACAAGCTGAAGATGACGTGCTTGCCCGCGCGAAGGCAATCCTGGTCCAGACAGCGACCTTTGATCTCGCAGCCAATGAATATGACGCGAGCAGCAACGGCAATTTCGACCAGGTCGAGATAACCTCTGCAAGCGACGGCGCCGGCGACGTATATGTCTTTGAGTATCGCGATGGCGGAACCAGCCGACGCATACCGCCGTCGAGGATGGCGAGCCTTGAGGCGGCCCGGTCCGAAGCTATCCGCTGCGCAATCGATCTTCTCGCCGACCTGCAGCCTGGCACGGACGCTCTGTCCGGCTGGCTTGTGAGGGTATCCAACGAAAACGGTGAATTGCTTTACACTGTTGATGTGGCTGAGGCCGATGCAGCGCGGCAGGCAGGCCAGTAACCCAAACCCGACGGAATCCACCAGTGGCCGCCCAAGGATTGATTCACGGACCAATAGGCGACGATGGCCTGCATCTGTGCGTCGACATGCAGCGCCTGTTTGCGCCGGGTGGACCTTGGCCCGTGCCGTGGGCTGAAAAGGTGGTCCCGGCGATCGAAGAACTGGTCGCCAGACATCCCACCCGTACCCTGTTCACGCGCTTCATTCCTGCCGCCCGCCCGGGCGAGGCGCCGGGAATGTGGGCAAACTACTATCGTCGGTGGGCGGAGGTAACCCTTTCCAACATCGATCCGCGCCTGATCGAGCTGATGCCTCAACTTGCACGATTTGTACCGCCGGCGACGGTGGTCGACAAACATGTCTATTCGCCCTGGACCGAGGGGCGGCTCGACGCGCTGCTGAGTGGCTCCGGCGTGCGTGCGCTCGTGATCACCGGTGGCGAAACCGACTTTTGCGTTCTCGCGACCGTGCTTGGCGCCATCGATCGTGGCTTCCGCGTCATTCTCGTCACCGATGCCATCTGCAGCTCTGCCGACCAGACCCATGACGCACTGATGGAAGTATACCATTCCCGCTTCAGTGAGCAGATTGAGGCGGCCAGCATGGCGGAGGTGTTGGAGTGTTGGCCACAACTCACTCGCTGACCTGGGGGGCTTGAAGTGAAAGGGCCGACAATCGTCATTCTGGTCGGGCGGACTGTTTCAGTTGGCGGACGGCACTACAGTGAACCGGAAAACGTATATGAACGGCACGATTGCCTGATTGGGTCGCTCGCGTGAATCAGTGTCTGGAAGCGTACAAAGCCTTGCAGAGCTATCGACAGCGCGGCCAACCGTCATAGAATGAAAAGGATACAGCGCCGAAGACTCGATGCCGGCGTCTAGCAATCTTTGCGAGACATCCGGCGCCTCTGCCGTCGGCCTTCCGCACGGAGGGTGATGTGCTGAAAACCGAAGTCATTGACCTTGAGACCTATAGCGCAGTCTACGCGGTGATCTCTGGCTATCGCGCTGACGACATTATCTCGACGGCGTTTGCGGTCGATGAAATCCGCGCAAGGTTTCCTGAGTGTCGCTGCGACGACGAGGAATTGGTCGGGCTTATGGTCCATGCCATGTCCGGCAAGAAAATTGCCGTGAGCTTCGACCACCGGGTGGAACCGGTCAGGCGGCGTGCTGCGCTGCCGATCGCTTCGGAGAGCAAAGGACCGCGATAATTGGACCACCATAGGTCCGTTGCGATTTTGGAAGACGAGGCGTTTAACGCGCTCGAACTTGAAGACATGTTGCGCGACGCGGGGTTCGACATCGCTGGGGTCTTTTCGTCCTGCGCCGACGCGCTGGAATGGTTCAGGGCAGTTCTCCCGACATTGTTGTCATGGATATCGGCCTGGCGGACGGGGATTGCGTACGAATAGCTACGTTGCTTGACGCCCGAAACATCCCCTTTGTCGTCCATTCGGCAAGCTCCGCCAATTCGGGTTTTCACGATCCGATCTTCCTTCAAGGACATGGGTCGCAAAGCCTGCCTCGCCTTCCGAGTTGCGCAACGCAATTCATGCCTCTCTGGCAATGGCAAACGGCGATGACGTGTCGTGGTCGGCTAAAGCCCGATAAATCCACAACCGCATCATGAATCCGGCGTTCAAACCAAGGCGCAATCGTCGGCCTGGAATTCGCGGCACGATGGAACAAAATGGAAAATGCGGCGTTTGGGGTCTCGCGGCGCGATCCACCATTGGCCGCGGGGGCAACTTTATCCGTATAAATCCATAGGGCTGGGAGTGGCGCTGTGACCGTGCAGGCATCCAAGAAGCAATTGGACCGTCGAAGCATCCTGAATTCTCTGAAAGCCTTCCGGCGCGGCGATTTCTCCGTCCGCATCGACAATGTTTATGAAGGCCTCGATTCCGAGATAGCTGAGACTTTCAATGAGATCGCTGACCTCAACGACCAAGTGACGCGCGAGTTCGAGCGCTTGAGCCGGGTCGTCGGCAAGGAAGGGCGGATAGGCGAGCGCGGCCGGGTTCGCAATGCCACCGGCAGTTGGGAATCCAGTGTCCGTTCAGTCAATGATCTCATAGAAGACATGGTTCAGCCAACGGCTGAGGTTGCGCGCGTTATCGGCGCCGTCGCCAAGGGCGACCTGTCGCAGACCATGATGGTCGAAATTGACGGCCGACCGCTGCGCGGCGAATTCCTGCGCATCGGCAAGATCGTCAACACCATGGTCGGCCAGTTGGCCTCCTTCGCCTCTGAGGTGACGCGCGTGGCGCGCGAGGTCGGTACGGAAGGCAAGCTCGGCGGCCAAGCCCGGGTCAAGGGCGTCGCCGGCACGTGGAAGGATCTGACCGACAACGTCAACGCGATGGCCACGAACCTGACCGGGCAAGTGCGCAACATCGCGGAGGTTACGACCGCAGTCGCGTCGGGCGACCTGTCGAAGAAGATCACAGTCGATGTCAAGGGCGAAATCCTCGAACTGAAGAACACCATCAACACGATGGTGGACCAGCTCAATTCCTTCGCTTCGGAAGTGACGCGCGTGGCGCGCGAGGTCGGCACTGAAGGCAAGCTTGGCGGCCAGGCGCGCGTTGAGGGTGTTGGTGGTACGTGGAAGGATCTGACCGACAATGTGAATTCCATGGCCGAGAACCTGACTGGCCAGGTGCGCAACATCGCCGAAGTGACGACCGCGGTGGCTTTGGGCGACCTGTCGAAGAAGATTACGGTCGACGTGAAGGGCGAGATTCTCGAGCTGAAATCCACGATAAACACGATGGTGGACCAGCTGAATTCATTCGCGGGCGAGGTCACGCGCGTGGCCCGCGAGGTTGGCACCGAAGGCAAGCTTGGCGGCCAGGCGCAGGTGCGCGGCGTCGCCGGCACCTGGAAGGACCTCACCGACAACGTCAACTCGATGGCCGAGAACCTGACCGGTCAGGTGCGCAATATTGCCGAGGTGACGACGGCGGTCGCGTCGGGGGATCTGTCGAAGAAGATCACGGTCGCCGTGCAAGGCGAAATCCTGGAACTCAAGGACACCATCAACACGATGGTCGACCAACTGAACTCCTTTGCCTCGGAAGTGACGCGCGTGGCACGCGAGGTCGGCACCGAAGGCAAGCTGGGCGGCCAGGCAGAGGTGAGGGGCGTCGGCGGCACATGGAAGGATTTGACCGACAACGTCAATCTCATGGCCGCCAACCTGACTGGCCAGGTTCGAAACATCGCAGAAGTCACCACCGCCGTGGCGCGCGGCGACCTGTCGAAGAAGATCACCGTCGACGTCAAAGGCGAGATCCTGGAGCTCAAGGACACCGTCAACACGATGGTCGACCAACTGAACTCCTTCGCCTCTGAGGTCACGCGTGTGGCCCGCGAAGTGGGATCGGAAGGCAAGCTTGGTGGCCAGGCGCATGTCGAAGGCGTCGGTGGCACCTGGAAGGATCTGACCGACAACGTCAACGCCATGGCCGGCAATTTGACGGTGCAATTGCGCGACGTGTCCAAGGTGGCAACGGCCATCGCGACCGGCGACTTGACCCAGAAGATCACCGTCGACGCGCTGGGCGAGATCTTGCAGATCAAGGACGTCATCAACACGATGGTCGACCAGCTCAATTCCTTCGCTTCGGAAGTGACACGTGTGGCGCGCGAGGTCGGCTCCGATGGCAAGCTCGGCGGCCAGGCCCAGGTGCGCGGCATCGGCGGCACGTGGAAGGATCTGACCGAAAACGTCAACGCCATGGCGGCCAACCTGACCGGCCAGGTGCGCAACATCGCCGAGGTAACCACCGCCGTGGCGCTCGGGGACCTTTCGAAGAAGATCACCGTCGATGTCCGCGGCGAGATCCTGGAGCTGAAGGACACCATCAACACAATGGTGGACCAGCTTAATTCCTTCGCTTCGGAAGTCACGCGCGTGGCACGCGAGGTCGGCACGGAAGGCAAGTTGGGAGGCCAGGCGCAGGTGCGCGGCGTTGCCGGCACGTGGAAGGATCTCACAGACAATGTGAACTCGATGGCCGAGAATCTGACCGGCCAGGTGCGCAACATCGCCGAAGTCACGACCGCCGTGGCGCGCGGCGACCTGTCGAAGAAGATCACCGTCGATGTGAAGGGCGAAATCCTGGAGCTCAAGTCGACCATCAACACCATGGTGGACCAGTTGAACTCCTTCGCCGGCGAGGTCACCCGGGTCGCGCGTGAGGTTGGCACCGAGGGCAAGCTTGGTGGCCAGGCGCGCGTCGAAGGTGTTGCCGGTACCTGGAAGGACCTGACCGACAACGTCAACCTGATGGCGACGAACTTGACCAATCAGGTGCGCGGCATCGCCGATGTCGTGACGGCGGTCGCGCAAGGCAATCTCAGGCGCAAACTGACGGTCGACGCGAAGGGAGAGATCGCCCTGCTGGCCGACACCATCAACGGCATGATCGAGACGCTTGCCACCTTTGCCGACCAGGTGACCAACGTCGCCCGTGAGGTGGGGATCGAGGGCAAGCTCGGCGGTCAGGCGCGTGTGCCAGGTGCCGCCGGCCTCTGGCGCGACCTCACCGACAACGTCAATCAACTCGCTGCCAATCTGACCACCCAGGTGCGTGCCATCGCCGAGGTTTCGACGGCGGTGACCAAGGGCGATCTTACCCGTTCGATCAGCGTCGAAGCGTCCGGCGAGGTCGCCGCGCTAAAAGACAACATCAACGAAATGATCCGCAATCTGAAGGATCAGACGCTGAAGAATGCCGAGCAGGACTGGTTGAAGACCAATCTCGCCCGGTTTTCGCGCATGCTGCAAGGCGAGCGCGACCTTGCCACCGTCTCGCGGCTCATCATGTCCGAACTCGCTCCTCTGGTGAACGCCCAGTATGGGGTGTTCTACGTCACCAATCGCGACGAGGAGGAATCCTATCTTGAGCTGGCGGCTTCCTATGGCGCCGAGAGCAAAGCTGCCATCAAGCAGCGGCTTGATCTGCGAGAGGGCCTGGTTGGGCAAAGTGCCGCCGACAAGCGCGCCATCATGCTGGACAATGTGCCGCCAGAATTCCTTCGGGTCACATCTGGTCTTGGCAGCGCCTCGCCAGCCAATGTCATCATCCTGCCTGCCCTGTTCGAGGATGAAGTCAAAGCCGTCATCGAGCTCGCCTCGTTCGGCGAGTTTCGTGACACACACCAGTCGTTCCTCAACCAGCTCATGGAATCCGTCGGCATCGTTCTCAACACCATCGCTGCGACGATGCGCACGGAGGGCCTGCTCAAGCAGTCGCAACTGCTGACGTCGGAATTGCAAGCGCGTCAAACCGAGCTGACAAAAAAGCAGGAAGAGCTGCATGCGACGAACGAGGAGCTGCAGGAAAAGGCGCAGCTGCTCGAGAACGAAAAGAAGCAGGTCGAAAACAAGAATCTCGAAATCGAGATGGCGCGACGCGCGCTGGAGGAGAAAGCCGAGCAACTGGCACTCACGTCGAAATACAAGTCCGAGTTCCTGGCCAATATGAGCCACGAACTGCGCACGCCGCTCAATTCGCTGCTCATTTTGTCAAACCTGCTGGCGACCAACCAGCACGGCAACCTCAACGAAAAACAGGTAGAGTTCGCCCGCACCATCAATTCGGCAGGAACCGATCTTCTCAGCCTCATCAACGATATCCTCGATCTGTCGAAGATCGAGTCGGGCACTGTTTCCATCGACATCAACGATATGCCGGTGACGCATCTTCGCCAGCATATGGAACGAACTTTTCGTCAGCTGGCAGCCGACAAGGGACTTGGCTTCACCATCAAGGTCGATCCGGCGCTTCCCGACACGGTCCGCACAGATGAGAAACGCTTGCAGCAGATTGTCCTCAACCTGCTTTCCAACGCATTCAAATTCACCTCGGAAGGCGAGGTCAGCCTGAACTTCCGGGTTGAGAAGGCCGGCCGCCGCAATGGCGCGACGCAGCCGGTGAAGGCTCTCGCGATCGCCGTCACCGACACCGGCATTGGCATTCCAGAAGACAAACAGAAGCTGATTTTCGAGGCCTTCCAGCAGGCCGATGGCACCACCAGCCGCAAGTATGGCGGCACCGGCCTTGGGCTCTCGATCAGCCGCGAGATCGCTCGCTTGCTTGGCGGCGAATTGCGGGTCGAAAGCACGCCGGGCAAGGGGTCGACATTTACCCTCATCATCCCGTTCGACGGCCCCCGCGTGACGACAGTACAGTCGACCTTGGCTCCGGCGGCGGAGGCGGTTGCTGCGACAGCTCTGCTCAGCAGTCCGCCCTCGGCAGAGCTGATCGACGACCGCGATTCAATCCTACCCACCGATCGGATCGTGTTGATCGTCGAAGACGATCCGACCTTTGGCGGGTTGCTGCTTGGCCTCGCCCGGTCGGCCGGGCTGAAAGGCGTTCTGTCGACTGCAGGTTCCGGCACGCTGGCATTGGCCCGCAAGCTCGTTCCCGACGCAATCACACTTGATCTCGGACTTTCGGATATCGATGGCTGGGTGCTTTTCGATCTGCTGCGGCATGACCAGAAGACGAGGGGAATTCCTATCCATGTCATCTCGGGTGCCGAAGACATCGACAGTCTCGCACGCAAGGGGGCGTCCAGCATTTCCACCAAGCCCGTTTCCTCGGACGAGCTGATGAAGGTGTTTCAGGATATCCACTCGAAGAAGCTCCGCGTTCAGCGCCGCGTTCTGGTCGTGGACCCTGACCCGGAGCGGCGTCTGGCTCTGGTCGAGGCAATCCGCGACGGCGTAACGTCGGTCACCGCGATCGGTCGTGTTGCGGCAAATGCAGAAGACGTTGGCCTCGCCTCCTATGATGCCGTCGTGCTCGGCTTTGGACGCTCCGCCAAGGACAACGCAAAGGCGCTGGACGAGATCACCGGCCAATTCGGCGAAGCCTTGCCGCAGCTGCTGTTCTTTACGCCTCACCCGGACGCGCTTGAACAGGTACTGGCATTGAACCCGGCCTTGGCGGAAGCACCGCGGGCGGAGAACTTCGCTCAATTGGCGCTGCATATTTCGGCAACGCTGCCGGGAGAAGGTCGCCAAGAGGCCTGGGCAGGAACTGAACACAACGGCAAGTCCGATCTCGCCGGGGCGAAGGTTCTCATCGTCGACGACGACATTCGCAATATCTATTCGCTCACCAGTGTTCTGGAGACCTATGACATACAGGTTCTGCATGCCGAGCGGGGCCGTGATGGCATCGCGCTTCTTGAACAGGCGCCCGATGTCGACGTGGCATTGATCGATATCATGATGCCGGAGATGGACGGCTACGAGACGATGCGGCGGATTCGCGGCACACCGGCGATTGCTCATATCCCGCTGATTTCCGTCACCGCAAAGGCGATGAAGGGGGATCGGCAAAAATGTCTGGATGCCGGGGCTTCCGACTATATCGCCAAACCCGTCGACCTGGATCTCCTGCTGGCGCTGCTTCGTGTCTGGATCGGGCGTGCCCGATCCCGTGTCGAGAGCCCGGAAAAAATTCTCCTGGCAGCGAACTGACGGCCGTTCGATGCAAAAGCTGGCAAGAAACAGGGTAAGGAAACTTGAGGTCGCAGCTCTTGCCGAAGGGCCGGCAAGAGCCCGTATCCTGGCGGTGGACGACGATGAGCGCAATCTGCTGGCGATCAGCGAAGTGCTCGCGACTATCGGGGAGGTCATCTGCGCCCAATCGGGCGAAGAGGCTCTGCGCTTTCTGCTGAAAGAGGAGTTCGCCGTCATTCTCCTGGATGTCCTCATGCCAGGGTTGGACGGGTATGAAACGGCCGCACTTATCCGCCAGCGCGAGCAATCCAAGCGCACCCCAATCATCTTCTTGACCGCCATCAACAAGGAGGATGCGCATATGCTGCGCGGCTATGATGCCGGCGCGGTCGACTATGTGTTCAAGCCATTCGATCCGATCATGCTGCGTTCGAAAGTCGCGGTTTTCGTCGAACTCCACGAGAAGACGCTCGAGATCCAGCGCAAGGCGGAGGTCGAGCAGGGACTATTGGCGCAGGCGTTGCAGGCGCACAAGGACAAGCTTCAGGCCGAACGCGCGCTGCGCAGCGCCGAGCAACGGCAGGACGCCATCCTGAATTCGTTGCCGGTCTGCTTTCATGCTCGGGCAGCCGAGCCGCCCTTTGCGGCGCGCTTTGTTACGGAGGGCGTCGAGCGCTTGACCGGCTTTGCGCCTGAATACCTGACATCGGATCCAGAGTTCGGTCTCAGCCGCGTTCATCCGGACGACCTGCCGCGATTGAGGGAAGCGCTGCTGGCGGCAAAAACCACCGGCTCCTATACGTGCGAGTTCCGCTGGCAATGCGCCAATGGCGAGTATCGCATTTTTCTCGACCAGGGGGTGATGTCGGACGGCTCAGATGGCCGTGAACCGGAAATCATCGGCACATTGCTTGACATCACCGAGCGGCGCGGTCTTGAGGATCAGCTGCTTCAATCCCAGCGCATCGACGCTATCGGCAAGCTAACCGGCGGCCTGGCGCATGATTTCAACAACCTGCTCGCCGCAATTCTCAGTGGGTTAGGGCTGCTTGAACGCCGAGCCACGTTGGATGATCAGGCGCAACAGGTACTCGACCTGACGCGGCGTTCTGCAAAACAAGGCGCTGACCTTGTCGCGCGAATGCTGGCATTCTCGCGGCGCCAGACCCTGAAGCCGGAAGCGGTGCGCCTTGCTGCGCTGAACGACACGATGAACGGATTGGTGGCGCCCGTACTGGGGGGGTTGATCCGTTTCGACTGGCAGATCGATGACACGATCTGGCCGGTGCATGTCGATGCAGGCCAACTTGAATTGGCCCTGATGAATCTGGTTTTCAACGCGCGTGACGCCATGCCCTCTGGCGGGACAATAACCGTGCATGCGCAGAATCGATCGATCGTGACGCAAACAGAGGATATTCCGCCGGGCGACTATGTCCTGATCGCCGTCAAGGACACCGGATCCGGCATACCACCCGATCTTGTCGCCAAGGTCGTCGAACCGTTCTTCACCACCAAGCCGGTCGGTAAGGGAACGGGCCTCGGTCTCAGCACGGTCTACGGCTTCATGAAGCAGTCAGGTGGGACACTTCGCATAGAAAGCGTCGTCAACCGCGGAACTACCATGCAACTCTGGCTGCCACGTTCGACCGAACAGCCGGTGGATCCTGCGGTGGAACCCGACATTGAACGAGCGTTCGCCGATGCCGGAATGGAGCACCCATCAATCCTCCTGATCGACGACAGCCATGTTTTGCGGCAATTGACCGCCGAGTCCCTTCGCCAGCGCGGTTTCGAGGTGACCTGCGCGGGAGGAGGGGCGGAGGCGCTGGCCATGATGGAGCGCACTCCCGACAAGTTCGACGTCATTATCACCGACTTCGCCATGCCACTCGTATCCGGCGTCGACGTAATCCGCTTCGCGCGCAATTTGCGCTCGGACTGGCCAGCGGTCATGATCACGGGCTATGCCGATGCCCGGGAGATTGCCGATCGGCCAGCCGACGTGCCCTTGCTCGGCAAGCCCTTCCGCGACGAGGATCTGTTCGAAGCGATTTTCTTCGCGATAGAGAATGCGGCCCCCCAAAGGATCAAAACCGGCTAGCGCTTAGGGATTGTCGACGGTCTGGCGACGTCGGCAGGCCGGGCAGATCGAGACCGCACTTTCGGGGCACGGCGACAAGGGCCGCATTCCTGATCGGCAATCTGGGTCGTTCGCGGCGCTACCAGCGCTCCTCGGTGTCGCGGTCCGGTAGGTCTATTCCGCAGCACACCCAACCAAGGCGCTGCGCTGAACCGTAGTTGTACCGAGGCACCAGGTGAGCCGGATCATCGAAGGTACCGACGTGCAGCGCGATCTCGGTTGGCGACGCGTCGTAGCAAAGGCTGAGCGGCGACCCGCATTCTGGGCAGAAGCCTCTTTGCGCGATCGGCGAAGACCTTCGATATGTTGGCGTTCCGGAATTCCAGCTCAGGCTTTGGCAGGGCATCCAGGCAAGAACTGCAAACGCGCTGCCGGTCGCTCGTCTGCACATATCGCAGTGGCAGTAGTGAACCCTCGGTTCGATCCCGGCGCTGAATCGGATCCTGCCACAGAGACATCCGCCCTTGATGGCCAAGGAGCCGGGTAGGCGCTTGCCAACCTCACGCATCAAGATCGATCAAGGCGGCGCCGAACGCTCCGATCGCAGTCAAAGAGGCACTGCCGATGTTCTTGTCGGCGATGCTCTTGTCGGTTGCGAAGGCGGTCAGCGAGCTTGAGTTTCATGGCGTTCCGAACCTGTTGCGGGGCAGTTAATGGGCATGGTGCTCGGCATTCCGCTTGCGTGTTGCCGCTGCCTTCTTTGCCGATTCCGATCGGCTTGCGGCTGACCGTGAAGCCGATGCCTTGCCGCCGCTTTTCCCACCCTTGTGGGCCGCGGGGTGTCCGGTGTGTTTACCACGACCCGAGCCGCCTTCTTTCTTGCCGCCGCCATCGTCCTTGTTGACGGTCGCCCATGCCCGGCGCTCGGATTCCTTCTCGGAAACACCGCGCTTCTCATAGCCTGCGGCAATGTGGTCGGCTTTGCGTTCCTGTTTGTCACTGTATTTCGATTTGTCGCCTCGTGGCATGGTCGTTCTCCTGGCTCAATGATGTTTGAACGGGATGCCGGCGGGAGAGTTCCAAGCGGAAATTCAGAAAACTGAAAACGCGGGCGAGGATTTCGACCAACGCGGAGCGCTATTGCTCCGGAGCCGTGGCGGGTGCCGTGCAGCGGCGGCCCACGGCACCGATCACGCGTTTCTTGAAGCGACCGAGCACGGCAAGCGTCTCCCTGGAGACGACGTCGTCGCGTGCCGTCTACTCGGTAGCCCAATGCAATGAAATACGTTCCGCGACCTCAGTAGCCACCGACCACCGGCAGGATCTCTCCCGTGATGTAACTCGAGCAATGCGACGAGGCGAGGAACACGTAAGCCGGGGCAAGTTCTTCCGGTTGCGCTGGCCGTTTCATCGGCGTATCCGCGCCGAATTTCGAGACGTCGTCGGCTTCCTTGTCCGAAGGGTTGAGCGGCGTCCACACCGGACCTGGCGCGACCGCGTTTACCCGGATGCCCTTGCCGATCAGATTGCCCGAAAGCGCTCGCGTGAAGGCATGAATGCCGCCCTTGGTCATCGAATAGTCAACCAGTTGCTTGGAACCGTCGATGCCGGTCACCGAACCGGTATTGATGATCGCGGAGCCCGGCTCCATGTGCGGCACGCTCTCCTGCGCCATATGAAAATAGCCGTAAAGATTGGTCTTCAGCGTCGTGTCGAAATGTTCCTCGGTCAGGTCGTTGAAGTCACTGGAATGGATTTGGAAAGCGGCGTTGTTGACCAGCACGTCGATCCTGCCGAATTTTTCGACCGTCAGCGCCACGGCGTTGCGGCAATGCTCGCGTTCACTGACATCGGCTTTTATCAGTATGCAACGCCGGCCTTCCTTTTCGACGGCGTTTTTGGTCGCTTCGGCGTCCCTGTCTTCACTCAAGTATACGATCGCAATGTCGGCGCCCTCGCGGGCGAACAAGACTGCCACCGAACGGCCGATGCCGGAATCACCACCCGTGATAAGCGCTACCTTGTCATCGAGTTTTTTCGATCCGAGGTAGTAAGGCGCATCGTAGAGCGGAGCGGGCTCGATCGCCCATTCATGCCCCGGTTTGGGTTGATGCTGCTCGGGAAAAGGTGGCTCGGGATATTTGCGAGCGCCGGCTTGCATCGCTTGTTGCATTTTGCCATTGCTCTTCGTCTCGTCTTTGGCGTCGATACCACGCTGGATATGGCGTTGCTTGGCGGCTTCGGCTGAAGTCTGCGACTTAGTCTGCATGGCTTTCTCCTGTGCTCGGAGAACGAACAACGCATGCCGGGCAAAAAAGTTTGCGCAAATATCTCGATCCCGAAAGGGCTCGCCATTGCGAACAGCCTGTGAAGAGCGTGGAGCATTGGTCGTCAATGAGATCGGAACTGCCATGCCGGCGGCGTTCAGACAAACACCACATTCATTACCCGCTCAAAGCACGCTTTTTTCAGAACCATAGGGTTTGGCAATGCGGACCATGCCTTTCGTCCGAAGGCGCTGGTATAAATAGAAAATCGTCATCAAGCCGATTGCTGTTCCAGCACCAAGACACAGCGCGAGCAATAGTTCTGCACCGACACGAAACGCAAGCAGAGTAACGCCCGCCGCAGCGACGATGGCATTTATGAATGCGATCATAGTCGCTGCGGTGGTCAGGTAGGCCAGGAGAGGCCCAGTACGAAGAGAAGGTTCGGCGTCATTTTCGGGCCAGCGACCGAATTCCTTGGAAAACTGGAAGGCAGCCTCGTCGCCCAAAGTTCGATAGTAGGCTCTGATCCGGGCAATGCCGATATGGGCCTGCATGTTCTCAGCGGCGATGTCGACCAACCTCAAGACGGTAAAGGCACCCAGTAAAAAGACCGATGGCAGCACAACCGCGACAAACGGCAGGAAGAACTCGGAGGACTGCGTAACAAAGCCCGTTGCCACCAGAGCGCTCGACAGAGACATAATGTAGATGGTCGTTCGCGACGCCATTTCACTTATGGACGTGCTGATCGCTGTCTGCTGCACGAAATGCTCTGTCGTCAGGGCCGCGAGAAACGAAGCATCGGGTGTCGACGTGTCAGCCATGGAGTATGCTCCTGTCGGATAGACCTGTGTTTTTCTTCGGTATAGTGCTTGCGAGGCTGGCCGCCACTGGATGCCGACGTCTGACCCATGCCGGTTTTATTGTGCCATATCCAGCGAGCCCGCATCACCGATCAGAAAGGGCCGATCATGTGGTCAGCAGATGCTGGCCATATCGCAGGCGAAATGTCTGCCGTGGTCAATCTGTATGGCTTCCTGTTGGGGATCCGGGTCGAAGCGCATTCGCGGCGCGGTTGCAGTTGGGGGCGGTTCCGCGGCGGCGCTGATGCGAGTTCGCGCATTCGTGGCAGCGGCCTCGAAACAAATTCGGTCTCTAGGCCGGCAACGCGAATTCACCGGCAAGTTCACTGGTGCGGGCTTGCGGGTCGACTTTTCGGTGGCGAAGCCCATGACCACGGTCCACCACACTCATAAATCAGCAGCCCGGATCCTGCTTACTGCGGCATCGCCAGGCCCTGCCGCAATCCTGTCGCCACGACTGAGACCCTGAATTTTCCGGCGAGTGCCCGGTCGAATATGGCGCCGACGATGATGTCGGCGTCGGCGTCGACCTCCTCGCGGATGCGGGTGGCGGCCTCATCGACTTCGAACAGCGTCATGTCCATGCCGCCCGAGATCGAAACCAGGACGCCCTTGGCGCCGATCATCGAGGCTTCGTCGAGAAGCGGGTTTGCTATCGCCGCTTCGGCGGCCTTCCTGGCGCGGTCCTCGCCCGTGGCTTCCCCGGTACCCATCATTGCGCGGCCCATGTCGCGCATCACCGACTTCACGTCAGCGAAGTCGAGATTGATCAGCCCCTCCTTGACGATGAGATCGGTTATGCAGCCGACGCCGGAATAAAGGACGCGATCAGCCATGGCGAAGGCGTCCGCGAAAGTCGTCTTTGCGTCGGCGATCCTGAAGAGGTTCTGGTTCGGAATAACGATCACGGTATCGGCGCATTCGCGAAGCTGCTCGATGCCCTCTTCGGCGGCTTGCATGCGGCGCTTCCCTTCGAAGGTGAACGGCTTGGTGACGACGGCCACGGTCAGGATGCCGGCTGCCCGTGCAGCGTTCGCTATGACGGGCGCGGCACCGGTTCCAGTTCCGCCTCCCATGCCGGCCGTCACGAAGCACATATGGGTTCCCGCAAGGTGGTCCCTGATCTCGTCGATCGATTCCTCGGCTGCCGCGCGGCCGACCGCCGGCAGGGACCCGGCGCCCAGGCCTTCCGTGACATGGGCACCCAACTGGATCAGCCGCGATGCTTTCGACATGGTCAGTGCCTGGGCATCGGTGTTGGCGACGATGAACTCCGCCCCCTGCAGATTTTCGGCAATCATGTTGTTGACCGCGTTGCCGCCGCCACCGCCGACACCAATAACGGTTATCTTCGGTCGCATTTCAGAGATGACGGGCCTTGCCGCGGTGCTCATCGTCTTGTTCTCCTTGGAATTGGTCGACAAAAGGTTTCCGGAACGCGCCGCTTGAACACGCCAGGTGCAAGAATCAGGTTCTATCGCCTTGGCACAGGGAATCAGAGGGTGAACTTTGCGGCAAGACAAGATGTGGGACTTGTACCATATACGCCTGCACGAACCGACGTTTTGAATGGGTCTCCAGTCCGATGTTCCGGAATTCGCTCGGCCGATCGACGCCTGAGGCTTACCGGATCGGCATCTTGCCGCCAAACAGTGGCTGATGGGCCCGCATCAGGGCGGCAATCCGGTCGGCAACCTTTCGTACCGGCGGGGAGTGGCGTTCCTCATGATGGGTGACGATCCACTGGTCGGTTTCGAGTTCGGGGATAGGCTGAGCGACGCGAACCAGCCGCGGATCGCTGTCACCGACAAAGCACGGAAAGACGGAAAGGCCGGCGCCGGCGGCCACCAGTTCGCGCACTGAATGGGTGTTGTTGCCGCGCACGGCGATGCGATCGCCGTGATGGGCTTGCAGCCAGCGCGCCGAGGCAATGTTTGCCCCTTCGCCGGTGACGCCGACGAACAAGCCGGCGGCGATGCCGTTGATCAGGTGGCGTCCGGAATAGATGGCATAGGCGACCTTGCCGCTCTGGCGGCCGGCCAGCCACTGGTCGGTTGGGCGCTCGCTGCGGATGCCGATATCGGCGGCGCGGCGACCGATGTCGACCCGGTCGGTGGTGGTGACGAGTTCCACCCTGATGCCGTCATCGACGGTCCAGATTTCGCCGATGTGGGCCGAAACGAAGGCCGAGGTCCAAGGCCCGGCCGAGACGCGGACAATGCGGTCGGGCAGGTTTCCCTCGCGCCAGCGGGTTAGCGACTGCATTGCTGCTTCGACGTCTTCGGCGCGCCGCAGCAGTTCTTCACCGACCGGGGTTAGTCGGTAGCCGGTCTGCTGACGTACGAACAGCGCTTCGCCGATCTGCTTTTCGAGCGCGGTGACGCGTCGTCCGAGTGTGGCTGCGCTGAGGCGCGTGGTTGCCGTCGCCGCGCTCAGGCCACCCAGCCGCGCAACGTCGAGAAACAACCTCAGATCGTCCCAGCCAATATCCATTTTGCAGAAATGAAAAACTCCTTGCGACCGTGGCTGTAGCGCGAAGCGGACATCATGCGCAAGTATGCAGCCATTGGAGGCGTTGGATAATCCTGCCCTGGCAGGAAAATGACAGGCACGCCTCGGTGGCCAGGAAGTCAGCCCAATCCGTTCGATCGTGCATACGCTTTGCGCGATTGCTTTGCGTTTTCGACCAACTCAAGAGCGTGAGGTATTTCGCTCACCAAGGAGACGATCATGTTGCATGCACTTCGACACCGTTTCGCCCGATGGCTTGCCTATCGCCAGACGATTGCGAGCTTGAGGCGGCTTCCAGACAGCATATTGGCGGATGCGGGCCTTTCTCGCGAAGAGATCCGCGAGCGTGCCCGCGACGCCAGCCTGCGTCGCTGAGATTGGAGGCGGGCATGCAGAGAATGGAGCCGGCGGCGAGAAGCAATCAGGCGTCGTCTCCTCACTGCTGAGCTGCGGCTAGAATGCGCCAATACGGCCGCCATGCTTGATGCGGCCGCAGTTTCGCTCCACATCGTGAGGATGAAGACCGATATATCCGAGCGGCGGCGGACTTTGCTGTGGGCCTTGCCCGCATCGCTGGTCCTGCATGCGCTCATCACCGCGTTCCTGGTCTATGGCCTGCCCGTTCCTGCCCAGCAGCCGCAGGAGGAGCAAGCGGTGAACGTCGCGCTCGTGCCGCCGCCCGAACCGCCAAAGCCGAAACCCGCTCCCGCGCCGCGTCCACCGCAACCCGAAAAGCCGCCGGAGCAGAAGGTTGAAAAGCCGGCACCGGAAAAGCTGCCGCCAATCGAGGTCCTGAAGCCTGTTTTTCAGTTCGGCGACAAAGACACTGGCCCCAAAAAATCCTTAAATGGAGGCAGCGCTCAAGACAATGTGCCATCGCCGGCCAAGGATAACGAGCCACAGTCGGCTGTTGCGCCAAAGGATGCGGAGAGTAAACCCGCCCCAGCGCCAGACGCCGGAGAGCCGACAGAGTCAGCCAAGACTAATGAGAAGCCGGAAGCGGACAAACAGGAGGCTGCGACCCCACCCTCTGACAAACAGGCATCCGCGGCCGCAATGCCTTTGGCTGCCCCTGGGGACGACGGTGAGATCGAGCTTCCCGCGTCGGCTCAGGCGCCTCGGACCAAACCCGAAAACGTGCCGAAACCCCGCCCCGCAAAGGCTACGAAGTCAGGACGCGGAATCACCGAAGAGCCAAACTCCACGGACGTGGCCGCGGCTACACCGCGGCCATATTCGGGCCTTCCGGGCGTTCGCAAACTCTTTTCGCAAGGCGCCACCGGTGATGTGTTCGCAACGAACTCGATGGCCGACGTGCCTCGCGATCAACGGGCCGCCAGACTTTGCGCCAGCGTTCTGGAGCAAGAGTTGAACGACGCCTCTTATTCTCCCCAATTGATCCCAAGCATTCCGCTTAAGGCCGGCAATGTTCTTGACGCCCCCGACACCGCTTTCCGGACGGCAACGACATGGTACCATCTGAGCTTCCGATGCGGTATCGACATCAATGCGACGCGGGTCACGTCGTTCGCCTTCCGTGTCGGAGCCGCCGCCTCGCCCGACGAAAGCGCCTTTCTTGATCGGGACGTTCGTCGGCGGCGCGGTCCCGGCTGAGACGGCTTCCCAGTAGTCTGTCGGGGCGCACATCAAGTTTCACCGCACATATGGATCGTCTTGAATGCCTGCTTCAATCCGCCGGGCGATTGGCTTTGCGCCACTCCTCATATTCGCCGCGGGCATCGTCATGCAGCGGATAGTATCGCTGCAGCGGTGCGCCCTGCATCAGCTTCTCTCGCGAGAACTCTTCCCAATCGTGATGCTTCTGGGATTCCTCGATCACCTTTGCGGCCATTGCGACGGGAAGCACAACCGCCCCGTCGTCGTCCGCCACTATGATGTCGCCGGGGATCACTGTGACACCGCCGCAGGCGATCGGAACGTTGACGGCGTTCGGATAGATGCTGGTTTGCACATGGTAGTTGGGCGTCCAGCCGCGCAGCCATAGGGGCAGATCGAGCTTCTCGACATTGGGCCGGTCGCGCATGCAGCCGTCGATGACGATGCCCGCGCCGCCTCTGCCCTTGAAATAGGTCGACATCATATCGCCGAAGACGCCCGAGCTCATGTCACCGCGCGCGTCGACGACGACCACATCGCCTTCCTGCGCGTGATAGAGCACGTGCCGGTGCAGTTGCGTTTCCGGGTCGGCGTATTCTCCCTCGCTGAAGAGGTCCGGCCGCTGCGGCAGGAACTGCAGCGTCAGCGCCGGCCCGACGATCGACTTCCCATGGTTCTGCGCCACCGGACCGACCATGTGAGGATTGCGGAAACCCATATGGCCAAGCGTGCCGGCGACCGTCGCGGCGCCGATTTCCCTCAGGGCGTCAATGAGGTCTTTGGGCGGTCGCGTGATGTCAGGGATATGCGTCATCGTGGACTCCGGTTGAGATGGAACTACCAGTTCGTAACAGACCCGTCCCGGCGCCTGAGGTGAGGCGCTTCCCAGAAACGAAAAGCCTCCGCCTGGACCGCCGCTTCGTTGACCTCGACGCCGAGGCCCGGCAGGTCGCTGACCGGATAGTCGGCACCGTCGAGCCGTGGCTGCACGGGGAAGAAGTCGGAATTGTCGAAGCCCAGCTTCGTCTCGGGTTCCCTGGTCTCGAGCCACGCGAAGTTGGGTACGGCGGCGGCGAGATGCAGGGTCGCGGCCGTGCACACCGGACCAAGCGGATTGTGCGGCATCAGGTCGACATAGTGCGCCTCGCTCCAGCCGGCGACTTTCATCGCCTCGGTGAGCCCGCCCACATTGCAGACATCGAGACGGTTGAACTGATGGATGCCGCGCTCGATGTAGGGCAGGAACTGCCACTTGCTGGCAAATTCCTCGCCGATGGCAAAGGGAATGTCGGTCATCCTGCGCAGGGATTCGTAGGCTTCAGGTGTCTCGTCGCGGATCGGCTCCTCGAGAAAATCAAGCACGCCGCGGCCGAGCTTGTTGCAGAAGCTCGCCGCCTCTGCCACCGACAGCCGATGATGATAGTCGATGCCGAGGACGACGTCGTCGCCCAGCGCCTCGCGCGCCTTCTTCAGCATGCTTGCGGTAGCGCCGATCGACTCGCGGGGTTCGAAGATGTCCCTGCTGCTTTGCCCTGCGGGGAAGAAGCGGATCGCCTGCCACCCCCGTGCGCGCAGCTCCCGGGCTCGTTCGACGGCGGCATCGCCCTCGGCCTCGTCTCCGGTCGAGGCGAAGGTGGGGATGCGATCGCGCTGCTTGCCGCCCAGCAGTTCGTAGACCGGCACCCCCAGCGCCTTGCCCTTGATGTCGTGCAGGGCGATGTCGATGGCGGAGATCGCCGCCTGCAGAACGCGCCCGCCTTCGAAGTACTGGCTGCGATATGCCTCCTGCCAGATCCGCCCGATCTGCGTAGGATCGCGGCCGATGAGAAATTCGCGATAATGCTCGACCGCGCCGGCAACGGCCTTTTCGCGCCCGCTCAAGCCGCTCTCGCCCCAGCCGAAGACGCCTTGGTCGGTCTCGATCTTGACGAGCATCTGATTACGCGTTCCAACCCATACAGGATAGGGTTTGATCGCGGTGATCTTAAGCTTTTCAGTCATCCCCAACGTTCCCAATGAACCCCGTCTTGTCTCAGCCGGCCTTGAGGGCCAGTTCAGTTTCGCCATCGAACAGATGCAGCCGCTCCTGGTCGAACTCGAGCCAGATCTGCTCGTCAGGTGCGACGGCGATGTTGGGGGACACGCTGATGTTGACGATGGCGCCTGACAGCAACGCCTGCACGAAGGTGACGTCTCCGGTCGGCTCCACTGTATAGGCCCTGGCCGGGACGCTGCCTGGCACCGCGCTCTTGTGGAGCCTGATGGTCGAGTGACGTGCGCCGAGCACGACTTTCCTCGACGTTGCCTTCGCAACCTTCCGGGCGTTGAGCGGCGAGAGCTCAAGGCTCCAGCCCTCCGCGCCGGTCAACGCAGTGTTGCCGTTTGCTGTCGATGCCTCCAGTGGAACAAGGCTCATCGCCGGGCTGCCGATGAAGCTGGCGACGAACATGTTCACCGGATGGGCAAAGACCTGCGCCGGAGAATCGTATTGCAACAGGTAGCCGCCGTTCATCACCGCCATCTTGTCGGCCATGGTCACGGCTTCGAGCTGGTCGTGCGTGACATAGATGATGGTCGCCTTGAGGTCCTGGTGGAAGCGCTTGATCTCCGAGCGCATCTGGACGCGCAGTTTGGCGTCGAGGTTGGAGAGCGGCTCGTCCATGAGGAAAACGGCAGGGTCGCGGACGAGGGCGCGCCCCAAGGCGACACGTTGCTGCTGCCCGCCTGAAAGTTCGCGCGGCTTGCGCTCGAGCAGGTGCGTCATGTCGAGCACGCGCGCCGCTTCCTTGACCTTCCTGTCGATCTCGTCCCTGGGCAGCTTGCGCATCTGCAGCGGGAACGCCAGGTTCTTGTAGACCGATTTCTGCGGGTAGAGCGCGTAGTTCTGGAACACCATCGCGATGTCCCGGTCCTTGGGGTCGAGGTCGTTGACCACGCGGTCGCCGATGACGATGTCGCCCGATGTGACCGGGATCAATCCCGCGACAAGATTGAGCGTGGTTGTCTTGCCGCAGCCCGAAGGGCCGACGAGCGCAACGAACTCGCCGTCATTGACCGTCAGCGAAACGTCGTTGACAGCCTTGAAGCCGCCATAGGTCTTGACGAGATCTCTCAGGACCACGTGGGCCATCGGCAACTCCCTACGGCATGATGCCGAAAAGTGTGAAGCGGTTTTCGGACGACATCATGCTCTATCTCTTTGATTTAGAGGCGGATTCAGATTTCAGGTCGAACAGACCTGAAATCATCCGGCTCTAGTGTTTGACCGCGCCTTCTGTAAGGGCGCGTACGAAGTATCGTTGCAGGAGGAGGAACAGCACCACGACGGGCACGCTCATCATGAAGCTGGCCGCCATCAGGCCCGGAAAGTCCGTCGTATTCTCCGAGAAGAAACGCTGTATGCCGACCGGCAGGGTCAACTGCTCGTTCTTGGAAAGGAAGGTGTAGGCATAGATGTACTCGTTCCAGGCGCCAATGAAGGAATAGATCGCGGTGGCGATGATACCGGGCGTCGACAGAGGCATCACGATCAGGATGAAGGCCTGGAACCGGGTCGCCCCATCGATCCGCGCCGCCTGCTCGAGCTGCACCGGAATGTTGTCGTAAAAGCCCTTGAGCAGCCAGATCGCCAGCGGCAGGCCGAAGGTGAGATAGGTGAGAATGAGCGAGCCATGCGTGTTCACCAGCCCGATCGCGCGCATCAGGATGAAGAGCGGCACGAGAAAGATCACCGCCGGGAACATGTTGCGCAAAAGCACGGTGAAGAACAGGAAGTTTCGACCGGGGAAACGAAAGCGCGAAAAGGCGTAGGCCGCAGGAACGGCCACGATCACCGAAAGGATTGTGGTGACCGTCGACACGTAGAGGCTGTTCCAGAAAAAACGCAGGAAGTCCTGACCGACGCTGTTTTGCGGATCGAGCAGCTTCTGGTAGCTGGCCAGGGTAGGCTCTTCCGGCCACCATTGCGGCGGGAACTGCATCGCCGCGAAGCCGGACTTGATCGAGGTGATCAGCATCCAGATCATCGGCAACGCGGTGTAAAGCAGCATGAACACGAGGAAGATGCGCCCGGCCCAACGCCATCCGTCGATGCGCATGCGGCGCCGGGCCGGACGTCGAGGGACTGTCTCGACGATCGTGCTCATGCGCTCCCCTCTTTGCGCTCGTTGCCGGCCAGCGCACGGACGTAGAAGTAGCCCAGCACCATCAGCATGAGGAACAGGAGTACCGAATAGGCCGATGCGACGCCCCATCGCTGCCGGCCGAAGGCGAGCTCATAAATGTGGGTGATCCAGATGTGCGAAGCGTTCGACGGCCCGCCACCGGTCATGATCCACGGGATGATGAAGGAATTGAAATTGGCCACTGCGAGCAGCAGGATCGTCACCGTCGAGACGTTGCGCAGATGCGGGAAGGTGACGTGCCAGAAACGCTGCCATGCATTGGCCCCGTCGACTTCCGCGGCGCGCAGCAACTGGTCGGGGACCGTCTGCAAACCGGCCATCATCATGATCATGGCAAACGGAAACTCGCGCCAGATATTGACGACGATCAAGGAGGGCAGCACCGTGCTGACGTTGTCGATGAAGTTCGGCGGCCGGTCAGCCAATCCGAGGCCGACCAGCACCGCGCCGATGATGCCGAAGTCCGAATGGTAGATCCACTTCCAGATATAGGAGGCGGCAACCGCGCTGATGACCCAGGGAATGATCAGGATAGCGCGCAGGACACCCCGGCCGATAAACTCGCGGTGGAGGGCCAGCGCGGCGGCAAATCCCAAGGCAAAGGCAACGAAGGTAGATGCGATCGTCCAGATCAGGGTGTTCAAGGTGACTTTCCAGAACACCTGACTGGTGAGGATGGCCGTGTAGTTGTCCAATCCGATGAAGGTCTTGTCGCGGAGCTGCAGGCCAGGCGGCGTCTTAAAGAACGACAGCTCGACCGTGTAGTAGATCGGATAGGCGATGACGATGAGCATCACGGCGATCGCTGGAAGCACGTATGCGTAGTCGGCGCGATGCTCCCAGATATTCCGCAGCATGCCGGAGCTACCGGGTTGCAATCTTCGGCGAGCCTCGGCCTTGCCGGTCACGATCGTCACGATGGCGTGCCCTTGTTGTTAGGAGCAAACCGGCTGCACGCATGTCGGCACAGCCGGTCGGATCGCAGGTCAGGCCCGGACTAGAGTCCGTCCATCAGGTTTTTCACCTTCTCGGCCGCATCGTCGGCAGCCTGGTCGACGGTCATCGCTCCGGTCAGGGCGTTCTGCAGCATGTCCGGGACGATGATATTCATGATCTCGGGCGATTGCGGCAGCGCCGGGAACGGAATGCCGTATGGCAACATCGAGGTGGTGACATCGAGGAACTTGATGTTGTCCAGACGTTCCTTCATCCATTTGGTCTTGAAGCCGTTGAGGTTGCCCGGGTTCGAGCCGGCATACGCCATCTTCAACGACCATTCAGGGCTCGTCCACATGCAGATGATGGCCTTTGCGGCCGGCTCGTCCACCTTGCCGCCCTCGACATATTCGGGCTTCAGGATGTGAATGTTCGAGCCACCAAACACGACGGCCCGCTTGCCGTCGGGGCCGGTCGGAATCAGGCCATAGCGCATGTTGTCGATGACAGTCTGCGCCTTGTCCTTGTCGGCGCCCGTTGCCTTCTTCTGCAGGTCGAGCATGACGTTATAGTCGGACGGGTGCGAGACCATCATGCCGAGTTGGCCGGCGACGAACAGGGGCTGGTTATCGGCCTGCTGGTTGGTGAGGGCCGAAACCGGAACCGACTTGTCGCGAACATACATGTCGTAGGAGGCTTGCAACGCCGCCTTGCTCTGCGGGCTATTGAGCTCGACCTCCTTATAGGTCGGGTTCGCGGAGGCTTCGTCGAAGACACCGCCGCCATAGGCCCATAGCTGCGGCATGAAGCGGTACGGCGTGTTGCCGGCGTTCTTTCGCGCCACGAGGCCGTAGCCGGCAATGCCGAGCTTGTCATGGATCTGCTTGGAATATTTGACGACGTCGTCCCAGGTCGCCGGAGCCTTGTCCGGATCGAGGCCCGCACGCTTGAAAATGTCGGCGTTCCAGATGAACGCCATCGTCTCATTGTTGGTGGGAATGCCGTAGGTCACGCCATCCCAGGTTACCGCCTTCATGGCGCCGGGCCAGAAATCCTCTGTGGGATAGCCCACATCTTCCGGCTTGAGCGGCTGCAGATAACCCTTCGAGGCGAACTCGGTTCCGCCCAGGATTTGCAGGCGGACCGCCATCGGCGCGGCGTTGCCCAGCAGCGCCGTGCGGAATTTGTCGAGAAGGTCGTTGTAGGTGAGGGCCTGATCCTCGAGCTGGATGTTCGGATAGGTCTTGCGGAACGTCTCGAAGAAATCCTTGTAGTACTGACGCAGCAGGTCGGGGTCGCCCTCGAACACGCCCTGATACCAGAACGTCAGTCGCCCCTTGTAGTCGAGCGGGGTGACCTTGCCGCAATCGGCGGCCGTGTCGAAATTCTGTGTGCCGGCGATGGAGCGCACATACTCCGGCGACCACTTGCTCAAATCGACCGGCGGCGCACCCAATGCCGATCCCGACATCAGCGACGCCATCAAAGCAGTGGCTACAGTGCCGCGCAGGACGGCACCGCCGAGTGTAATCCTCGTCATAGTATCCTCCCAGATTCTCCCATGCCGCTATGCGCCAAGGGGCTCGTCCGACCGTGCGGGATGCGTCCTTCTGCTCAATGTATCCCTTCGATCATCTGGTACGTTTTCAGATCGTGGATTGCCTGTCAACGCACCCGATCGTACATTGTTTGCGAAACCCGTGTATGATATCGGGCTAAATGATGTACTAATCGGGGGAGCCGGCTTTGGCCGAAACAAGCGATTTCAAAGCAGAGCCACCCGCGGGGATTGATCCCATCGCGGCGTCCAGCGAGGGCGCCTCGCTTTATGAGCTGATCCGGGAAGACATCATCGAGGGACGGCTCGCCGCCAACGAACGGCTTGTGGTCACCGATCTCGCCCGGCGTCACGGCACCTCGACCAACCCCGTACGCGAGGCGCTGCAGCTGTTGCGAGGGGAGGGCTTCGTCACCTTTGTCGCCAACCGTGGCGCCCGCGTCCGACCCATCGATCAGGATTTCGTCCGGGATATCTACGAGATCGGAGTCCTAATCGAGCCGGCCCTGACGCGATGGTTCGTGAACATGGCGACCAGCGAGGACATCGCCGAACTCGAACGCATCCAGGCTCTGATCGAAGAGAACAACTTCACCGACACATTGCGGCACAGTGAACTGGATACCGCCTTCCACACCGTAATGTACCAGCGTCACTACAACCGCCATGCCGCCGAGCTTTGGTGGAAGCATCGCGAAGTGCTGCGGGCCGTGAGCCGCCGTTTCAATTTCACGCTCGCGCGGCGGGCCGCCATCATGCGTGAACACCGCGAGCTCATCGCGCATATCAAAGCGGGAAATGCCGACGAGGCCGCCGAACTCATTGCCCGCCATGTCGAGGGCTCCGGCCGGCACGTTCTCGAACAGATGCGTGCGCGCAATGCCGCTCGGGCCGGATAGAATTCCAGCCCAGAACATCATTGGTCCAGCCATCAGACAGAGGTAGTTGAGAGATGAAAATCACGAGCGTTCGGCCGTGGCTGATCAAGTCCGATGCTTCCTATTGGGGAGAGTTCCTGTTCGTCGAGGTGACGACCGACGAAGGGGTGAGTGGCTGGGGGGAAATCACCACCACCACAAGGCTCGCCAACCGCGCGCTCTGCACGATCCTGCGGCAGATCGGTGTTGCCGTCACAGGCGAGGATCCGGCGCGCATCGAGCATCTCTGGCACAAGATTTTCCGCAGCTTCACCTATATGGGCAGCCGCGGCGCCGCTGTCGAATGCGTGAGCGCTATCGACATAGCGCTCTGGGACATTCGCGGCAAAGTTCTCGGCAAGCCGATCTACGAGCTGCTGGGCGGTCCGGTACGCGATGAAATCGCGCTCTATACCCACCCCAACCAGGCCAAGTTTACCAGCAAGGAGGCTGTGGTCCGCGAAATTCGAGACATCGTCGAATCCGGACACACCGGGCTGAAGTTCGATCCTTTCCCCCACCAGGGTCGCACCGCCGATGGCGTGGCGCGCGAACAGCGGGACGGCTACCTGGATGGCAGCATGACCCGCAAGGACGAGCGCGAGGCCGCCGAACTCACGGCCCTGATCCGCGAAACGGCGGGGCCCGATGTCGACATTCTGATCGATGCGCATGGCCGCTTCGATGTGCCCACCGCCATTCGCCTCTGCCGGAGCCTCGAGGAAGCCGGCCAGATCGACTGGTTCGAGGAGCCTTGCCCGCCCGAGAGCCTCAATGCCCTCAAGCAGGTGCGTGAGAAGGTCAGCGCCGCCATCTCGTGGGGCGAGCGCGGCCACACCAAGTGGGATTTCGTGCCCGTGCTCGAGAACAGGCTTGCGGACTACATCATGCCGGACGTTACCTGGACCGGCGGCATTACCGAACTGAAGAAGATTTCCGCCCTGTGCGAAGCCTACTATATCCCGGTCTCGCCCCATGACGCCGCGGGACCGATCAACGTGGTTGCGGGAGCG
The DNA here is from genome assembly GCF_040319795.1 of Mesorhizobium sp. M0862. Lineage (NCBI taxonomy): Bacteria > Pseudomonadati > Pseudomonadota > Alphaproteobacteria > Hyphomicrobiales > Phyllobacteriaceae > Mesorhizobium > Mesorhizobium sp. M0862. The sequence continues at coordinate 254,013 of NZ_JAMYOJ010000004.1, forward strand.
CAGGTGATGATGACGGTTCCCAACTTCTACAAGCTCGAAACGTCGGAGTGGAACCTCGATAAATACAATCACCTGATCGACAGACCGCTCGAGGTTTCGAACGGCAGTCTCAAGCTCACGTCGAAGCCGGGCCTGGGCGTCGAGATGAACCGCGACTACCTGCAGGCCCACGAGATAGAGCTTGGCTAGCAACGCTTGTGCCGGCCGGGCGTGCGGGGCGCCACCAATCAGAACGAGGATCAGCCATGGCAAAGACGGGTAGCGCCGGCGAGGCGCTCAATCGGGCAAATACGAACTCCAGGCCGAGCGACCTGCGCATCACCGACCTGCGCGTCGCCGAGATCGTCGGCGCACCGTTCACCTCCGCGCTGATCAAGATCTACACCAACCAGGGCATTGTCGGCCTGGGCGAAGTGCGCGACGGCGCCAGCGCGACCTATGCGCTGATGCTGAAGAGCCGGTTGCTGGGCGAGAACCCTTGCGACGTCGACCGGCTGTTCCGGCGCATCAAGCAATTTGGTGGCCATGGACGGCAAGGTGGCGGCGTCTCGGCAGTCGAGATCGCGCTTTGGGACCTCGCCGGCAAGGCGTACGGCGTGCCGATCTACCAGATGCTGGGCGGGCGGTTTCGCGACAAGGTGCGTGTCTATTGCGACACCGATGCGGACAAGCCCAGCGGCACGGAGACCGGAAAGCGGCTCAAGGCGCGGATGGATCTCGGTTTCACCTTCCTCAAGATGGACCTCGGGCTGGCGCAGATCTCCCATATCCCGGGCGCAGTGGTGGCGCCGGCCGGCGTGCTCGACGGTTTCCGCAGCCATGCCGCTCGCGGCCCGGCACGCACGCTGGACGAGCGCCGGGCGCGCAACGCCGCCTATGATGCGCAGAACGTGCCGCATCCCTTCACCGGCCTCCATTTCACCGAAAAGGGCCTCGACCTGCTCGATCGATATATCCACGAGGTCCGCGAGGTGATCGGCTACGAGGTCCCGCTCGCCATCGACCATGTCGGCCACATCTCGCTGCAGGACGGCATCCGTCTGGCCCGGCGGATCGAGAAATACGCACCGGCCTGGCTCGAGGACGTGATCCCCTGGCAGTACACCGAGCAGTATCGGCAGTTGCAGCAGGCGACCTCGGTGCCGATCTGCACGGGTGAGGACATCTACCTCAAGGAAGGCTTCGAGCCGCTGCTCAACGCCGGCATCTCGGTCATCCATCCGGATCTGCTGACCACCGGCGGCATTCTCGAGACCAAGAAGATCGGCGACGCGGCGCAGGAGCATGGCGTCGCCATGGCCATTCACATGGCGGAAAGCCCGATCGCGGCAATGGCCGCCGCGCATGTCGCGGTGGCGACGGAAAACTTCATGGCGCTCGAATATCACAGCGTCGAAGTCGACTGGTGGGACGATATCGTCACCGGCCTGCCCAAGCCGCTGGTCAAGGACGGCTTCATCACCGTGCCCGACAAGCCTGGTCTGGGCATCGACGACATCGTCGACGAAGTGATCAGCCAGCACCTGCAGCCCGGCGTCACCGGCATCTGGCAACCGACCGATCACTGGGACGACGAATATTCCTGGGACCGCACCTGGAGCTGACTCTACACTTCTCTCCTCGGAGGGAGAGGTGAACAGAAGGATGGACCATGATCTACGAACTTCGCATTTACGACTGCGTGCCGGGCCAGCTGCCGGCGCTGCTCAAGCGTTTCAACGACCATACCTTGGCGCTGTGGGATAGACACGGCATCCGCCAAGCCGGGTTCTTCACCACGGTGGTCGGCGAAAACAGCAATCGACTGACCTATTTCGTCGCCTGGGAATCCCTTGCCGAACGCGAAGTGAGATGGAAGGCCTTCACCACCGATCCGGCATGGCTCAAGGTCCGCGACGAGTCCGAGCGCGATGGCCCGATCCTGGCCAATATTTCCAGCCAGTTTCTCGCGCCAACCGCCTTCTCGTCGGTGAAATAGAGGACATCATGAAGATCACCGATCTCAGGTGCGCCGTCATCGGCAGGCACCCCATCGTGCGCATCGTTACCGACGAGGGCCTGTATGGCCTCGGCGAGGTCGAGTACACCAAGCCTTATCTGAAACCTTGGGTGCTGCATTTCCGCGACGCGCTGATCGGCGAGGACCCGACCGATGTGGAACGTTGCATGCTGAAGATCCGCCAGCGCGGCTCGTTCAAGCCCTACGGCGCCGCCGTCAGCGCCATCGAGCACGCGCTGTGGGACATCGCCGGCAAGGCCGCCGGCGTCCCGGTCTACAAGCTGCTCGGCGGCAAGGTGCGCGACAAGGTGCGGGTCTACAACGGCTCCATCCGCAAGAAGCGCACCGGCGACAGGCCGGAGGATTACGCGGCCGACGTCAAATGGATGATGGAGCGGCCGGAAGGTTTCTTCATGGTCAAGCAGGGCATCTCCTTCCATTCCAACATGAAGACCACCGTGCCCGACTTCCACTACGGCGTGCGCCAGCCGCCGACCTATCACGGCGCGATGGACCAGGGGCAGATCAGCGAGCGCGGCATGGCGCATATGATCGACTGCGTCATCGCCATGAAGGAGGTGCTCGGCGACAAGGTCTCGCTGGCGCTGGATTGCGGCCCCGGCTGGTTCCTGCCGGACGCCATCCGCTTCGCGCAGGCGGTGGAAAAATACAATCTGATGTGGCTGGAGGACATGTTGACCGGCGACTACGTGCCGTGGGTCAATCCGCAGGCCTACCGCGAACTCACCACATCGACGTCCACCCCCATCCACACCGGCGAGCAGATCTACCTGCGCCATAACTTCAAGGAACTGATCGAGACCCAGGCGGTCCGTGTCATCGGTCCGGACCCCGCCGATATCGGCGGCATCGCCGAGCTCAAATGGGTGGCGGAACACGCCTATATGCACTCCATCATGATGGCGCCGCACGGCACGGCGAACGGCCTGCTGGGCCTCGGCGCGCTGATCAATGTCTGCGCCACGCTGCCGGCCAACTACATCGCCTTCGAATATCCCAGCGCCTCCGACCCGTGGTGGGAGGACATCGTCATCGGCCTGCCCAAGGGGCAGATCGTGAAGGACTCCATGATCGACCTGCTCGAAGCGCCGGGACTGGGTGTCGACATCGATGCCGAAGCAGCGAAGAAGTACCTTGCGGAAGAGGACGCCGGTTTCTTCGACCGATAACGATCCGACGCGACCTGAGCGGCAAGGGCTATCGAAGGGCTCGCATACATGGGTTAGCGTCCACGCGGTGCCGCCTATTTCGTTTCGGGCAGCATCTCGTCCATCAACTGCTTGACGGCGTCGGCAGATCTTTTCATCCCGGTTTCGTCCATGGTCCAACCGGCGAAGCGTTCCAGCAAGGTGGCGAACGTTACCAGGTCCTGCTCATCCCATTGTGCCAGTGAGCCGGCGAAAATCCGCCATTTGGTCTGGCGCACCGCCGCCACCAAGCGCTCGCCCTTGGCGGTGAGTTTGAGGCAGATGCGCCGGGCATCGCGTTGCGATGCGACACGGCACGCATAGCCGCGCTCGACGAGGTCGGCAGAGATGCGGCTGGCGCGCGACGGGTCGATCTCGAGGCGCTCGGCGATGACGCCAACCGTCACCTCGTCCTGCTGGTTATCGCTGAAAACCGGATTGTTCGCGATGGCGCCGATCGCATCGAGATGGCTCACTTCCAGCGAAGGGTCTACGCGCGCCAGGATCATGCGGCCGAAGTTGCGGCGCTGGATAGAGCGACGCACCTTGCTCATTACCGCATCGATGGCGGCCACGGCCTCGGCCGCCGGTTCGGACAGGCCGCTGCCGCGCGCCAGATCGGCGAGATCCCGGTCGCCGCGCGTCTGGAACAGGGCTGGAAATCGGTCCGGACTGCCCGATGCGTTGCTGCTCATCCCATAGCGCGTTAGCAAGATTATATGTAGATGTCAATTATATGCTACGCGCACATATCTGGTTGACACCTCCTGGTTGCGGGCACATAAATCGCGCCCCAAGTTACGGAGACACCGATGACTGTCGAGCAGACGCTGCCGGATGCGCGGCCCGTGGAGGCCCAAGCCAGGCCCGACCTTACGACCTTGATCGTCTATTTCGGCGCGTTGGTCGCCATGTTCATGGCCACCATCGACATGCAGATCGTCGTCACCGCCTTGCCCACCATTGCCGGCGAACTCGGCAATCTGCATTTGTTTGGCTGGGTCGGTGCCGCCTACCTGCTCTCGACCGCCGCGGTCTCGCCATTCTACGGCAAGCTTGGCGACATGTATGGCCGCAAGAATGTCGTGCTGACGGCGATCGGCTTGTTCCTGGTGGGCTCGCTGGTCTGCGGCATGGCTTGGTCGATGGAGAGCCTGATCGCCGCGCGCGTGCTGCAGGGCATCGGCGGTGGCGGCTTGATGGTCTCGGCCTTCGCCATGATCGGCGAACTGTTTTCGCCGCGCGACCGCGCGAAATACCAGGGCTACAGTTCGGCGGTGTTCGCGCTGTCATCAGTGCTCGGCCCGTTGGCCGGCGGCTACATCACCGGCCTGTTCGGCTGGCGCTGGGTGTTCCTGGTCAATCTGCCGATAGGGATCATCGTGCTGGCTGTGCTGGCCTTCGCCATGCGCAGCCGGTTCAACGAAAAACGGCACCGCATCGACTATCTCGGCGGCGCGCTGCTCGCCACCGGCACGACGGCGATTGTTTATTGGGGCTACCACGTGCTCGACCCCAGCGGACCGGACCTCATCACCTTCGCGCTGCCGCTGCTGGCACTAGGCGCCATCACCTTGTTCGTCATGGTCGAGCGGCGGGCCGAAGAGCCGATCGTACCTCTGCGGCTGTTCGGCAATTCGACGGTCAGCATCGTCTCGGGCGTGTCGCTGGTCGCCGGAACGGTGACGCTGGGCATGTTCTTCTATTTCGCCCTCTACATGCAGACGCTGACGGGTCTCAGCCCGGCCGAAGTCGGCTTCCTGTTCCTGCCGGCGTCGCTGACATCGATGGTCATCTCGATCGTGGCCGGGCGGGTGATCGCGGCAACCGGCCGCTACAAATGGATGCCGGTGGTCGCCATGGGTATTGGCGGGTTTCTGATGCTGGGCTTCGTCCTCACCAACCAGCACACGTCGATCTGGGTGCTGGCGACGATGATGGCAGTGTTCGGCATCAGCATGGGTCTGCAGTTCCAGGTGCTGATCGTGGCGATCCAGGCGGCAGCACCGCTGCAGGATATCGGCGCGGTGACATCGCTGATCACCCAGGCGCGGACGCTCGGAGCATCGCTCGGACTGGCGCTGAACGGCGCGGTGATGATCTGGGCGCTGAACCGGCAGACAGCCGAGCTTCCTGCAGACGCCGCCGCCCTGCTGCCGGGTGGCCTGAACGGGTTGACGCCGCACCTCGCATCGAGCCTGCCGGGCGCGATCCGCGAAGTGGTGCTCGACCATTACTCCAGTGGCTTCAACGTGATGTTCATCTGGGTGGCGGCGCTCTATTTCGTGGCCATGGGGCTGACGCTGCTGCTCGAGGACAAAGAGATCCCGAAGCGGGGCTGAGCCAGAGTATGTCCATGCGCTGGGTTTAGGCATTTGGCGATGATCTGAAATCACCGAGGAGGACAGCCATGATCATCGACACTCATCTGCACCTGATCGACCTGTCGGCGCTGCGCTATCCCTGGCTCAGCCGCGAGCCGGCGCTCAACCGCGATTTCCCGCACGCAGAATATGCGATCCAGGCCCGCCGCGCCGGCATCGAGGCCGCGCTGCATATGGAGGTCGACGTCGATGAAGCCGACATCCAGGCCGAGACCAGCCATGTGAAGGCGCAGTCGCTGGAAAAGGGCACGCTGTTGCGCGGGGCGATCGCCTCCTGCCGTCCGGAGGAGGCCGGCTTCGCCGCCTATCTCGAGCGCCAGCAAGCCGATCCCTTCGTCAAGGGGTTCCGCCGCGTGCTGCATGTCATGCCGGACGAGCTTTCGGACAGCGCGCTGTTTCGCGAAAACATCAAGCGGCTTGCCGGCACAGGCCTGACCTTCGACTTCGTCGTCCTGCCGCATCAGATTCCAAGGGCGGTTGCGCTCGCCGATCTGGCGCCGGATGTGCAGTTCGTGCTCGACCATTGCGGCGTGCCCGACATCAAGGCCAGTGCGGAACATCCGTGGCGCGAGCATATGAGTGAGATCGCGCGGCGTCCCAATGTCATCGGCAAGATCTCCGGCGTCGTCGCCTATGCCGATGCCGGCTCATGGACAGTCGAGACCTTGCGCCCCTATGTCGAGCACACGATCGGCTGCTTCGGCTGGGACCGCGTCGTGTGGGGCAGCGACTGGCCGGTGTGCACGCTTGGCGGTGGCCTTGCGACCTGGGTGGCGGCGACGCATGCGTTGATCGCTGGAGCAAGTCCTGAGGAGAGAACGAAACTGCTGTCGGGCAATGCCAAGCGGATGTGGAAGCTGTAGCGCGGTCGGACACCGATTGCCTGCAAGCGCGCAGAACGCCATGATAGCGCTACTTCACGCCAATACCTGCCGTCAGGCCGCCATCGATCCTGTAGTCCGCGCCGGTGCAGAAACCGGCCTTCGACGAGCACAGGAAGGCGATGAGTTCCGCCACTTCCTCCGGTTCACCGATACGGCCGAGCGGATGCGCCGCGCCGAAGCGCTTGTAGGCCTCTTCGACATCGGCATCGCTGCCGCCGTCACCGCGCGCAGCCTTCTCCAGGATCGGCGTGCGGATCGAGCCCGGGCTGACCGAATTGACGCGGATGCCTGATGCCGCGTAGTCGAGCGCCAGCGAGCGCGTCAGCGTGTGGATGGCGCCCTTGGTCGTGGCATAGGCGGCGACGTTCTGCTGGCAGGCAAAGCCCTGCACCGAGGCGACGTTGACGATGGCGCCGCCTCCGCGCTTGATCATTTCCGGAATGCCGAAATGCGCGGTCAGGTAGATCGAGCCGACATTGACCGTCATCGTTCGGTTCCAGGTTTCCCAGTCGGTGGTCGTCGCCGTGCCATAGGGATGGACGGCGGCTGAATTGACGATGACATCAAGGCCGCCGAACCTTGCGACGCCAGCCGCCACCGCGTCGCGCACCTGGTCGGAGATGGACACATCGGTTTCGATGACCAGCACCGCAGCTCCAGCGCTTTCCAGTTGCGCTTTCATCGCCGCATTGGCGCTGCGGTCGATGCCGCAGGCGATGATTGCGGCGCCACCGGCCGCAAGGCGTCTGGCGGTTGCCAGGCCAATGCCGGTCGTCCCCGTCACCAGGGCGACCTTGCCGTCGAAATCCATCATTTCTAAAAACTCTTCCATTTTCTATCGACTCCCATCGAGGTCCAACAATAAGTTGCCAACCTCTCGCAGAAGGAAAGCCGAAAATGGAACAATGCTGGCGCTGGTATGGGCCCGATGATCCGGTGACGCTCGATCATGTCAAGCAGGCGGGCGCCACCGGCGTGGTCTCGGCGCTCCACCATATCTATGACGGCCGGGCGTGGCCTGAGGCCGAAGTGCTGGAGCGCAAGCGCATTATCCAGGAAGCAGGACTGACCTGGTCGGTCGTCGAGAGCATTCCGGTCCACAATTCCTTCAAGATCGGCGCGCAGGAACGCGAGCGCTATGCCGGCTATTACCGCGATTCGATCCGCGCGCTGGCCAAGGCCGGCATCGCCACGATCTGCTACAATTTCATGCCGGTGGTGGACTGGACCCGCACCGATCTAGCCTGCCGTCTGCCGACGACAGGCTACGCCCTGCGTTTTGATGCCGTTGATTTCGCCGCCTACGATCTGTTCGTGCTGAAGCGCAAGAACGGAGCTGACAGCTACACGCCGGCGCGTATTGCGCAGGCGGAAGCGCGGCTGAAGGAATTGCCGCCCGAGAAGATCGACCAGATCGAGCGCAATCTGATCGCCGGCCTGCCGGCTACAGAGCGCAAGTATGACCGCGACAGTTTTCGCGAGGCGCTTGCGGACTATGACGGGATCGGGCCGAAGGAGTTGCGCGACAACCTCGCGTGGTTCCTGCGCGAGATCATTCCGGTGGCGGAAGAGGAGGGGGTGCGCATGTGTATCCACCCCGACGATCCGCCGTTTTCGCTCTACGGCCTGCCGCGCGTCGTTTCGACCGCCGAGGATGCGCGTTTCATTCTCAATGCCGTCGACAGCCAGGCCAATGGGCTGACGTTCTGCACCGGGTCCTACGGCACGCGCGCCGACAACGACATCGTCGCCATGGTCAAGGAATTCGCCGACCGCATCCACTTCGCCCATTTGCGCAACATCACCATCGAGGATGACGGCTCGTTCTACGAGGCCGAGCATCTCGAAGGCGGCACCGACATGGCGCATGTCATCCTGGCGCTGATGCAGGAGGAGGCGCGCCGCCGCAAGGAGGGCCGCGCCGACTGGCAAATCCCGATGCGGCCGGACCATGGCCACCTGCTCGCCGACGATATCGGCAAGACAAGGATCAATCCCGGCTACTCGCTGATCGGCCGCCTGAAGGGCTTGGCCGAATTGCGCGGCATCATGCGGGCCGTGGAAACGTTTGGGCTGGCTTGAAGGGGCAACGACTGCGTTCAATGCCGACGCCGGCTCAGCGTGCGTCGCTGTAGATAATGCGGCCGGCGCGGACGCAAGACACCTCCGATTGCCAGGTTGACAGAAAGCTGACAATGTATCATATCCGGAAAAGCTGACTATGTATCATATTATCTAGCGCTAGGAGAAAGACCGGCAAAGCCGGCGCCCCAGGGAGGCATCGTGGGAGAGGCTATCAGCCAGTGGAGCAATTGGTCGGGCTATGTCACGGCCACGCCGCAGGCTTTTGCCGAACCGCAGAGTCTCGATGAGCTGAGTGGTGCCATTCGCAACGCGCCGGGACCAGTTCGATTTGTCGGCACGGGCCATTCCTTTACGCCGCTGGTCAAGAATGACGGCACCATCCTGTCGCTCGACCGCTTCGAGGGCCTGAGGTCGCACGATCCCGAAAAACTGACGGCGCGGGTCGGCGCCGGCACCAAGATCGGCGCGCTGGCAAAGCTGTTGCACGGCGTCGGCCAGGCGCTGCCGAACATGGGCGACATCGACAAGCAGGCGTTCGGCGGGGCGCTGGGCACCGCCACCCACGGCTCGGGCATCACGCTCGGCGCTTACCATACCCAGCTCGAGGCGATGCAGATCGTCGACGGGCGTGGCGCCGTGAAAGAGTTCGACCGTGCCAAGAGCCCCGACATGATCGAAGCCATGGGCGCTTCGCTCGGCGCTTTCGGCGCCGTCACCGAAGTGACGATCCGCAACGTGGCGAGTTACCGGATGCGGCACCGCCGCTGGACGGCGCCGATTGCCGATGTGCTTGCGCAATTCGAAAGCACCATGACGGCGCATCGTTCGGCCGAGTTCTACTATGTGCCGTTTTCCGGCCAGGCGCTGCTGATTGCCAGCGACATCACCGAGGCGCCGGCGACGGTGCGTCCGCCGACGGAAGACGACGATGCGGTGACGACGCTGAGAAAACTGCGCGACTATCTCAGCTGGCTCCCTTGGCTGCGCCGCCGTCTCATCGGCTCGGCCTTCGCCAAGGTGCCGGCCGAGGATTATATCGAGGAGTGGCTGAAGGTCTTCACCTCCGAGCGCAACGTCAAGTTCAACGAGATGGAATACCACCTGCCGTTCGAGGAAGGGGCGGCCGCACTCAGCGAAATCATTGCGCTGCTCGAGACGCGGTTTCCAGAGGTCTATTTTCCGATGGAGGTGCGCGTCGTCGCGCCCGACAATGTCTGGCTCAGCCCCTTCTACAAGCGCCCAACCTGTTCCATCGCCATCCATCACGGCGTCGAGCGCGATCCGATGGCGTTCTTCAACGCCGCCGAGCCGATCTTCAGGAGGCGCGGCGGCCGCCCGCATTGGGGCAAGATGCACAGCCTGACATCAAGGGAATTGAGCGCGCTCTATCCGCGCTGGAACGATGCGATGGCGGTCCGCCGCGAGATGGACCCGGACAACCGCTTCGTGTCGCCCTATATTGCCAGGCTGCTCGGCGTCGCGGCATGAGCCTGACCGACACCTATTTCGCGGAAATGTCGGGCGCGCTCAGGGCAGCCGGGATCTTTCAGCCTTGCCTGGTGCTCGATCTCGACCGGCTCGATCACAACATCGCTGCGATCAAGGCGAAGTTCGCCACGGGCCTCGATCTGCGCCTCGTCGACAAGTCGCTGCCATGCCTGCCGCTGATCGACCATATCCGCGCGGCGTTTGCGACCGACAGGCTGATGACCTTTCATCTGCCGATCAGCGCCGAGATGCTGAAAGTGTTTCCCCAAGTCGATCTCCTGTTGGGCAAGCCGATGCCGGTTGCCGGCGCCAGGCACGCGCTGACGAAGGGCGTTCTCGCCGGGCTCGGCGAAGCTACGTCGCGCATCGTCTGGCTGATCGATACCGAGGAGCGGCTGGCCGCCTATGGCTCGCTTGCCGCCGAGCTCGACCGCGAGCTGCGCGTCTGCTTCGAGGTCGATGTCGGCCTTCATCGCGGCGGTATCAGCGATCCCGACTCACTGGCCCGGGCAGTTTCCGCGTTGGCGAATTACCCGCGGCTGAAATGCGAAGGCGTCATGGCCTACGAGGCGCATATCGGCCATATCCCCAAACTGCTGGGAGGACCGGCCAAGGCGCGCGTCAAGGCGATCAGCCTGTTTCGCCAGTATGTCGCTTGCCTTGCCGCCGACCAGCGCAAGATCCTCAATCTTGGCGGCAGCAGCACCGCATTGCTCTATGACAGCTGGGTCGGCGCCAATGAATTGTCCATCGGATCGGCTTTTATGCTGCCGACCGATTTCGATGTGCCGAGCCTCAGCCAATTGCGGCCTGCCGCATTCATCGCGACGCCGATCCTGAAAGTGGTCGATGTCCAGGCGCCGGGCCTCGACCAGCGCTCCTGGCTGCTGCAGAAGCTCGGGCTGTTGCCGCGGCGCGGCTGTTTTCTCTATGGCGGAAAATGGATGGCGAAGCCCGTCCATCCCGTGGGGATGAAGACCGACAAGACGTTCGGCTTTTCGACCAATCAGCAATTCATGGCGCTGCCCGACAACGTCAATGTCGGGCCTGACGACTACGCCTTCCTGCGTCCGACGCAGAGCGAATTCGTGCTACAGCAGTTCGGTTCGATCCAGGTCTATTCCGGCGGGAAATTCGTCGAGCAATGGGCCGCACTGCCGTTTTCGTAGAGCAATTCCAGGAAAAGTGTGAAGCGGTTTTCCCACAGGAATTGCGTCAAACAAAGAGATCGAAGTGGAGGAGGATAGGATGGTTGCCAAGGCAGTCAAAACCCAGCCCGTGCAGCCTGAATGGGCAGCCGAACTCGACCTCGCGCTCACCGATCTCGACGCCAGGAAGGACGACTGGGCGCAGACCTCGAATGGCGAGCGGATCGCCTTGCTGCGGCAGGTCAAGGATCACATCCGCGAGGTCGCCGAGGCGTGGGTCAAAACCGCGACGCGCAAGAAGGGCATCCCGACCGGCTCGCCGCTGGAAGGTGAGGAATGGCTGGCTGGCCCGGCGGCGCTGATGGATGGCTGCAACCAGTTCATCCACACGCTCAGCCTGATGGAGGGCAAGAAGTTCCTCGACAGACTGCCGGTCCGCACCTTGCCTAGCGGACAGGTGGCGGTGACGGTGGTTCCGAATTCGCTCTGGGACAAGGTGTTGTTCACCGGGCTGAAGGCCGAGATCTGGATGCAGCCCGGCGTGACCAAGGCGAACCTGGCCGCAAACACCGCATCGGCCTATGACGCGCCGCGCACCAGCCGCAAGGGCAAGATCGGCCTCGTGCTCGGCGCCGGCAATGTCGCCTCGATCGCGCCGCTCGACTGCCTGCACAAGCTTTTGGTCGAGCACCAGGTGGTTCTGCTCAAGATGAACCCGGTCAACGACTATCTGATCGATTTCCTGCGGCCGGCGCTGCGGCCGCTGATCGAATTCGGTGCGCTGCGCATCGTGCGCGGCGGCGCCGATGTCGGCGCGTATCTGTGCAACCACGATCTCGTCGACGACATCCACATCACCGGTGCCGCCGCTTCGCATGACGCGATCGTCTGGGGGCCTGGCGAGGAGGGCCGCAAGAACAAGGCGGCGGGCACGCCGCGCAACAGCCGGCGTATCACCTCTGAGCTTGGCGGCGTGGCACCGACCATTGTGGTGCCCGGTCCGTGGTCGGATGCCGATATCGCCTACCACGCCGAACTGATCGCCACCCAGAAGCTCAACAATTCCGGCTTCAACTGCATCGCCTGCCAGATGCTGGTTCTGCCCGAAGGCTGGGACAAATCCGACGCGCTTCTGGCGGCCCTCGAAAAGGTGATGCAGAAAGCCCCGTCGCGCCCGGCCTATTATCCCGGCGCGACCGAGCGCCTCGCCGCCTTCGAGGCGCATGCCGACAGCGTACAGAAATTCGAGCGGCCCGGCGGGCCGGCCTGCGTGGTGGTGCCGTTCCGGCCGGGCACGGATACCTATCTCGAAAATGCCGAGGTGTTCGCGCCGGCGCTCAGCGTCATGCGGCTGCCGGCGGGCAATGCGGAATCCTATCTGCGCGCCGCTGTCGCCTACGCCAATGAAAAGCTGCACGGCACGCTTGCCGCCAACATCCTCATCCATCCCAGGACGATCGCCGAGATCGGCCGGCAGCGCTTCGAGGAAATCATTGCCGAACTGCGCTATGGCGGCATCGGCATCAATTCCTGGAGCGGCGTTCTGTTCGCGCTGCTGCGCCCGACCTGGGGTGCTTTCCCTGGCCACACGCTCGACGATGTGCAGAGCGGCATCGGCGTCGTCCATAACACCTATTTGTTCGACAAACCGGAACGCAGCGTGCTCGAAGCGCCGTTCCGCATCATGCCGAAGCCGGCCTGGTTCCTGACCCACAAAAGGGCACACATGGTCGGCCGCCTGATCACCGACTTCAACTACCGGCCGAGCCTCATGAAGCTGCCGCGCATCATCTGGAACGCGCTGCGCGGCTAGCAATGAGCATCCGATATCAAAAACAAAGCCGGGGCAGGAGTTACGACAATGGCTGACGCGGACGCAATCATCGTTGGCGGCGGGCTGGCCGGCCTGGCCGCAGCTGCGGAACTCGGCGATGCCGGCAAGCGCGTCATCATCGTCGAGCAAGAGGGTGGCGGTTTTCTCGGCGGCCAGGCATTCTGGTCGCTCGGCGGCCTGTTTTTGGTCAACACGCCCGAGCAACGCCGCCTGCGCATCAAGGACAGCCGCGACCTCGCCTGGCAGGATTGGCTGGGCTCTGCCCAGTTCGACCGGCCCGAGGACCATTGGCCAAGGAAAGTGGCGGAAGCCTATGTCGATTTCGCCGCCGGCGAGATGCGGCCGTGGCTCTACGCCATGGGCATGCGCTGGTGGCCGGTGGTCGGCTGGGCCGAGCGCGGCGGCGCGCTGGCCAATGGCCACGGCAATTCAGTGCCGCGCTTCCACCTGACATGGGGCACTGGGCCGGGCGTGGTCGCGCCGTTCGAAAGGCGCGTGCGCGAGCACGTCGCCAAAGGGCTGATCACGCTGAAATTCCGTCATCAGGTCAGCCGGCTGGTCAAGACCAATGGTGCGGTCACCGGCGTCGCGGGTGAAATGCTGGAGGCGTCCAATGTCGAGCGCGGCAAGCAGTCGAGCCGCACGGCCGTCGGCGATTTCGAGCTCTCGGCCGGTGTCGTGATCGTCACCTCCGGCGGCATCGGCGGCAATCATGAGTTGGTTCGCAAGGTCTGGCCGGTCGGGCGGCTGGGGCCAGCGCCGAAGCGTATGGTTGCCGGCGTGCCGCACCATGTCGACGGCCGCATGGTGGCGATCACCCAGGACGCCGGCGGGGCCGTCATCAACGCCGACCGCATGTGGCACTATGTCGAGGGGATCAAGAACTGGAATCCGATCTGGCCGAACCACGGCATTCGCATCCTGTCGGCGCCGTCGCCGCTATGGTTCGATGCGCTCGGACAACGCATGGAGGCGCCGTTCTTCCCGAGTTTCGATTCGCTCGGCACCTTGAAGCGCATCCTGTCGACCGGCCACGATTATTCCTGGTTCGTGCTGAGCAAGACGATCGTCTCGAAGGAGTTCGTGCTGTCGGGCTCGGAGCAAAACCTAGACTTTACGGCCAAGGATTGGCGGGCCGTGCTGAAGAACCGGCGCGGCGGCAAGGCGCCGCCATCGGTGGCAGCGTTCCTGGAAAAGGGCGAAGACTTTGTCGTCCGCGACAACCTGGCCGACCTGGTCGCCGGCATGAACGCGCTGTCAGGCGACAATCTGCTCGACTACGACGGGCTCAAGGCCCAGATCGTGGCGCGCGATCGCGAGGTCGACCATGCCTATACCAAGGATGCGCAGGTCACAGCCATCCGCGGCGCCCGCAACTACATCGGCGACAAGATCTTCCGGGTGACCAAGCCGCACAAGATACTCGATCCCAGGCACGGGCCGCTGATCGCGGTGCGCCTCAACATCCTGACGCGCAAAACGCTTGGCGGCCTGCACACCAATCTCAATTCGCAGGTTCTCGACGGCAATGGCGAACCCATTGCCGGGCTCTATGCGGCAGGCGAGGTGGCCGGCGGCGGTGGCGGCGGCTATCACGGCTACAATGCGCTGGAAGGGACATTTCTCGGCAGCTGCATCTTCTCCGGCAGGAACGCAGGCCGGCACGCCGCGGGCAGGTGACGCGGCTGGCGGGCCAAGAAAAGGTCGATAAGAACAGGACATCCGCCATGTTCCATGGATAGCGACTGCTTTCGATCGCTTGCCGCAACCCAGGCGGTCAGCCAGTTGCGGCTTGCCGGCGCCGACGGTTCCCATGCGCTGGTGCTCGGCGCTGCGGCACATCAGAGGCCTGCGTTACGCTGGCGCCACCGCGAAATTGAGCTCGAGGTCCTGAAGGCCTGGCCGCAAGGTCGGCCGGGCTACCACTCGGCGAAGGAGCCGTCCTTGTGACGCCAGACCGGGTTGCGCCAACGGTGGCCTTCCTTGGCCCTTTCCTTGACGTAGTCCTCGTCGATCTCGACGCCGAGGCCGGGACCATCGGGGATTGCGACATAGCCATCCTCGTAGCGAAAGACGTCCTTGTTGGCGGCATAATCGAGCAAATCGTTTGCGGCGTTGTAGTGGATGCCGAGGCTCTGTTCCTGGATGAAGCAGTTGTAGCTGACGGCATCGAGCTGCAGGCAGGCGGCAAGCGCGATCGGCCCGAGCGGGCAGTGGGGCGCCACCGCAATGTCATAGGCCTCGGCCATCGCCGCGATCTTGCGGCATTCGGTGATGCCCCCGGCATGCGACAGGTCCGGCTGGATGATGTCGACGGCGCCTTGTTCGAACACCGACTTGAAATCCCAGCGGCTGTAAAGCCGCTCGCCGAGCGCGATCGGCGTCGAGCCCAGGGCTGCGATCTCCTTCAGCGCCTCGCGATTTTCGCTGAGCACCGGCTCCTCGATGAACATCAGCCGGTAGGGTTCCAACTCCTTGACCAGCATGCGCGCCATCGGCCGGTGGACGCGGCCGTGGAAATCGACGGCGATGCCAATGTTGGACCCAACGGCCTCGCGCACCATGGCGACTCGTTCGACAGCCGCATCTATTCTGTCATGGCTGTCGACGATCTGCAGTTCCTCGGTGCCATTCATCTTCAGCGCCTGGAAACCGCGCGAAACGACCTCCCTGGCGCCAGCAGCCACTTCCGCCGGCCGGTCGCCGCCGATCCAGGAATAGACCTTGATGCTGTCGCGCAACTTGCCGCCGAGCAGTTCATGCACAGGCACGCCGAGCGCCTTGCCCTTGATGTCCCACAGCGCCTGGTCGATGCCGGCAATGGCGCTCATCAGGATCGGCCCGCCGCGGTAGAAGCCGCCGCGATGCATCACCGTCCAATGGTCCTCGATCAGGCGCGGGTCCTTGCCGATCAGATAATCGCCAAGTTCCTTGACCGCTGCCTCGACTGTCAGCGCACGGCCTTCGACGACAGGCTCGCCCCAGCCGGTGACGCCGGCATCCGTCTCGATCTTCAGGAACAGCCAGCGCGGCGGGACGATGTAGGTGGTGAGCGAGATGATTTTCATGCTGGTCTCAGTTGTTCTTGAGTTTCTTGGCGCTGACCAGGTCGCGCGCCGCAAGGTCGAGGATCCGGCCTGCCGCCGCACGCGCCGCCGCGGCATCGCGCATGCGCAGTGCCTCCACCACCTCACGGTGCGCCGCCACTGCTTCCATGCGCCGGGCGAGCGAAATGGTCGCCGTTGCTTCAAGCGAGAATTTCAGCCCGGTGTCGATCAGATTGCCGATCTGGCGGAAGATCGGGTTGTGGCTCGCGGCATAGACGATCTGGTGGAAGGTGATGTCCGAGCGCGAGAAGGCGGCGAGATCCTCGCCGGCATTGGCCATGCCGCGCCAGGCGGCTTCGAGATCGGCGATCTCCTGCAGCGTCGCACGAGTCGCCGCCAGTTCAGCTACCAGAGGTTCGATGGCGCGGCGCGTTTCGAGGATGGCGTCGAACAATTTGTCGTCCAGCGCATGCGGCGCGTGCCAGGCCAGCACCTGCGGGTCGATGATGTTCCAGTTGTCCTGTTCACATACAACCGTGCCGATGCGCGGCCGCGACAGCACCAGCCCCTTGGCGGCCAGCACCTTCAGCGCCTCGCGGATGACGGTGCGGCTGACGCCATATTCGACGCCGAGTTCGTTTTCGGTCGGCAGAGACGAGCCGGCGGGATAGCGTCCGGAAAAGATGTCTGAGGCAAGCGCCTTGGTCACATCGGGCATGACGCGCGGGCGGCGGGTGTCGCCTGATGCCTTCTTCGAAGTTTCGGTCACCTCAGCCCTCCTCCAAGGCGGCGAAACCACTGATCTCGCGTCCCCGGCCTTACCGGATGCGGATGATTTGCGCCAGCGATCCCTGGTCAGAGCATGTAGCTCAATTATCATACCAGATCAATTGACGAGTATGATAAAAAGAATTAGAGACTCTGCATCCGGGCTGAGCGCCCGGCCATCGCTGGGAGGTAATCATGCGACTTCTGAAGACCGCGCTCGTCGCGGGCGCCCTTGCCGTGCTGTCCGTCACGACCATCGCTGCATATGCTCAGGACACCAAGATAGGTTTTATCGTCAAACAGCCCGAGGAGCCGTGGTTCCAGGACGAATGGAAGTTCGCCGACCAGGCCGCCAAGGAGAAGGGTTTTACCCTGGTCAAGATCGGCGCCGAGGACGGTGAGAAGCTGATGTCGGCGATCGACAATCTCGGCGCGCAGGGCGCGCAAGGCTTCATCGTCTGCACGCCTGATGTGAAGCTCGGCCCCGGCATCGTCGCCAAGGCCGCCGCCAACAATCTCAAGCTGATGACGGTTGATGACCGTCTGGTCGGCGCAGACGGGAAGGCGCTGGAAGACGTGCCGCATATGGGCATTTCGGCGACCAAGATCGGCGAGGCCGTCGGCCAGGCGATCGTCGACGAAATGAAGGCGCGCGGCTGGAAGGCCGACGAGGTCGGCGCCATCCGAGTCTCCTATGATCAGTTGCCGACCGCCGTCGACCGGGTCGAAGGCGCCATTTCGGTGCTGAAGGCCAACGGCTTCAAGGCCGAAAACATCTTTGACGCGCCGCAGGCCAAGACCGATACCGAGGCTGCGCTCAATGCGGCGACGGTGGTACTCAACGCCCATGCCGACATCAAGAAGTGGGTCTCCTTCGGCCTCAACGACGAAGCCGTTCTCGGCGCCGTGCGCGCTTCCGAAAGCGTCGGCATCCCGGCCGAAAACGTGATCGGCGTCGGCATTGGCGGCGCGGATTCGGCGATCAACGAGTTCAAGAAGCCGACCGCCACCGGCTTCGTCGGCACGGTGATCATCTCGCCGAAGCGTCACGGCTACGAGACTGCGCTCAACATGTATGACTGGGTCGCCAACAACAAGGAACCCGAGAAGCTCATCCTGACCGCCGGTGCGCTGGCCAAGCGCGACGACTACCAGACGGTCCGCAAGGGTCTCGGCATCGAATAATCCTCCCTGTACAAACAGGCGGCGGCTCACAGTCGCCGCCTGTTTGGCATGGCAAAAGGATAGGCGCCCCATGTCCTTTCTCGACTTCTCGGAAATCACCAAGACCTATCCGGGCGTCAAGGCGCTGTCGGACGTCTCGTTCGGCGTCGACAAGGGCGCCGTGCACGGCCTGATGGGCGAGAACGGCGCCGGCAAATCCACGCTGATCAAGATCCTGTCCGGCGACCAGCATGCCGATGACGGCGAGATCCTCATCGACGGCAAGATGCAAGCCTATGCAACGACGCGAGATGCCTTCGACAATGGCGTCATCGTCATCCACCAGGAACTGCAGCTGGTTCCCGAGCTCACTGTTGCCGAAAACCTCAGCCTCGGCCGCTTCCCCGCCAACGCCGGCATCATCGCCCGTGCCAGGATGCTGGACGATGTTGGCGCCAAGCTGAAATCAGCCGGCATCGACATCGATCTCAGCCGCAAGGTCAAGACGCTGTCGATCGGCGAGCGCCAGATGGTCGAGATCGCCAAGGCGATCATGCTCGACGCGCGCGTCATCGCTCTGGACGAGCCGACCTCGTCATTGTCGTCGCGCGAAAGCGAAATCCTGTTTGCCCTGATCGACCGCCTGCGCGGCGAGGGCAAGGTCATCATCTATGTCTCGCACCGGCTGGACGAAGTGTTCCGCCTCTGCGACAGCCTGACCGTGCTGCGCGACGGCAAGCTCGCGGCGCACCATGCGTCGCTGAAAAACGTCACACGCGACCAGGTCGTCGCCGAAATGGTCGGCCGCGAAATCTCCGATATCTGGGGGTTTCGCCCACGCCCGGCCGGCGATGTCCGGCTGAAGGTCGACGCTGTTTGCGGAGTAAAACTGACGACGCCCGCCAGCTTCGAGGCGAGGGCGGGCGAGATCGTCGGCTTCTTCGGCCTGATCGGCGCGGGGCGCTCGGAACTGATGCGGCTGGTGTTCGGCGCCGACCCGCGCTCAGGTGGCACCATTACCGTTGATGGCAAGGTCGTGCATGCCACCGATCCGCATGACGCGATCCGCGCCGGGATCGTTTTGTGCTCGGAAGACCGCAAGCATGACGGCATCATCCAGGGCCGCTCGATCGAGGAGAACATCAACATCTCGTCGCGGCGTCATCACACACGCTTCGGAATCCTGAACCGCGCTAGCGAGATCGCCACCGCCGAGACCTTCATTAACAAGCTCAAGGTGCGCACGCCGTCGCGCAAGCAGGACATCATCAACCTCTCCGGTGGCAACCAGCAGAAGGTCATTCTCGGCCGCTGGCTGTCGGAGCAGGGCGTGCGCGTGCTTATCGTCGACGAGCCGACACGCGGTATCGATGTCGGCGCCAAAGCGGAAATCTACGAACTGCTCTACCAGCTTGCCGAAGACGGCATGGCGATCGTCGTCGTCTCGTCCGAACTGCCGGAAGTGATGGGCATTTGCGACCGCATCCTGGTGATGTGCGGCGGGCGCATCAGCGCCGAACTCGCGCGCGACCAGTTCGCCGAAAAAGCGATCCTGGCCGCCGCTCTTCCCGATCAGAAAACCCCCGACGCGATCGCATCCTGAGGATCTTTGCCATGACCGATCAGTTGAAGAAGATCCTGCTCGGCGAACAGGGCCTCGTCGTGATCTTCATCGTCGCCTTCGCGCTGGTGTCGCTGCTGGTGCCGAATTTTCTGACCGACCGCAACATGCTCGGCCTGCTGCAATCGGTGGTCACCGTCGGCATCGTCGCCTGCACGATGATGTTCTGCCTCGCCGCGCGCGACTTCGACCTCTCGGTCGGTTCGATCGTTGCTTTCGCCGGCATGGTCGCGGTGATGGCGTCGAACTATACCGGATCGATCATCCTCGGGCTTCTTGCGGCAATCGCCTGCGGCGCCTTCGTCGGCTTCATCAACGGCGTCGTCATCGCCAAGTTCCGCATCAACGCGCTGATCACGACGCTTGCTACCATGCAGATCGTGCGCGGCCTTGCGCTGATCGCATCCGATGGCCGCGCCGTCGGCATCAACAGCCCGGATTTCTACCAACTGGCGCTGTCGAAGCTGTTCGGCATTCCGACGCCGGTCTGGGTCCTGGCCGTGCTGTTCTGCATCTTCGGTTTTGTCCTCAATCGTACCGTGTTCGGCAAGAACACGCTGGCCATCGGCGGTAACCCGGAGGCTTCGCGCCTGGCCGGCGTCAATGTCGACTGGACGCGCATCTGGATCTTTGCGCTGCAAGGCGTGGTTTGCGGCATCGCCGGCATCCTTTTGGCCTCGCGCATCACGTCGGGCCAGCCCAATGCGGCGGTCGGGCTTGAACTCTCGGTCATCTCGGCCTGCGTGCTCGGCGGCGTCTCGCTTGCCGGCGGCCGCGCCACCATGTCGGGCGTCATCGTCGGCGTGCTGATCATGGGCATCGCCGAAAACGCCATGAACCTGCTCAACATCCCGGCGTTCTACCAATACATTGTGCGCGGCGTGATCCTGCTGCTTGCCGTTTTGCTCGACAATCTGCGTTCGTCGGCACTGGGCCGGCGCTGACCATCTTCCAGTGGAGTGACAGCCATGGCTGAGCGCCTGTCCGGCAAACGCATCTTCCTCACCGGCGCCGCGCAAGGCATTGGGCTTGCCATCGCTGAAGCTTGCCTCGCCGGAGGGGCAAAACTGTTCCTGGTCGATCGCGACGGCGCGCTGCTGGACAAAGCGGTCGCCGGCCTAGCAGCGCCGCAGGGCCATGTCGGGCATGTCTCAGCCGACATCAGCGACGGTGCCGCGATTGCCGCAGCCGTCGGTCAAGCGACCGACGCGATCGGGCCGATCAACGCGCTGATCAACAATGCCGGCATGAATGTGTTCTCGACGCCGCTCGAGGCGACCGAGGAGGAGTGGAACCGCAATTTCGACGTCAACGTCAAGGGCGCCTGGAACTGCGCCAAGGCGGTGCTGCCGGCAATGATCGCAAATGGCGGTGGCGCCATCCTTAACATCGCCTCGACGCACAGCTTCACCATCATCCCTCATACCTTCCCCTATCCCGTGGCCAAGCACGCGCTGCTTGGGCTGACCAAATCGCTGGCGCTGGAATATGCCGGGCAGGGCGTGCGCGTGAACGCCCTGGCGCCCGGCTATGTCGAGACGCAGAAGGCGACCGACTATTGGAACAGCTTTGCCGACCCGGCGGCCGCGCGCGCCAGGACGCTGGCGTTGCATCCAGGCGGCCGCATCGCCTCGGCGCGCGAGATCGCGCTGGCCGCTGTGTTCATGATTTCTGAGGAATGCCCGTTCATGAACGCCGCGACCCTCGTTGTCGATGGCGGGCTCAGCCAGCTACAGCATCCCGCCTGAACGCTGGAGAGGCTCTATTTCTACGGCGTCGACCGCCGGCTTAATGGCGCGAGCCGTCGCGATCAGAAACGCTCGCGGTAGGCGCGCGGATTGGTGCCCAGCACGCGCAAAAAACCGCGCCGCATGGTTTCTTCCGAGCCGAAACCGCAGCGGCGGGCCGTCTGGTTGACGGGCTGGCCCCGCTCCAGCATCCGTCGCGCCGCCTCGATCCGGATCTCCTCGATCGCGCGGGCGGGTGTCCGGCCCGTGGCCTCGCGATAGCGCCGCGAGAAGCTGCGCGGGCTCATATTGGCGCGGTCGGCCAATTGCGTCAGCGACAGGTCGCCGGCGAGATTCTCAAGGATCCAGCCATGCAGTCGGTCGAAGCGTCCGTCGCCTTGCTGCAGCTTGAGGGTCTGGCTGAATTGCGCCTGGCCACCGGGACGTTTCAGGAAAACCACCAACTCGCGCGCCACGCCGAGCGCCGTGTGCCGGCCAAGGTCGGCCTCGACGAGGGAGAGGGCGAGATCGATCCCCGCCGTTACGCCGGCGGATGTCCAGACATTGCCGTCGCGGATGAAGATCGGATCGGGTTCGAGCCGGACCGCGGGAAAGCGCCGGGCGAACTCCGCGCAGCGTCCCCAATGGGTCACCGCGCGGCGGCCGTCGAGCAGGCCAGCCGTCGCCAGCAGCATGGCGCCGCTGCAGACGGAAGCGGTTCGGGTGGCATCGCGCGAGCGACCGGCGATCCACTGGACCAGCACGGGATCGTCGCAGGCCGCGTTGACGCCCCATCCTCCGGGGACAAGCAGCGTGTCGATCTTACCTCCGTGGGTTGGCAGCACTGCTGCCTCCAGCACGAGACCGGCCGATGTCCGGATGCGCGGTGAGGCGGCGACGACCACGACCTCGTAAGGAGCCGGTTCGCCGACCTGCCTTTTGAAATCATTGGCGCTGGCAAAGACCTGCAGCGGTCCGCTGACGTCGAGGAGCTGGATGTCGGGATAGGCAAGCACTTCGATACGGCGCATTGGTTTGGCCCGAAGCGAGGGATGAATGGCAATCGTGCCAAACCATGATGCCGTAGATTGCCGGAAGTCAACCCACGGAGATTTCCATGCCCCTTCGTTTCGGCATCCTCGTATTCCCCGACGTCCAACAACTCGACCTCACCGGCCCATACGAAGTCCTGGCATCGGCCAAGGATGCCGAGGTGGAACTGATCTGGAAGGATCGCAACCCGGTGACGTCATCGACGCGCCTCTCGCTGACGCCAACCGCGACCTTTGACGATTGCCGGCCCCTCGACGTGCTGTGCATTCCTGGCGGGGGCGGGGTCAACGCGCTGCTGGAGGACCAGACAGTCCTCGATTTCGTGTGGGAGCGCGCGGGGCAGGTGCGCTACATCACCTCCGTTTGCAGCGGTGCCCTGGTGCTTGGGGCGGCCGGACTGCTGAGGGGCAAGCGCGCGACCACGCACTGGTATGCGCATGATTTCCTTGAGGAGTTCGGAGCGATCCCGGTCGACGAGCGTATCGTCGAAGACGGCAAGCTCATCACCGCCGGCGGCGTCACTTCGGGGATCGACTTCGGCCTGGCGCTGGTTGCGAGGCTGCTTGGACAGGAGGAGGCCGAGATCGTGCAGCTCTCGCTCGAATACGCCCCGGCTCCTCCCTTTCGGTCCGGCACGCCCGCCGAGGCGTCGCCTGCGGTGCTGGCGCAGGCAAAAAAGCGCCTCTCTGGTTCGAGGCGGGTTCGCGAGGCAATCTTCGCTCGCTGGCGCGAGGCTCGCGCCGCCGCTGCGCCAGCGCGCATCCACGGCTGAAGCAGCAAGGCCGAAGGTGCATCCCCTGGCCCTTCGGCCTTGCTGCGTTTCCACTGTTGACAGGTCCCTTCGTCTGTGCAGAAATTGGTTGGACCATTGAACCACTTCGGTAATAGCCCCGGTGACCGAATTCAGCCTTCCGCCGATCCAGACGACGGCCCGCGACGACGCGGTGCTGAAGGCGTTGGCCGGCTTCGTCATGCGCGAGAAGCTGGAACCCGGTGAGAGGCTGCCGACCGAACGCATCCTCGCTGAGCGTCTGAAGGTCAGCCGCAACACGGTGCGCGAGGCGCTGACGCGCTGGGAAGAGCTTGGCCTGGTCGAGCGCCGGCAGGGCTCGGGCACCTATCTCAAGGCCGCCGTCTCGCTCGACATGCTGCACATGCCGCTGACGCTTGCCGGCGGCAATGATTTCACCGGCCTGATGCGCACGCTGGAAATCCGCCGCGCGCTGGAAGCGGAAGCCGCCGCCCTTTGCGCCATTCGTGCCGACAAGGACGACCTCGCCGAGATCGAGCGCAAGCTCGACATCATGGAGGAAGAGTTTCTCAGCCGCGCCGGCATGTCGTCGGAAGAGGACTGGGAATTCCATCAGGCGATCTACCGCGCCTGCGGCAATCCGCTGTTCGAGCAGATTATCGCCGCCATGCACGAACTGTTCCACCGCTTCTGGGAACATCCGCTCGGCGTGCGCGATTTCGGCCACGCAAGCTTTCCCTACCACCGCACCATGTTCGACTGCATCGCCGCGCACGATCCGGAAGGCGCCCGGGCCGAAGCGCTGAAGCTGATCGCCACGGTCGAGGACGATTTGAAGCGCGGCGCCGCCAACCTCAAACTTTCGGTCCGCACATGAACGAGCTCAGCTTCGACCCCGGCATTTCCGGCAGCGACTATCTCGCCGAGGCGGCGACGCTTCTGGCGCATGACGACCCGTTCCCCGGCAATGCGGTGGTGCCGCCGATCTACCAGACCTCGCTGTTCACCTTCGCCAGCTATGCCGACATGGCCGACACCTTTGCCGGGCGCAGGAAACAGCCGATCTATTCGCGCGGCGACAATCCGACGGTGATGGAATTCGAGTCGCGCGTCGCAGCGCTTGAAGGTGCTGAAGCCGCGCGTGGTTTTTCGAGCGGCATGGCTGCGATCAGCGCGACGTTGCTGGCTTTCGTCGGCGCAGGCGAACGCATCCTTGCGGTGCGCAATTGCTATGGCGACGCCTACCGACTGTTCGAGCGGCTGTTTCCGCGCCTGCATATCAAGGTCGACTATGTCGACGGCTCCGATCCGGATGCGGTGGCCGCGGCACTTCCCGGTGCGAAACTGCTCTACCTGGAAAGCCCGACCTCGATGATGTTCGAGCTGCAGGATCTCGAACATCTGACGCGGCTGGCGAAAGAGCAGGGCATCGTCACCACAATCGACAATTCCTGGGCGACGCCGGTGTTCCAGAAGCCGATTCTGCACGGCGTCGATCTGGTGCTGCACTCGGCCTCGAAATATCTCGGCGGCCACAGCGATACCGTCGCCGGTGTGGTGGCGGGCTCGGCCGCCCATATCAAGCACATCAACGACCAGACCTACTCGCAGCTTGGCGCAAAGCTGTCGCCCTTCGAGGGCTGGCTGCTGTTGCGCGGCCTGCGCACGCTGCCGCTGAGACTGCCGCATCACATGAAGAGCGGGCTCATCATCGCCGAGCGCTTGAAGGCGCATGACAAGGTCGAGCGGGTCAATCATCCCGCCTATTCCAACCATCCCGGCAAGAAGACGCTTGCCGGCTATGCCGGGCTGTTCTCCTTCGAGGTGACGGAGGATGTCGACATTCCCGCTTTCGTCGATGCGCTGAAATTTTTCCGCATCGGCGTCAGCTGGGGCGGTCATGAAAGCCTCGTCGTGCCGGCAAAGGCCTCGCTCGAGCAGACACCGGGTCTCAATTCGATGGCGCGCTTCGGCGTCAGCCCCCGAACCATCCGCTTCAATGTCGGATTGGAAAGCGTCGAAGACCTCTGGGCCGACATCGGCCAGGCCTTCGACAAAGCAAAAAAATGACTGGGTTCAAAATGGGAGTTCTGAACATGAAACGACTGAGCATCATGCTTGCCACCGCTGCCGGCCTGGCGATGTCCGCCAGCGGCGCATTGGCCGACACCACCCTCAAGCTGGTCGAGGTCATCACCAGCCCGCAGCGCACCGAATTCCTGAAGAAGCAGATCGCCGAGTTCGAGGCCGCCAATGCCGGCGTCAAGGTCGAGGTGGTCTCGCTGCCCTGGGGGCAGGCCTTCGAGAAATTCCTCACCATGGTGCAGGCCGGCGATACGCCCGACATCGTCGAGATGCCGGAGCGCTGGATGGGCCTGTACGCCACCAACGGCCAGCTCGAGGATCTCGGCCCTTACATGGCCAAATGGGACGACGCCAAGACGCTGGGCGACCGCGCCAAGCAATTCGGCTCGACCGTCAACAACACCCAGTTCATGATCCCGTACGGCTACTATGTGAATGCGCTGTTCTGGAACAAGAAGCTGTTCAAGGAGGCCGGTCTCGACGGCCCGCCGGCGACGCTCGACGACTTCATCGCCGATTCCAAGAAGATCTCCGCCATTCCGGGCAAGTACGGCTACTGCCTGCGCGGTGGCCCGGGCGCCTTCAACGGCATGCACATGTTCATGAACATCGCCGCTGGCAAGGGCGGCTACTTCAACGAGGACGGCACCTCGACCATCAACGAGGAGGGCTCGGTCAAGGGCCTGCAGATGCTGGCCGACATGTACAAGGACGGGCTGGCGCCCAAGGATGCGGTGAGCTGGGGCTTTAACGAGACCGTCACCGGCTTCTATTCCGGCACCTGCGCCATGCTCAACCAGGATCCGGATGCGCTGATCGGCATTGCCGACAAGATGAGTGCCGACGATTTTGCCGTGGCGCCGCTGCCTGTGGGGCCAAGCGGCAAATCCTATCCGACGCTGGGCTATGCCGGCTGGGCGATGTTCGCCAATTCGCAGCACAAGGACGATGCCTGGAAGCTGATGGCGACGCTGTTGTCGCCCAAGGACAATCTCGAATGGGCCAAGGAAGTCGGCGTCGTGCCGATCCACAATGGCGCCGACCAGGATGCCCACTTCAAGACCGAGCAGTTCAAAGGCTGGTTCACCGAACTCAGCGACACTTCCAAATATGAAATGGTGACGCCGCCGACACATCTGGAGAACCTCGGCAATTTCGTCGACCAGGTGGCGATCAAGAATTTCCAGGAAGTGCTGCTCGGCCAGAAGTCGGCCAAGGACGTCGCCGATCAATGGGCCGCGTTCCTGACCAAGGAGCAGCAGGACTGGCTGGCCAAGAACAAGAAGTAGTTCTTCTTCCTTCTCCCGTTTACGGGGAGAAGGTGGCCCGAATGCATGTCGCCCAAAAGTGCGTAGCGGTTTTGGGACAACGACATGCACAGACAGGCCCGGATGAGGGGCAGCGCGAGCACCCCAAGGCTGGCGCCGCCCCTCATCTGCCTGCCGGCATCTTCTCCCCGTGAACGGGGAGAAGGGTGCTGTTGCCGCTGTCGGCACCCACCCATGACTGTTGAGCGCTAATGACCTATGCCGTGTCCGAAATACGATCCGCAGGCCGGCCGCGAAAGAAGCGGCTGACGCATGCGGCCATCGAGCCCTGGCTTTATCTCAGCCCGGCGATCGTTCTGCTGGTCGTGGTGCTGCTGGTGCCGCTGATCATCGGCATCAGCTATTCGTTCCGGAAGTTCTCCGCCTTCAAATCCGAATATGTCGGTCTAGGCCAGTACCAGGCGATGCTGACCGACCAGGTGCTGGGGCAGGCGCTGGTCAACACGCTCTGGTGGACCGTCGCCAGCCTGTTCTTCCAGTTCTTCCTCGGCCTGGGTCTGGCGTTGCTGCTCGACAAACCGTTTGTCGGGCGCAAGTTCGTGCAGGCGGTGGTGTTCCTGCCCTGGGCGGTGCCATCCTTCCTGTCGGGCCTGACCTGGGCATGGCTGTTCAACCCGATCATCGGCCCGCTGCCGCACTGGCTGTTTGCGCTCGGGCTGAAGGCCGAGCCGACCAATGTGCTGTCCGATCCGGCCACCGCCATGTGGGGGCCGATCATCGCCAACATCTGGTTCGGCATTCCGTTCTTCGCCATCACGCTGCTGGCGTCGCTGAAGTCGATCCCGTCGGAACTGCATGAGGCGGCCGCAATCGACGGCGCTTCGCCTTGGCAGCGCTTCACCAAGGTGACGCTGCCGTTCCTGGCGCCGACCATCGTCATCACCGTCATGCTGCGTACGATCTGGATCGCCACCTTCGCCGATCTGATCTTTGTCATGACCGAGGGCGGGCCGGCAGGCTCGACCAGCACGGTGCCGGTCTACATCTATGTCAGTGCCTTCAAGTCGCTGGACAAGGGCTATGCCTCCGCGGTGGCGGTGCTGCTCTTGGTCTTGCTCATCGCCTATGCGATCGCGCTGATCGCCATCCGCCGCTTGCTGGTGAGGCACGTCTGATGATCGCCGGACGCTCCACCTCCTCGCGCATCTTCAGCGGCATCGGCCTCTACACGGCGATTGCCGCCTATATGATCTTTGCGCTGTTTCCGATCTTCTGGACGCTGAAGATCTCGGTGACGCCGGAGCGGCTGCTCTATTCCGAGGGCATCACGCTGTGGCCGTCGCAGACCACCTTCCGCAACTTCATCACTGTACTTGAAGCCTCGGATTTCCCCCGCTATTTCCTCAACAGCGTCATCGTATCGGTGTCGACGGCGGCGCTCGTCACGGTCATCGCCACGCTCGCCGGTTACGCCATGTCGCGCTTCACCTTTCGCGGCAAGGCGACACTGGCGATCATGCTTTTGCTGACGCAAACCTTCCCGCTGGTGATGGTCATTCCGCCGATCTACCGTGTCATGGGCGAGCTTGGCCTGACCAACAGCCTGGTTGGGCTGATCATCATCTACACCGCCTTCAACACCGCCTTCGCCACCTTCCTGATGCAGTCCTTCTTCGACGGCATTCCGAAGGATCTGGAGGAGGCGGCGATGATCGACGGCTGCACTCGCGCCCAGGCGATGCGCAAGGTGATCGTGCCGCTGACCTTGCCCGGCATGGGCGCGACGCTCGGCTTTGTCTTCACCGCCGCCTGGAGCGAATTGCTGTTTGCGCTGATGCTGATCTCCAGCGATGACCAGAAGACATTTGCCGTCGGCCTGCTCACCTATATCGGCAAGTTCGCCGTCGACTGGGGGCAGATGATGGCGGCATCGATCCTGGCGCTTATCCCGGTCTGCATCTTCTTTGCCTTCCTGCAACGCTATCTCGTCACCGGCCTCACCGCCGGCGCGGTCAAAGGATAATCGATGGCTTCCGTAACGCTGCAAAACGTCGAGAAGGACTACGGTTCGCTGCGCATCCTGCATGGCGTCGATCTCGAAATCGCCGATGGCGAGTTCGTCGTGCTCGTCGGTCCCTCCGGCTGCGGCAAGTCGACCCTTTTGCGCATGATTGCCGGGCTGGAAGAGGTGTCGGGCGGCGAGATCCATATCGGCGATCGGCTGGTCAACGATGTCGCGCCGAAGGACCGCGATATTGCCATGGTGTTCCAGTCCTACGCGCTCTATCCGCACATGGATGTGTCGTCGAATATGGGCTTCAGCCTGCTGTTGAAGAAGGCGGAGAAGACGAGGATCGACGGCAGGGTAGGGGCGGCGGCCAAGCGCCTCGGCCTCGACAGTTTCCTCGGACGTCTGCCCAGGCAACTGTCCGGCGGCCAGCGCCAGCGCGTCGCCATGGGCCGCGCCATCGTGCGCGATCCCAAAGTGTTTCTGTTCGACGAGCCGCTCAGCAATCTCGACGCCAAATTGCGCGTGCATATGCGCGCCGAGATCAAGGCGCTGCACCAGCAGCTCAAGACCACATCGGTCTATGTCACCCACGACCAGATCGAAGCCATGACCATGGCCGACCGCATCGTCGTCATGCATGACGGTTACGTCCAGCAGGTCGGCCATCCGCTCGAACTCTACGATCGGCCGATCAACACCTTCGTCGCCGGCTTCATCGGCTCGCCCGGCATGAACTTTTTTCCGGCGACAATCGCCAAGGGCGGCAAGGTGGACGCGGTGCTGGCCGACGGCCAGAAGCTGCGGTTGCCTGATGGCTTGCCGTTGAAGGATGGCGATGTGCTCACCGTCGGGCTACGGCCGGAGCACATCCAGCTTGCCGACGATGGTCCGCTCAAGGCAGAGGTCGAGGTGGTCGAGCCGCTCGGCCTGTCGACGCAGTTCTATGTCCGGCTCGCCAACCAGCTGGTTTGTGTCTTCGTCATGGGACGCAGCACTATCCGGCCTGGCGATAAGGTGCGGCTGTCTGCCGATCCGGCGGCGCTGCATCTGTTCGATCCCGCAAGCGGCAACCGCATCGGGTAATCCTATCGAAGGCTGCCCAGGCTGGCATACATGCCGGTGGTGCGGAACTGCGTCGGGTTGATGCCGTAGAGCCGGCGGAAGACTTTCGAGAAATAGTTGGCGTCCTCGAAGCCGCACAGGATGGCGACCTCCTTGACTGGCAGGAAATCGGCTTTGGTTAGCAGCTTCGCCGCCCGCTGCAGCCGCTGCTGCAGCACGAACTCGGCCGGCGGAACGCCTTCGCTCTCGGCGAAGCAGCGCGAGAAATGGGCGCGGCTGAGGCCGCTGATCTGGACGAGCTCGGCCACGGGCAAGGGCTTGTCGAGATTGGCGTTGATATGATCGATGACCGGCTGCATGACGCTCTGTTTCTCAGTGAAGGCGTGCGAGCCGAAGACATCGTCGTAAAGCGCCATCGCCGCCTCATAGGCGATTGCCGAAGCAGCGCCAGGCGAAGCGCCACCCTTGATCAGGCGCAGGCTGCAATCGGCGAGATGATCGATCGTCTCCGGCTGCAGCCGAAACACCGGGCCGGAGACGCTGAGTATGGATTTGTGGACGCGCAGCGCCTCCTCGCCATTCATCGAGATCCAGAAATATTCCCAGCGGTCGCCCTTCTCCAGCCAGTAGCGATGGTTGTGTGGCACCAGCACCAGCAGCGTGTCGTTGGCCTGCAGGCGGTAGTTGCGGTTCTCGTAGCGCAGCTGGCCGGTGCCGCTGATCGTGTGCTGCAGCACGGTGAACGGTGTCTGGCCGCGCTTGCGCCCATCCCAGTCATAGGTCACGCCCTCGCGTACTTCATAGCCGGTGCTGGTTGGCATGGCATGCAGGCGCTGGCGGCCGCGCGGCAGCGAGATGGTGCGCATCAACTGTCCGTTGGCGATCAGATCATGCAGCACAAAATTACCCTCGAAAGCATAATCGTTCTCTGGCCGCGCCCTGGAATAACGGCATAATCCAAATCCTGAGAACGCGAAAGACCCGCGGTCGAGGAGCGGGCGGGGAGGAGAACGAGCCGGAATTCCGGCTCGAATGGCATGCGCGCCGAGGCGAGCCGCCATTCCCTTTCCTGTTGCTCCTTACCCGGCATTTCGAATGCATCGAGGTGAGGTGATGAGTTTCAAAATCGCTATTATCGGCGCCGGCAGCGTCGGCTTCACCAAGAAGCTGTTCACCGATATTTTGTGCGTCCCGGAATTCAGCGACATCGAATTCGCGCTGACCGATCTCAGCGAACACAATCTGCAAATGATCAAGGCGATCCTCGACCGCATCGTCGAGGCCAACAAGCTGCCGACCAGGGTGACGGCGACGACCGACCGCCGCAAGGCGCTGGAAGGCGCGCGCTACGTCATCAGCTGCGTCCGGGTGGGCGGGCTCGAAGCCTATGCCGACGATATCCGCATTCCCTTGAAATACGGCATCGACCAGTGCGTCGGTGACACGATTTGCGCCGGGGGCATCCTCTACGGCCAGCGCAACATCCCGGTCATCCTCGACTTCTGCAAGGATATATTGGAGGTCGCCGAGCCAGGCGCCAAATTCCTCAACTATGCCAACCCGATGGCGATGAACACCTGGGCGGCGATCGAATATGGCAAGGTCGATACGGTCGGCCTCTGCCACGGTGTCCAGCACGGCGCCGAACAGATCGCCGAAGTGCTCGGCGCCAAGTCGCACAGCGAACTCGATTATGTCTGCTCCGGTATCAACCACCAGACCTGGTTCATCGATTTGCGGCTCAACGGCCGCAAGATCGGCAAGGACGAACTGGTGGCTGCCTTCGAGGCGCATCCGGTCTATTCGCAGCAGGAAAAGCTGCGCATCGACGTGCTGAAGCGCTTCGGCGTCTACTCCACCGAAAGCAACGGTCATCTCTCCGAATATCTGCCCTGGTATCGCAAGCGGCCGGACGAAATCACCCGCTGGATCGACATGTCCGATTGGATCCATGGCGAGACCGGCGGCTATCTTCGCTACTCCACGGAAACCCGCAACTGGTTCGAGACGGAATATCCGC
The DNA here is from genome assembly GCF_040319795.1 of Mesorhizobium sp. M0862. Classification (NCBI taxonomy): domain Bacteria; kingdom Pseudomonadati; phylum Pseudomonadota; class Alphaproteobacteria; order Hyphomicrobiales; family Phyllobacteriaceae; genus Mesorhizobium; species Mesorhizobium sp. M0862. Next base: position 285,620 of record NZ_JAMYOJ010000004.1, read on the forward strand.
AATTCCTCGAAGCGGCGTCGAAGCCGCTCGACGTATCGAAGCGCTCGAACGAGCATGCCAGCCATATTCTCGAAGCGCTGGAGACGAACCGCGTCTATCGCGGCCACTTCAACGTCAAGAACACCGGCATCATCACCAATCTGCCGCAGGACGCGATCATCGAATCGCCCGGTTTCGTCGATCGCTTCGGCATCAACATGGCGTCAGGCATCACGCTGCCGGAAGCCTGCGCGGCCACCTGCATGGCTTCGATCAACGTTCAGCGCATGTCGGTGCATGCGGCTGTTACGGGCGACATTGACCTGCTCAAGCTCGCGGTGCTGCACGATCCGCTGGTGGGTGCGGTGTCGACGCCGGAAGAGGTCTGGCAGATGGTCGACGAGATGGTCGTCGCCCAGGCGCGTTGGCTGCCGCAATACGCCGATGCCGTGCCGGCCGCCAAGGAGCGGCTTTCGAAATCGATGGTGAAAACCCGCGACTGGGCGGGTGCGGCGCGGCGCAAAGTGCGCTCGATCGAGGAACTGCGCGCCGAAAAAACGGCCCTGAAACAGGCCGGCTGAGAATGCTGGCAGGCGGACAGCGGGAGGCCGGTTCGCCAATCAGCCGTCATGAATAGATGCGGCAGCAGCAGACGTCGAAACATCTGGGAGGAACACAATGAGGAACTTTCGTGGAATTGGCATTCTCGCCGGTCGAAGAATTGGCATTCTCGCCGGGCTGGCGCTGAGCGTCTCGGCATCGGCGCTTGGCAGTGCATACGCGTCCGAGCCGACCACGCCGCCGGCGCCGGCGGCGTTTCCCGCCGAGGGCAAGATCAAATACGTCGCCCGCGATTCCATCCTGGAGTTCAAGGCGCTGCCCGAATATCACGAGCCCGAGTGGGTCACCGAGAAATACGTCAAGACTGGCAAGCTGCCGCCGGTCAAGGATCGCCTGCCGAAGGAGCCGCTGGTGTTCAAGACCGGCAACATGCCGGACGGCATCGGCGTTTATGGCGACACCATGCGCCACGTCATTGGCGGCCGGCCGGAAGGCTGGAATTATGGCGCCGGCCAGACCCAAGGATGGGGCGGCATCGACATCGGCCTTTCGGAATGCCTGACGCGCACCGCGCCTTTGTTCCAGGTCGAGGCCAAGGACACCGAGCCGCTGCCCAACCTCGCCAGGAGCTGGGACTGGTCGAAGGATGGCCACACGCTGACCATGCACCTGGTCGAAGGCGCCAAATGGTCTGACGGCGTTGCCTTCAATGCCGACGATGTCATGTTCTACTGGGACGATGAGGTCGTCGACCCCAATGTCTCGCCGTTGAACGGCGCCACAGCGGAAACCTTCGGTGTCGGCACGACGCTGAAGAAGGTCGACGACTACACCGTCGAGTGGACCTTCAAGGACGCCTTCCCCAAACAGTATCTCTACGCCATGGCCTATGGCACCTTCTGCCCCGGCCCGGCGCATGTCCTCAAGCCGCAGCATCCGAAGTACTCGAAGAATACCTACGAGCAGTTCAAGAACGCGTTCCCGCCGGAATATATGAACATTCCGGTGATGGGCGCCTGGGTGCCGGTGGAATATAGGCCCGACGACATCATCGTCTTGCGTCGCAATCCCTACTACTGGAAGGTCGACGAGAAGGGCAACCAGCTGCCCTATCTCAACGAACTGCACTACAAGCTGTCGACCTGGGCCGACCGCGACGTGCAGGCGGTGGCAGGGGCCGCCGACTTCTCCAACCTCGAGCAGCCGGAGAATTTCGTCGCTTCGCTGAAGCGAGCGGCGGACAAGGACGCGCCGGCCCGGCTCGCCTTTGGCCCGCGCCTGATCGGCTACAATCTGCGCATGAACTTTTCCGCCAATGGCTGGGGCAATCCCGACGAACGCGGCCAGGCGATCCGCGAGCTCAACCGCAATGAGGACTTCCGCAAGGGCATCACCATGGCGCTCGACCGCAAGGCGCTCGGCGACTCGCTGGTCAAGGGGCCGTTCACCGCCATCTACCCCGGTGGCTTTTCCTCGGGCACCAGCTTCTATGACCGCAACTCGACCGTCTACTATCCCTTCGACATCGAGGGCGCCAAGGCGGAACTGGCCAAGGCTGGTCTCAAGGATACGGATGGCGACGGCTTCGTGAACTTCCCGGCCGGGACCGCCGGCGGCAAGAATGTCGAGATCGTGATGCTGGTCAACAATGACTACGGCACCGACAAGAGCCTCGCCGAAGGCGTCGTCGGCCAGATGGAAAAGCTTGGCATCAGGGTCGTGCTCAACGGCCTCAACGGCACCCAGCGTGATGCCTCGCAATATTCCGGCCGCTTCGACTGGCTGATCAGGCGCAACGAGCAGGAGCTGACTTCCGTCGTGCAGAATACCGTGCAACTCGCGCCCGTCGGACCCAAGACCAGCTGGGATCACCGCGCGCCCGAAAGCGGCGTGGTCGACCTGATGCCGTTCGAAAAGGAGCTTGTCGACATCGTCAACAAGTTCGTCTCCTCGTCAGACAATGACGAGCGCGCCAGCCTGATGAAGACGTTCCAGAAGATCTCGACGGAGCATGTCTACAATATTGGACTGACCGAATATCCCGGCGCCCTGATCATCAACAAGCGCTTCTCCAACATCCCGCAGGGAACGCCGATCTTCATGTTCAACTGGGCCGAGGATTCGATCGTGCGCGAACGCGTCTTCGTCGCCGCCGACAAGCAGCAGAAATACGAACTCTTTCCCGACCAGCTTCCCGGCAAGCCCGGCGACAAGGGTCCGACGAACTGAGTTTCCTCCCCTGGCTGACGCCCGGCCGGGACGGAGTAAGGTCAGCGGCAACAGATTAGATCCAAGGAGGAGAAACGGTCCGATGCTGCGATTCCTGGCCATGCGCATAGCATCGGCGGTGCCGGTCATGGTCATCCTGAGCCTGGTCACCTTTGCCATCATCCAGGCGCCGCCGGGCGACTATGCCGACTATATCCGTTCGCAGCTCATCAACCAGGGCGGGGCGTCTTTTGCCGAAGCCGACGCGCAGGCGCAGGCCTATCGGGTCGAGCACGGCCTCGATAAACCGCTGCCCGTCCAGTACCTGAACTGGGTCGCCGGCATCATCACCCGCGGCGATTTCGGCTACAGCCTCTATTACAACAAGCCGGTCGCCGCAGTGGTCGGCGAGCGGCTGCCGCGCACGCTGCTGCTGGCATTGGTCTGCCATCTGCTGGCGTCGGTGCTCGGCATCACCTTCGGCATCTGGGCGGCGACCAGGCAATACACATGGATCGACTCGGTGCTGTCGGCCATCTCCTTCCTCGGCATGACGGTGCCGCGCTTCCTGATGGCGCTGATCATCGTCTATCTCCTGGTCTTCCAGTTCAACGTGTCGGAGATCGGCAGCTTCTTCTCGCCGCAATATGGCGGCGCGCCGTGGTCGTGGGCGAAATTCGCCGACCTCGTCAAGCATGTCTGGCCGGTGGTGGCGATCGCCACCTTCGGCGGGCTCGCCTACAATATGCGCGTCATGCGCGGCAATCTGCTCGATACGCTGAACGCGCAATATGTCGAGACGGCCAAGGCCAAGGGCCTGACCGGCAGCGCCGTCGTCATGCGCCATGCCGTGCCCAACGCACTGCACCCGCTCATCATGTATCAGGGCGTGGTGCTGCCCTACATGCTGACCGGCGAGATCGAGACGGCGATCATCTTTGCGCTGCCGACGGTCGGGCCCGCCATCGTCGGCTCGATGGCGGTCGGCGACGTTTATGTCACGGCGACCTTCATGATGGTGCTGTCGGCAACGCTGATCGTCGGCAACATCATCGCCGACATGCTGCTCGCGCTGCTCGATCCGCGCGTACGCCAGTTCAGGGAGAGCTAGATGCTGGCGCGTGACCCATCCCCGCCGCCGCCCCCGGCTGAAGCAACCGCGATTGCGACCCCACGCGGCAATGAGAGCTATATGGCGCTGGTCTGGCGCCGGCTGAGGCGCTCCTGGACCGGCATGGCCGGGCTGATCCTTGTCGTGCTTCTGGTGCTGATGGCGCTGTTTGCCGATTTCTTCGCGCCGATGGACCCCAAGGTGACCGATGTCGCTTTCGCCCCGCCGCAAGTGATGAGTTTTCACGACAGAGACGGGAATTTCGTGCTCCAGCCGCGGGTCTATGCGCTGGCGGATTCTGCAGACCTCGACCCGGTCACCTTCCAGCCGGTCGTCGGGCCGGATTACGAGCATCCGCGCCTGCTCGGCTTCTTCGTCAAGGGCGCCGACTACCGGCTGCTTGGCCTGATCCCCGCCAACCGGCATTTCTTCGCTTCGGCCGACGGCCAGCCGGTGCATTTTCTCGGCACCGACAAATTCGGCCGCGATGTGTTGTCGCGCGCCATCCAGGGCTCGCGCGTCTCGCTGATGATCGCGCTGACGGTGGTGTTCATCATCACCGTCATCGGCACCACAGTCGGCATGGTCTCGGGCTATTTCGGCGGCCGCTTCGACGTCTGGATGCAGCGCTTTGTCGAGCTGGTGCTCGCCTTCCCGCAATTGCCGCTCTATCTTGCGCTGACGACGCTGATCCCGGTGACCGCGCCGACCAACGTCTTCCTCGCCTTCGTCATCATCGTCATGTCGGCGCTGGGCTGGGCGCAGATGTCGCGCGAGGTGCGCGGCAAGACGCTGGCGCTGGCGCGGATCGACTATGTGCGCGCTGCCATGGCGGTTGGCGCCACCGACATGCGTATCATCATGCAGCACATTTTCCCCAATGTGATGAGCCACGTCATCGTCGCCGTGACGATCGCGATCCCGACGGTGGTACTGCTCGAAGCCTTTCTCGGCTTCCTCGGCTTCGCCGTGAAACCGCCGCTGATCTCATGGGGGCTGATGCTGCAGGACACGGCTACCTATTCGGTCATCGGCACCTATCCGTGGATCCTGTCGCCGGTCGGCTTCGTGCTGATCACCGTCTTTGCCTTCAACGCGCTGGGCGACGGCCTGCGCGATGCCGTCGATCCCTATTGAGGTGGCCGGGATGACCGTAGCGCTCGCAGCCACCTTCGCACCAGCCGTCCGGCTCGACCATGCCGGCCGCCACGACCAACCCATCATCGATGCCCGCAACATCGAGGTCGCCTTCAAGGTCGAGCACGGCGTCGTCGACGCGGTGAAGGATGTCTCGTTCCAGCTCTATCGCGGGGAGACGATCGCCATCGTCGGCGAGTCCGGTTCCGGCAAGTCGGTGACGGCGCGCGCCGTCATGGGGCTCTTGTCAAAGCGGGCCACCGTGTCGCCGAAATCCACCATCGACTATTGCGGGCAGGACATACTGAAATTCCCCGAGAGCGCCCGGCGCAAGTTGCGCGGCAATCGCATCTCGATGATCTTCCAGGAGCCGATGAGCTCGCTCAACCCGATCTATACGGTCGGCAGTCAGATCGTCGAGGCGATCAGAGTGCATCGAAAGGTCAGCCGCAAGCAAGCCTGGGCGCGGGCGCTCGAGCTTTTGCGGCATGTCCAGATCCCCGAGCCGGAAGCGCGCATCAAGCAGTATCCGCACCAGATGTCGGGCGGGCAGCGCCAGCGCGTGATGATCGCCATGGCGCTCGCCAACGACCCCGATGTGCTGATCGCCGACGAGCCGACGACAGCGCTCGACGTCACGGTCCAGGCGCAGATCCTCAATTTGATCCGCAATCTGCAAAAAGAACTCAGGATGGCGGTCATCCTGATCACCCACGACCTCACCGTGGTGCGGAAATTCTCGGACTATGTCTATGTCATGCAGCATGGCGAGATGTGCGAGCACAACGTTACCGAGCGGCTGTTCGCCGACCCGCAGCATGCCTATACCAAGCGGCTGCTCGCTTCAGAGCCGCACGGCAAGCCGCAGCCGCTGCCGGAAAACAGCGGCACCATCCTCGAGGCCCGCAATATGCGCGTCTGCTTCATGCTGCGCCATGGCAGCTTCCTGAAGCCGGACTGGCGCGAGCTGGTCGCCGTCGACGATCTCGGCCTGAAGCTTTGCCGCCACGAGACACTGGGGCTGGTCGGCGAATCCGGCTCCGGCAAGACCACGTTCGGTCTCGCCTTGCTCAAGCTCACCGAGGCCAAGCGCGGCGAGGTCAGCTTCGACGGCCAGCCGATCCACGGCCTGTCGCGCGCCGGGATGCGGCCGCTGCGCTCGCGCATGCAGGTCGTTTTTCAGGATCCGTTCTCGTCGCTTAACCCGCGTATGACGATCGGCCAGATCATCGAGGAAGGGCTGGTCGTCAACAGGATCGGCGCGACACGGCGCGAGAGGGTCGGTCGGGTGCGCGACGCCCTGGTCAGCGCCGGCATGCCCGGCGATATCCTGTCGCGGTTCCCGCACGAATTTTCCGGCGGCCAGCGGCAGCGCATCGCCATTGCCCGAGCCATCGCGCTGGAGCCCGAATTCATCCTGCTCGACGAACCGACATCGGCGCTCGACCTTTCGGTGCAGGCGCAGATCATCGACCTGTTGCGCAAGCTGCAGGACGAACGCGGCCTTAGCTATCTCTTCATTTCGCACGACCTCAAGGTCGTGCGCGCGCTCTGCCACCGTGTCATCGTCATGCAGAACGGCAAGATCGTCGAACAGGGGACTGTCGACGAGGTCCTCACCCATCCCAAGACCGCCTACACCGAACGGCTCGTCAGGGCCGCCTTCGACGTGGCGTAGCAAAGTGCCGGAGGTTTAATAGTGGCAAGACATCCCAGGATCACCTTCATTGGCGCGGGTTCGACCGTGTTCATGAAGAACATTGTCGGCGACGTGCTGCAGCGCCCATCGCTGTCAGGCGCGACGATCGCGCTGATGGACATCAATCCGCAGCGGCTGGAAGAGAGCGCCATCGTCGTCAACAAGCTGATCGCGACGCTGGGCGTGAAGGCGAAGGCCGAGACCTATTCCGACCAGCGCAAGGCGCTCGCCGGTGCCGACTTCGTGGTCGTCGCCTTCCAGATCGGCGGCTTTGAGCCCTGCACCGTCACCGATTTCGAGGTGCCGAAGAAATACGGCCTGCGCCAGACCATTGCCGACACGCTCGGCGTCGGCGGCATCATGCGCGGCCTCCGGACCGTGCCGCATCTGTGGAAGATCTGCGAGGACATGCTGGCCGTCTGCCCCGACGCGATCATGCTGCAATACGTCAACCCGATGGCGATCAACACCTGGGCGATCTCAGAGAAATACCCTGAGATCAAACAGGTAGGCCTCTGCCACTCGGTGCAGGGCACGGCGATGGAACTGGCGCACGATCTCGACATTCCCTACGACGAGATACGCTACCGCTCGGCCGGCATCAACCACATGGCCTTCTACCTGAAGTTCGAGCACCGGCAGCCGGATGGCTCTTACCGCAACCTCTATCCGGACCTGGTCCGCGCCTATCGCGAGGGCAGGGCGCCGAAGCCGGGCTGGAACCCGCGCTGCCCCAACAAGGTGCGCTACGAGATGCTGACGCGTCTCGGCTATTTCGTCACCGAAAGCTCCGAGCATTTCGCCGAATACACGCCCTATTTCATCAAGGAAGGCCGCCCCGACCTGATCGACAAGTTCGGCATTCCGCTCGACGAATATCCCAAGCGCTGCATCGAACAGATCGAGCGCTGGAAGGGCCAGGCCGAGGCCTATCGCTCGGCCGACCGCATCGAGGTCGAGCAATCGAAGGAATACGCGTCCTCGATCATGAACTCGGTGTGGACCGGGGAGCCTTCGGTGATCTACGGCAATGTCCGCAACAATGGCTGCATCACCTCGCTGCCGGACAATTGCGCCGCCGAGGTGCCGTGTCTAGTGGACGCCTCCGGCATCCAGCCGACCTATATTGGCGAGCTGCCGCCGCAACTCACCGCGTTGATACGCACCAACATCAATGTGCAGGAGCTGACGGTGCAGGCGTTGATGACCGAAAACCGCGAGCACATCTACCACGCGGCGATGATGGACCCGCATACGGCGGCCGAACTCGATCTCGACCAGATCTGGGCGCTGGTCGATGAGTTGCTGGCGACACATGGCGACTGGCTGCCAACCTGGGCGCGTGGGAGCGCCAAGGTCCGGGCCGCCTGAGCGCTGCTGCGGCGGTATCTACTCCACCGTCAGGCCTCCGGTGGCGCCGGCAACCGGTGGCGCAGTTCCTCGACCAGCACGCGCTCGTTCTCCGAATAGTCGATCGGAACGACGACGAGATGGACGCCACCGCCGGCAAAAGCCTGTTCAAGCGTCGATTGTATTTCTGAGACGGCGCCGACCCTGGTTCCCTTGGCGCCATAGGCCTCGGCATATCTGACGAAATCGGGATTGCCGAAGGTCATGCCGAAATCGGGGAACTGGTCGACCGCCTGCTTCCAGCGGATCATGCCGAAAGCATTGTCCTCGATGATCAGCACGACGAGGTTAAGTTTCAGCCTGACGGCGGTTTCCAGTTCCTGGCTGTTCATCATGAAGCCGCCATCCCCGCAGATCGCCATGACGCGGCGGCCGGGATAGAGCATCGCGGCCGTCATCGCCGAGGGCAGGCCGGCGCCCATCGTGGCCAGGGCGTTGTCGAGCAGCAAAGTGTTGGCGACGCGCGTGCGGTAATTGCGCGCAAACCAGATCTTGTACATGCCGTTGTCGAGCGCCAGGATGCCATCGGCCGGCATCACAGCGCGCACATCGTGCACCAAGCGCTGCGGCGTGAAACGGTCTTCGGTGGCGCGGGCGGCAATGCGGCTCAAAATCCCTTCGCGCAGCGGCAGTAGCGCCTGCGCGTTGGGGATCTTGCCCTCGAGGCGGTCGGCAAGCAGCCTGAGCGAAGCGCCGATGTCGCCGACCACTTCGGTCTGCGGGAAATAGACCTGCTCGACATTGGCCGGCTGGTAACCGACATGGATCACCTTCGGTCCCTTGTCGCCCATAATGAAGGGCGGCTTCTCGATCGTGTCGTGGCCGATAGTGATGATGAGGTCGGCCTGTTCGATGGCCTCATGCACATAGTCGCGCTCGGAGAGCGCGGCGGTGCCCATGTAGAGTTCGGTGCCGCCGGGCACCGTGCCCTTGCCCATCTGCGTGGTGAAATAGGGAATGCCGGTCCTGATCACGAACTGGGCGAGGTCGGACGTCGAGCGCGGCCGCGATGCGGCGGCGCCCAGCATCGCCAGAGGACGCTGCGCCTTGATGATCATCTCGGCGGCGCGGTCGAGCGCAAGCGGGCTGGCCAGCGGAAGCTCGACCGGATGCGGCGGGATCAGCGCGACATCGTCGCACTCCTCGGCCGCGATGTCTTCGGGCAGTTCCAGATGCACCGGTCCCGGACGCTCCTCTTCGGCAATCCGAAACGCTTCGCGCACCACGGCGGGAATGGTCTTCGCCGAGATGATCTGGCGTGACAGCTTGGTCAGCGGCTTCATCGCGGCGACGATGTCGACGATCTGGAAGCGGGCCTGGCGCGACGACCGGATGCCCTTCTGCCCGGTGATCATGATCATCGGCATGGCGCCGAGCAGCGCATAGGCGGCACCCGTCGTCAGGTTCAGGGCGCCGGGTCCCAGCGTGGTGATGCACACACCTGGCTTGCCGGTGAGCCTGCCATGGGTGGCGGCCATGAACGCCGCCGCCTGCTCATGACGGGTGAGGATGAGCTGGATCGAGGATTTGCGGATGGATTCGACGACGTCCAGGTTTTCTTCGCCGGGAATGCCGAAGATGCGATCGACGCCCTCATTCTCGAGGGCGGCAACAAGCAGGTCAGAACCTTTGGGCACGAAGCATCTCCTGGGCAAAGCGGCGGCGAACCGCGTCGGGATATGATCAGACATAGTGCTGGCAAAGCCCTAGCGCGAGGCGCGGCCGCCGCCAATATCGCTCTGCCTTACAGATCCTTCCGTTTCCTGAATTGGCCGGGCGAGACGCCGGCGTGGCGGCTGAAGGCGGTGGAGAAGGCGGCTTCCGAGCTGTAGCCGACCGCCTCGGCGACTTGGCCCAGGCTCTTGCCCTCGTGCAGCAGCCGGCTGGCCTGCCGCATGCGGCAGCCGAAGAGATAGGCCATGGGCGCTTCGCCGACGAGATCGCGAAAGCGGGCGGCAAAGGTTGCCCTGGAGAGCCCGACCGCGCGTGCCAGGGTCTCGATCGTCCAGTCGTGGTCATAGGCTTCATGCAGGGTCGCGAGCGCTCTGGCGATCGCGGGGTCCTGCAATCCCCTCAGCCAACCTGGATTGTCCATGCTTTCCAGACCGGAGCGCAAGGCGCGCGTGACGATGGCCCCAGACAGGCGAGCCATGACTACGTCGCTGCCGGGACCTTCGTCGGTCGCTTCCACCAGCAAGGCCTCGACATAGCCACGCAGCCATTTGGGCAGACGGCCATTCGATCCCCGGATGTGAACGATGCGCGGCAGGCCGGCAAGTGCCGGATGGTCGGCGTCGCGAAAGGCGAAGGCGCCGCACAGGATGACGGTCTTTTCGCCTTCGCCGCCGCTGCGAATACGCCCGGCTGCGGTTTGGGTCGCCAGTTCGGCGGCGGGGACGTTCGCGCTTTTGAGCGCGCCGGGCGACCGCAGCACATGCGGATCGGCGCGCGGTGCAATGATCAGGTCGCCGGCATCGAGAGGCTCGACATCTTCCTCACCGAACACCGCCTCGCATCGCCCCTTGATGACGACGTGAATGCCGCGAAGCCCAGCCTGGCTGAACGAGATCGCCCAGGGCGCGGCCAGTTCGAGGCGCCGGTACCCGGCGGCTGCGAAGTGCAATTCGCGCATGAGGGTAGCCAGGAGGTCCACGCTTCGCTCCAGAAACAGACGATCGATATATCAATCCAGACGCTGTCGAATAGCGCGCCGGCCTTACTGGACCTAGCTATGCCCGACAGGCCGCTTGTCGGCGATAACGAAACTCAGGAGTTATTCATGCCGCCAATCGAGCTTTTTGTCGCGCAGCTTTGTCCCTATGCGCACCGTGTCAGGCTCGCCCTTGCCGAGAAAGGCCTGCAGGCGACGGAAATCGAAATCGATCTGCGCAACAAGCCGGCGTGGTTCCTGAAACTCACGCCGACGGGAAAGGTGCCGCTGCTGCGCCATCAGGGGCAATATGTCAGGGAGTCGTCGATCATCTGCGAATATCTCGATGATGCATTCCCCGAACGGCCGATTTTCCCCAGGGATGCTCAGGCCCGCGCTGAGGCGCGCATCTGGATCAGCTTCGCCGACACGCAGCTTTACGCCCGGACGGCAACCATGATGCACAGTTCCGACGCTATGGTTCATAAGCGGATCAAGGCCCAGCTTGCCGACGATCTGCGCTTTGTGGAACAGCATGCCTTCGCCCTGCGAGGGGCGGACGAACGGTTTTTGCTGGGCTCGGAATTCAGCGCCGCCGACATCGCCTTCTATCCCTGGTTCGAACAGCTGTGCGTGCTTGAGAAATATCTGGGCTTCGTCATGCCGACCGAATGCGAGCGCCTGCTGCGGTGGCAGGAAACGGTTGCCGCCAGGGAGGCGGTGCGGACCTGCGCCAGGTCGCCCGGCTTCTACCTGGAATCCTATGGCCCGCTTCTCGCCGCCTGAGACGAGCGGGCAAACGGAAAAAAATTCCTCACTATGGTGCTGCAAGGTCAGTCATTTGCTTCTTGCGGCAGGCGCAAGCCTGTAAATATGCGGTATGAAACCCCGCCGCGAGAGGTGAGAGAAACATGCCCAATCCAACCGTCGTCGGGTTTTCCGGCAATTTCACCAGGCCGTCCAAGACGCGTGGTTTTGTCGACCAGGTTGTCAGGGATATTGCGCGCCAGCATGGCCTGTCGGCGAGCACCTATGACATCGAAGACCTCGGCCCGTCGCTCGGCGCTGCCAAATGGGCGCGCGATCTCGACGGCCAGTCCCGGGCAGTCTTCGACAGCGTCGTCAATGCCGATGTGCTGGTGGTGGGGTCACCGACCTACAAGGGCAGCTACACCGGCCTGTTCAAGCACTTCTTCGACCTCTTCGATCCCGCTTCCTTGCGCGGCAAGCCGGTGGTGCTGCTTGCCACCGGCGGCAACGATCGCCACGCGTTGATCGTCGAGCACCAGTTGCGGCCGTTGTTCGGCTTCTTCGAGGCGCTGACGCTGCCGACAGGGGTCTATGCCACGGACAAGGACTTTTCCGACGGCGTGCTGCGGGCCGAACCCATCCTGAAGCGCGTCGATCAGGTTGTCGGCGAGGTCGGGCTGGTGCTGGCCAATCGCTCGGCAGCCGGCGTTGCTGCCGGATAGAGCGAGGCGAGCGGGCCGCCTCCGGCTTTGCTCGGAGTGAATAAAATGGGAGCGATCCGGCTGAAAAACGCCAATGCCGGAAGGTTCCCGGTCATCCTGAGCGGCGATGACAAAGGGGTTTTGGCCAACTGCGAAATCCATCTCAGGCGGATTTCTCGCGACAACTAGTTCCTGTCCGCCGGCTTCGAACGCATCCTTGACACCGTCTCGCGCTCGGCGCGCTTGGAGCGCAGAGGCGGCAGGCCGCGGTCGATCAGGTCCATGTCCTCCAGCACCATGTCGCCCATGCGCTTGAAGGCGATGTCGAGCGCACCGGCGCGGTGGGCGGAGCGCAGGAAGCCGGGGATCGTGCGGACCGGATGGTCCTGCGCTAGCGGTTCTTCTGGGAAGACATCGCTGGCGGCGACGATGTGGCCGCTTTTCACCGCCGCCATCAGGGCAGGGAAGTCGACGACGCCGGCGCGGCTGAGCAGGATGAAGGCGGCGCCCTTGCGCATACTTGCAAAGGCCTCAGCGCCGAGGAAACCCTGGTTCTCCGAGGTCACCGAAGCGACGACGAAGACGAAATCGCTTGATGTCAGCACCTCGTCCAGCGAGGCCGGCTTGACCCCATTGTCGATCAGGATCGACGGCGGCAGCCAAGGGTCGAAGACCTTGGTGCGGGTGCGAAAACCCGACAGCAGCCGGTTCAGCGCACGGCCGAGATCGCCGAAGCCGATGATGCCGACATCGGCGCCGGACAGAAGCCGCGCCGTCAAATTGCCGTCACCGCCCCACAGCTCCTCGCCTTTGCGGAAGGCGAGGTCAGCATCGACGATGTTGCGGGCGAGGTTGAGCGCCATGGCGAGGCCAAGCTCGGCCACCGGCTCGGCGAAGACGAGGCCGGTGGTGACGACATGGATGCCGCGCACAAACAGCGTCTCATAGGGCATGTTGTTGATGAGGTTGGTCTCGACATTGAAGACGCAACGCAGCGCCTGCATCTGGTCCAAAGTCTCGGGCGAGATCGGCGGCTGGCCGATAATATAGCGGGCTTCGGCCAGCACGTCGGCGGGCAAGTTCGCCACGCCCTCGGCCGTCGTCTCGACGACGCGGTAATGCGCCTTGAGGCGCGCCAGCTGCGGTGGGGTGAAGATCAGGTCGAGCGTGCGTGGTTCCGGCGCGCTGATGACCAGCGGCAAGGCCTTGTTTGGCATGACGATTCCTCCCCGGCGCGATCCGCATCGCGTATTTTGCTTTGCACTTGTGGTAGTCCCAAAACCACTTGCCGCTTTCCGGCGGCATGTGCTTGAGGGGTAAAATACCCACCATCAAACGATTTACAACTCCGGGAGGGGCCGCCGATCGCGCGGCTCGAGCCTTGCCGGGTTTTGATGCGGGAATCCGTTGGCTCGCCAGGCAACGGCCCTGAGGGCTCCTTTCCTTCTCCCCCTGTGAGAGAAGGTGCAGTCAAAACGGATAGTGCTGCCCCGGATCCTCGATCGTCAGCCAGCGCAGGTCGGTGAACTCGGCGATCGAGGCCTTGCCGCCGAAGCGGCCGTAGCCTGAACCCTTGACGCCGCCGAACGGCATTTGCGCCTCGTCGCCGACGGTCGGGCCGTTGATGTGGCAGATACCGGCTTCGATGCGCGCGGCAACCGCCATGGCACGGCGGATGTCGCGGCTGAACACGGCCGAGGACAGGCCGTATTCGGTATCGTTGGCGACACATACCGCTTCGTCCTCGCCCTTGACGCGGATCACCGGCTTGACCGGGCCGAAGGATTCTTCCGAATAGACGCGCATCGCCGGCGTCACGTGGTCGAGCAATGTCGCCTCGACCACGGTTCCGGTGCGCTTGCCGCCGGCCACAAGCCTGGCGCCCTTGGCGACGGCGTCGGCAACCAGTTCTTCCATCTTGTCGGCGGCCTGGCTGCTGATCAGCGAACCGAGCACGACATGGCCGCGCGGGTCACCGGCAGGCAGCTGCGCCGCGCGGGCGGCGAGCTTGGCGACGAACTCGTCGGCGACCTTTTCATCGACGACCAGACGCTCGGTCGACATGCAGATCTGGCCCTGATGCATGTAGGCGCCGAAGGTCGCCGCATTGACCGCCGCATCGATGTCGGCATCGTCGAGCACGACCAGCGGCGCCTTGCCGCCGAGTTCGAGCAGCGCCGGCTTCAAGTGACGGCCGGCGAGTTCGGCAATGATTCTGCCGACCTTGGTCGAGCCGGTGAAGTTGACACGCCTGACTGCAGGGTGCGCGACCAGTGCCTCGACGATTGCCGCTGCGTCCTTGGGGTCATTGGTGACGACATTGATGACGCCCTTGGGCAGGCCGGCCTCGACCAGCACCTGGCCGATCAGCCGGTGTGTGCCTGGGCACATTTCCGAAGCTTTCAGCACAACCGTGTTGCCGCAGGCGATCGGCATGGCGATGGCACGGGTTCCGAGGATGACCGGTGCATTCCACGGCGCGATGCCGAGGCAGACGCCGGCCGGCTGGCGGATCGCCATGGCCAGCGTGCCGGGCTTGTCGGAGGGAATGACCTCGCCCGAAATCTGCGTCGTCATGGCGGCTGCCTCGCGCAGCATTTTGGCGGCGAGCATGACGTTGAAGCCGGCCCAGGGGCCGGTGGCGCCGGTTTCTTCCATCATCAATCTGGTGAATTCGCCGACCTTGGAGTCCATGACATCGGCCGCCTTGGACAGAAAAGCGCGGCGCTCGCCCGGTCCGGTCTTCGACCAGCTCTTGAAGGCGAGGGCCGCGGCTTCCACCGCGGCATTGGCGTCGGCGATGCTGGCTGCGGCAGCGCGGGTGGCCAGCTTGCCGGTGAACGGGTCCATGCGCTCGTAAGAGGCGGAGCCTGACGCATCCCTTTTGTCGCCGTCGATCAGAAGTCCGATGTCCATTGTTCTCTCCCTCGCTCGCCGTCGAGCGTCTTTTCTATCTATTATCGACCACGATCTGATCCGAACACCGGCTCCCACTTTTCGGGATCATGGTCTAGAAGCCGAGCACCTCGGCATTGATCGATGCTTCAAGCCCACCGTCAACCGGCACATTGGCGCCGTTGACCCAGCGTGCGCCGTCCGAGCACAGGAACAGCACGACAGGCGCGATGTCGCCCGAGGTTCCGGCGCGCCCGACCCTGGCGATGTCGCTGTCGACGCGGGCGTCACCCAGCACATTGCGGAACTGTTTGAGGATCGGCGTCTCGACCGGGCCGGGGCTCACTGCATTGACGCGGATGCCGCGGCTCCTGAACAGGTCCTGATGTGCGGCGCGCTGCGTCCACAACAGCAGCAGTTCCTTGGAAACGGAATAGCCTTCCTCGTTCTTCACCTGATGGTCGGCGACCACCTCCGCCACATCGGGAAAGCCTTCGATGCCGATCATCGATGCCGCGCGGTTGAGATTGGCGCGCCAGCCATAGCCGGCGATCGAGGCGACGTTGACCACGGCGCCGCCTTCACGAAGTCTTGGTGCGAGGCCTTCCGAGAGCGCGCGCAGGCCGTAGAAGTTGACGGTCAGTGTCGACACCGCACCGGTGTTGCCGGGGAGGCCGGCGACATTGCAGAGCGCATCGATGCGCTCCGGCAGGCGCCCGATGAGATCGACGACGCCGGCCTTGAACGAGATGTCGGCCTTGACGAAGAAGCCGACCGGTGCGGCAGGTTCACGCACGTCGACGCCGATCACGTCAGCGCCCAGTTGGCCGGCAAGTTCCGCGGTGCGGGCGCCGATACCGGACGCGACACCGGTGATGAGGATGGTCTTGCCGAACAGCATGGTCACGCCTTTTCAGTATGTGTTGCGGTCTGTTGCGGCGAAGGCGTGGCGTCGCCATCTGCGGCGTTTGGCGGGAGCCTGACACGGTAGCCGACCGGCAGCAGGCGCAGGCCAAAGCGCTCCTCCAGCGTTCCCCACAGGCCGCGCGGCAGGAAGAGCGAGAACAGCACCGCCGTGGCGCCAAGGCCGATCAGATACCAGACGCCGGTGCCGCCGAACCAGGTCTCGATGAGGAAGAACAGCAGCGCACCCAGAATGGCGCCCTCGAAGGTGCCGATGCCGCCGACCAGCACCATGAAGATCATGTAGGCGGTCCACTGGACGTTGAAGTAGGTTTTCGGCTGGAAGGTGATCGACGTGGCCAACCACAGCGCGCCGGCCATGCCGATGCCGAAGGCGGCGAGCACGAAGAGCAGCCGCTTGGTTCCGGTGACGCGCACGCCGACCGATGCCGCGGCCTCCTCATTGTCCCTGATGGCGCGGATGGCCGCACCTGTGCTGCCACGCAGCAGGCTAAACAGGGTGGCGAGCAGCGCCGTCATCGCGGCCAACGCCAGCCAGTAGATCGTCGCCCGCCTGACGCCGGCGTCATAGACGTTGAGCGAGATCAGCGACGTCCCGGTCTCGCCTTGCACCAGCCGGTCGAGATTGACCAGGAGATGGGTGAGCGCCGCGATCACCCACATGCCGATGGCGAACTCGCCGTTCCTGAGCCGCAGCATGAACAGCGACATCGGCCAGGAGATCGCGCCGACAATGATCGCGGAGACGAACAGCGAAGCGAACGGGTTGAGGCCGGCATCGGCCAGGCGGATGGTGAAATAGGCGCCGAGGCCGAAGAACACTTGCTGTCCCACCGAAACCAGCCCGCCGAAGCCGGCCAGCGCGTTCCACATCGCCGCCAGGATCACATAGATGAACAAGGCGGTCACGCGGTCGACGGCGCCGGCCGAAAGGAAATGCGGCGCGACGCCAAGTAGCGCGATGATGACGACGACCGCAATCGCCGAGATGCGCGAGGCGGAGGTGCCGCGCTCGATAACGGGGGCGTTTAAAACCGCGCTCATGATGCTTTCCTCGCGGGCAGGCGCAGCAGGCCGCGCAGGCCGAGGCCGGAGGTGGAGAGCCGGATGAACAGCACGATCAGGAAGGCGACATGGCCGCCGATCAGAAAACCTTGCGGATGGATCTGCGCGCCGAGCGTCTGGGCGAGCGCCAGAACGATGCCGCCGACCAGCGTGCCCCATAGCGAACCGGCGCCGCCGATCACCGCCGCCTCGAAAGCGAACAGCAATTGAGGTGCGCCGGTATAGGGATCGAAGGTGGCGCGCATGCCGAGGAAGGCACCGGCAAGACCGACCGTGACCATGGCGATGGCGGCGGCGAGGGCGTTGGCGCGGCGCGCATCGACGCCGACGAGACCGGCCGTGTCGGGATCTTCCGACGTGGCGCGGATCGAGCGGCCAAGCCTGGTGTTGGTAAGGAACAGCTGCAGTCCGCCAAGCAATATGACGGCGGCGGCGAACATGATCACGGCAAGCTTGCCGACATAGATGCTGCCCGGCCATTCCCAGGAATCGTAGGAGAGGCTGCCGATATAGGGCGCCAGCGAACGTGTGTCGGCGCCGAACTGCTCGAACAGCGCATTGTCGATGACGATGGCGAGGCCGAACGTGGTCAGGATCGGCAGCAGCGCGCCTCCGCGGGCGCTGCGCTCGAGCAGGAAGCGCTGCAGCGCCCAGCCGATGGCCGCCATCAGCGGCAGCACGATGAGCAGGCCGACGAAGGGCGAGATATGGAATTGCGAGGCGAGCCACCACAGCGCGTAGGCGGAAAACACGGCCAGGCTGCCATGCGCGAGGTTGATGATGCGCATCACCGAAAACATGAAGGAGAGGCCGCAGGCGATCAGCGCGTAGTAGCCGCCGAGCAGGATGCCCTGGACGATCTGGTTGCTCATGCCGGCACACTCCCGGCGCTTTTTCTGTGCAGGCCGAAATAGGCTTTCGTCACTTCATCGCGGGACATGCCCTTGCTCGGGCCTTCCAGCGCGACGCGTCCTTCGAGCATGCAGATGACCTTGTCCGAGACCGAGAGCGCGCGATTGAGGTCCTGTTCGACCAGGATGATCGTCGTGCCGGAGCTGATCAGCCCTTGCAGCGAAGCGTAGACGCGATCGACCACCAGCGGCGACAGGCCGAGCGAGACCTCGTCGAGCAGCAGCAGCTCCGGATTGCTCATCAACGCGCGGCCGATGGCGGTGGCCTGCTGCTCGCCACCGGAGAGATGCCCGGTCTTGGCGTGGCGGCGCGGCTTCAGATTGGGGAACGTGTCGAGCACCCTTTCCACGCTCCAGTCGCCGGGCCGGCCGGCGGTCTTGCCGAGCAGAAGGTTCTCCTCGACCGTCATCTGCACGAACAGCTTTCGTCCTTCCGGCACCAGCGCCACACCCATGCCGACGCGCTTGTGCGACGGCACGCCGGTGATGTCGGTGCTGTCCAGCAGCACACGGCCGGCAGTCGGCTGATGCGCGCCGGCGATTGCCCGCAGCAGCGTCGTCTTGCCGGCGCCGTTGGCGCCGACCAGCGCCAGCGTTTCGCGGCGCTCGATCGTAAAGCTCACACCGCGCACCGCCTGCAACAGGCCGTGGCGGACGACCAGATTCTCGATTGCGAGCAGGCTCATTTCGGGCCTCCACCGAGATAGGCGCGCACGACTTCGGGATCGGCCATCACGGCTTGCGGCTCGCCATCGGCAATGATCTTTCCGGCATCCATGCAGATCAGCCGCTCGGCCACCTGCAGCAGGATGTGGACGATGTGCTCGATCCAGACGATGCCGATCTTGCGGCGGCGCAATTCCTTGATGGTATCGACGAGTTCGCTCGCCTCGCCATCGGTCAGTCCGCCGCCGATCTCGTCGAGCAGAAGCAGGGTCGGCCTTGCGGCAAGCGCGCGGGCCAGTTCCAGCCGCTTGCGGTCGAGCAGGCCGAGTGTCTCGGCGCGTCGGTTGGCGACGCCCAGCATGCCGCACAGTTTCAGCGACGCCAACGCCGCTTCATAGGCCTCGTCGCGGGCGAGACCCGCCCCATGCGACGCGGCGACGAAGACGTTTTCGAACGTGGTCATGCCGCTGAACGGTTTCGGCACCTGGTGCGTGCGCACCAGGCCGAGACGACAGCGCGCCGTGGCCGGCAGCGCCGTCACGTCGCCGCCCTTGAAGGCGACCGTGCCGGCGCTCGGCGGGAAGGCGCCTGACAAGATGCTGAGCAGCGTCGTCTTGCCGGCGCCGTTCGGGCCGACGATGCCGACGGCCTCAGCGGCATTCATGGCGAAGTCGACACCGTCGAGCACCACCAGCGCGCCGAAGCGTTTCTGGATGCCGGCAGCGCGGAGGATCGCGGCGTTTGCTGAACCGTTCACGATGCGACCCCCGTAGCCGTCCGTCAGCCGTTATACGGCTGGAGCTTGGCCTCGACCGGAACCTTCGGGTCGGTGGCGTTCTCGGTCACGACGTAGTCGAGCGGGAATTTGCCGCCTTCCTTGGCCGCCACCCATTGGGTGCCGATGATCGGGCCGGGAGAGACATTGGCGACCGGGCCGCTGGTGAAGTCGACCTTGCCGATCATGGTCTCGGTGTTGAGCGTGCTCAGCGCCTTGGCGACGGCCGCCTTGTCCTTGGCGTCGGTGCTTGCCTTCAGGGCCTCGAAGCCGGCGTCGAGCAGCGACATCGAGGCGCCGAGCTGCTGCGTCCATTGCTTGCCGCTGGCGGCCTCATAACCGTCGGCCAGTTCGGTCCCCGAAACGCCGGTCAGCGGCGACTTGTAGGGGAAGGCCTTGTGCCAGTAAGCGGCGCTCGAAATCTTGTTGCCGAGATCGCCGAGCGCCTCGATGTCGGACGGGAACAGCCCGGTCTTGGCGACCTGGCAGATCTTGATCTGCTTGATCAGGCCTTGCTGCGCGGCCTGGCGCCAGAAGGCGGCGAAGTCCGGCGGGATCGGGAAGGAGTTGAAGATCTCGACGCCTTCCTGCTTGAACAGAGCGATCTGCGAGGAATAGTCGGTGGTGCCGGTCTCGTAGGCGCCGGGATCGACGATGGTGAAACCCTGCTTCGCCAGCAACGGCGCCAGATGGGTGCGGATGGCATTGCCGTCGGCGTCGTTGGGATACATGACGCCGACCTTCTTGTTGGTCTCGATCAGGTTCCATTGCGAGATGTAGGTCCGGAAGAACTCGTCGACGCCGAAGCCGAAATGATAGGTCCATTTGAACGGCGAGGGTTCGCCGGGCTTGGCGCCGCGGCCGAAATACCAGGCCTCCCACGGCATAACGGTGGAGAGGCAAGGCACGCCGGCGGCTTCGCAGGCGTCGGCGACCGGGTTGATCACCTCCGGCGTCGACACCGCCAGCATCAGGTCGACGGCCTGGTTGTTGATGAGGTCCTTGGCGAGCTGGCCGGCGCGCGACGGGTCGGATTGCGTGTCCTGGTCGATGATCTCGACACTGTATTTCTTGCCGCCGATGTCGAGGCCGTTGGCGAGCGCCTTGCGGGCGAGATCGAGCACATAGCCGTCGGTCTGGCCGAAGCCGGCGAGCGGCCCGGTGCGCGGGCTGACAAAGCCGACCTTCAGCGTGTCGGCGGCCTGCGCGAATGCCTGGCCGCGGCTGAGCGCAAGTGCCGCGCCGCCGGCGAGCGATGTGGCGATGAACTGGCGCCGCGAGACGCCGGATTTGCTTGAGGTCATGCTGGTATTCCTCCCTTTCCTGACGGCACCTGGAGGTCACCGCCGGCCTGCTCAAAATCGATGCCGCCCGTTCTTAAGATCGGAGATCGCCCCGGCAGGCCTTGAGGCGGCAGCGGAACGCCGCCAATGCCGATAACGGCACGATTTCGATCCTCCCATCGTCACAGTGCCCTAGGTGTTTGGTTTGGTAAAATGATATTTTGCGGTGTTTCGTTAACCAACAGGTTATGGAAATACGGCTGAAGGCCCGCTCTGCGCCAGATTGGCGAAAGGTGCTCAGGCGTTCTGGCTGGCCGCCTCGCGAATTGTCTGCAGCAGGATGGTGAAGGCCGGCGAAGGCGCAGTGTCGGTCCGCATCGTCAGGCCGACCGGCCCTTTGGTTTCCTCGGTGTTGACGGGCAAGGCGACGAAGGCGCCGCTGGAGAGTTCGTTGGCGACGACGCCTGTCGATATGATCCAGACCGCATTGCTTTGGCGCAGGAAGGCACGGCCGAAGGAATCCGAGACGGTCTCGATCTCGGTCGCAGGCGCCGTCATGCCGTTGGTGATGAACAGGCGGTCGACGAACGGGCGGATGACCGACTCCCGCGTCGGCATCAGCACCGGGAATTCATCGAGCCGGGCGAAGATGTCCTGGCCCGGCTGCAGCAGCGGATGGCCGGCCCTCACCACGAACAGCACCGGTTCGGAATAGAGATGCTCGAAGAAGAAGCCGGTCATGTTTTCCGGCGCCGCAAGCCGGCCGACGACGAGATCGAGCGCACCGACGCGCAACTGTTCCAGCAGGACCGCGTTCTCGCCGGTGACTATCTTGATCGCAGCACCGGTATTTTCACTCAGGAACAGGCTTATGGCGCGTGGCATCACCTTGGCCGACACTGTCGGGAGCGCGCCGATGCGGATCGGATGCCGGTTGATGGCGCCGTCCTGGCGGACGGAATCGACGCCGCGCTTCAGTGCCGTGATCGCCGTGCCGGCATGGCCGAGAAAGATTTCGCCAAGCCGCGTCACCCTGATGCCGCGGCCGTCGCGTTCGACGACAGCGATGCCAAGCGCCTCCTCCAATTCGCGCAACGTCTTGGTCACGGCCGGTGGGCTGACATGGAGAAAGTCGGCCGCCCTCGCCACGCTGCCTTGCCGCGCTACCTCAAGGAATGCCTGCAGGTGACGGAACCTTATGCGGCTTTCGGACATGTTCTCATAACCTAGCAGTTAATGAAACGGCGTAAAATATCATTTTACCAAACTAAATGCCTTGTGCAATGTGAACACGGAGGATTGAAATCGTGCCATTCGTCAACATTGGCGGCATCACGCTGCACCATCGCCATATCAAGGCGAAGGGAAATGCGCGGCCGATCGTGTTCATCAATTCGCTGGGCACCGACTTCCGCATCTGGGACGAGGTGTTGTCCGAACTGGGTGGCGAAATGCCTGTGTTGGTCTACGACAAGCGCGGCCATGGCCTGTCCGACATTGGTGGCGTCAGCTCGATCGACGAGCATGTCGATGATCTGTCGGGCCTGATCGATCATTTCGAACTGAACAATGCGGTGCTGTGCGGCCTGTCGGTGGGCGGCCTGATTGCGCAAGGGTTTTATGCCCGGCGCCCCGAAATCGTCGACGGCCTCATCCTGTGCGACACCGCCCACAAGATCGGCACGGCCGACAGCTGGAACACCCGCATCGAAACGGTCGAAAGCAAAGGCATCCAGGCCATCGCCGATGCCGTGCTCAAAATGTGGTTTACGCCTGCCTTCCACGCGGACCGTGTCGCCGAGCTCGACGGTTACTGGAACATGATGACCCGGCAAGCCGTCGCCGGCTATGTCGGCACCTGCGCCGCGGTGCGCGATGCCGATTTCACCGAGGCCGCGCAGGGGATCGCGGTACCCACGCTTTGCGTCGTTGGCGACCAGGACGGCTCGACGCCGCCGGATCTCGTCCGCTGGCTGGCCGATCTGATCCCAGGCGCACATTTCGAAATCATTCGTGACGCCGCGCACATCCCTTGCGTCGAACAGCCCAAGGCGCTGACCACCCTGATCCGCGATTTCGTCGCGGCGCTTCCCCTGAGAAAGCAGACCCATGGATGAACTGCCCAAAAACGAAACCAGATACCAGACAGGGCTGACCGTCAGGCGCTCGGTGCTCGGCGACCCGCATGTTGATCGCAGCGAGGATGCCGTCACCGATTTCGACCGGCCGTTCCAGGAGCTGATCACCGAGGCAGCCTGGGGCACTGTGTGGGCGCGTCCGGGCTTCAGCAGGCGCGAACGCTCGATCGTGACGCTGGCATTGCTGGCCGCCCTTGGCCATGATGAAGAGGTCGCCATGCATGTGCGCGCCACCGCCAACACCGGTGCGTCGCGCGACGATATCTGCGAAGCGTTCCTGCATGTCGCGATCTATGCCGGCGTGCCGGCCGCCAACCGCGCCTTCAGGATCGCCAAGGAGGTGTTTTCGGAAATGGACGGAAGCAGGGCTGGCCATGCCAGCTGATGCCGGCTCGAACCGCAGGCCCGAGAGCGGAGCCTTCTTCCAGCGCGACCGCGGCTGGCATCCGCCGGCGCTGACGCCCGACTACAAGACGTCGGTGCTGCGCTCGCCGCAAAAGGCGCTGCTGGCCTTCGACAACACGGCGTCGGAAATCACCGGTCCGGTGTTCGGCCACGCCATGCTCGGCGAACTCGACAATGACCTGATCCACAACTTCGCCAAGCCCGGCGAGAGCGCAATCGGCGAGCGTATCATCGTCTATGGCCGCGTGCTCGACGAGCGCGGCCAGGGCGTCTCCGGCGCGCTGCTCGAATTCTGGCAGGCCAATGCGGGCGGCCGCTACCGCCACAAGAAGGACGGCTATCTGGCGCCGCTCGATCCGAATTTCGGCGGCTGCGGCCGCACCATCACCGATGCCGACGGCGGCTATGCCTTTCGCACGGTGAAGCCAGGTCCCTATCCCTGGCCGAACGGGCCCAATGACTGGCGGCCGTCGCACATCCATTTCTCGGTGTTCGGCCACGGCTTCGCACAGCGGCTGATCACCCAGATGTATTTCGAGGGCGACCCGCTGATCTGGCGGTGCCCGATCGTGCGCGGTATCCGCGACAAGGCGGCGATTGAGACGCTGGTTGCCGCGCTCGACATGCAGGCGACGATCCCGTTCGACGCGCGCGCCTACAAGTTCGACATCGTGTTGCGCGGACGCCGCGCCTCGCTGTTCGAAAACCGTCCGGAGGGCAATTGATGGCGCAATCGCTGACCCGGCTGAAGGAGAGCCCGTCGCAGACCGCCGGGCCCTACGTGCATATCGGGCTGACGCCGAATTTCGGCGGTATCGGCGGCGTCTACCCGACAGACCTGGGCGCCACGATGCTCAACGACAACGCCAAGGGCGACCGCATCGGTTTGCGCATTCGCGTGCTCGACGGCACCGGCACGCCGCTCAGGGATGCGTTGATCGAGATCTGGCAGGCGGATGCCAATGGCTTCTACAATTCGCCGGCCGAATTGCGCGGCGATGCCGATCCGGATTTTCAGGGCTGGGGCCGTCAGCCGACCGACATGGAAACCGGCCTGTGCAGTTTTCAGACGATCAAGCCGGGACGCGTGCCGTATGGCGACGGCCGGCTGATGGCGCCGCATATCAGCCTGTGGATCGTCGCCCGCGGCATCAATATCGGCCTCCACACGCGGCTCTATTTCTCCGACGAGGCCAAGGCCAATGCCGAGGATCCGATCCTGGCCCGCATCGAGCACAAGGTGCGCGTGCCGACGCTGATCGCCGAGCGGCAAGGCGACGACTATATTTTCGACGTCCATCTCCAGGGGGAGAAGGAAACGGTCTTCTTCGACAGCTGACGGAGGAAACCAGCACATGACCGTATCGCCCTTCGACCATCCGCTGCTTTCCGGCCTGCTCGGCGACGAGGAGGCGGCTCGGCATTTTTCGGTGGATGGGGAAATCGCCGCCATGCTCGATTTCGAGCGCGCGCTGGCGCAAGCGGAAGCCGAAAGCGGGATTATCGGCACGGATGCCGCCGCGGCGATTATACCTGTCCTGTTGTCATACAAGCCGGACACCGCGCGGCTGCGGGCCGGTGTGGCGAAGGATGGCGTGATCGTGCCCGAACTGGTGCGCCAGTTGAAGGCAGCGGTCGGGGCGCCGCACGACGCCGGCGTGCATTTCGGCGCAACCAGCCAGGACGTCATCGACACTGGCCTGGTGCTTCGGCTGCGCCGGCTCATTGAACATCTCGACCTGCTGCTGACTGAAAACATTCTGCGGCTGGTGGGGCTGGAAGAACGTTTTGGCAGCCGTGCATTGACAGCGATGACGCGCATGCAGCCGGCGATCCCAATTCAGGCGTCGGACCGCGTGGCGGTGTGGCGCACGCCGCTGCAACGGCATCAGCAGAGACTGTCGGAGCAATCCAAGCGTCTGATCGTGGTGCAGTTTGGCGGCGCCGCCGGCACGCTGGAGAAGCTGGGCGACAAAGGACCTGCCGTGCGCGCGGCCCTTGCCGCAAAGCTCGGCCTTGGCGACGCGCCGCAATGGCACAGCCAGCGGGATGCGCTGGCCGAATTCGCCGGGCTGCTATCGCTCATCGCCGGCAGTCTCGGCAAGTTCGGCCAGGACGTTGCGCTGATGGCGCAAGGTGGAACCGACATCAAGCTGTCCGGCGGCGGCGGCTCGTCGGCCATGCCGCACAAGCAGAACCCGGTGAAGGCGGAAGTGCTGGTGACGCTGGCGCGCTTCAACGCCACCCAGCTTTCCGGCATGCACCAGGCGCTGGTGCATGAGCAGGAGCGCTCCGGTGCTGCCTGGACGCTGGAATGGCTGCTCTTGCCGCAAATGGCGATAGCGACCGCGGCTGCGCTACGGCTCGCCGCCGAACTCGCCGGACAGATCGAAAGCCTGGGACACTGATGCGCACAAAGATCGTCATTGTCGGCTCCGGACCGTCCGGGCTGCTGCTTGGCCAGCTTCTCGGCACCATTGGCGTCGAGACGGTGATCCTCGAACGTTCGAGCCGGCAGCATGTGCTTGGCCGGGTGCGGGCAGGGGTGCTCGAACAAGGCACCGTCGAGTTGCTCGAAGAGGCGGGCGCAGCTGTAAGGCTGCATGCCGAGGGCCTGCTGCATGCCGGCATCTCGCTTGCGTTCGGCGGCGGCCTGCACCGGCTCGACCTCACGGCACTGACCGGCGGCAAGCATGTCACCGTCTATGGTCAGACCGAAGTGACGCACGATCTGATGGACAAGCGCGAGGCGGCCGGGCTGACCACCGTCTATGAGGCGGCCAACGTCGCGCTGCATGGTTTCGATGGCGAAGCGCCCTACGTCACCTACGACAAGGACGGCGTCAGCCATTGCATCGACTGCGACTTCATCGCCGGCTGCGACGGCTATCACGGCGTTAGCCGCAAATCGGCGCCTGGGCGGGC
The DNA here is from genome assembly GCF_040319795.1 of Mesorhizobium sp. M0862. NCBI lineage: Bacteria > Pseudomonadati > Pseudomonadota > Alphaproteobacteria > Hyphomicrobiales > Phyllobacteriaceae > Mesorhizobium > Mesorhizobium sp. M0862. The sequence continues at coordinate 311,813 of NZ_JAMYOJ010000004.1, forward strand.
GCTGAAAACCTTCGAGCGGACCTATCCCTTCGGCTGGCTCGGCGTGCTGGCCGAAGTGCCGCCGGCCGATCACGAACTGGTCTACGCCAACCATGAGCGGGGCTTTGCGCTATGCTCGATGCGGTCGACGCATCGCAGCCGCTACTATGTGCAGGTCCCCGCTGACGAACAGGTCGAGTCCTGGAGCGACGACCGCTTCTGGGACGAATTGCGCAGTCGCCTGCCGGAACAGACCGCAGCCGCGGTCGTTACCGGCCCGTCCTTCGAAAAATCAATCGCGCCGCTGCGCTCCTTCGTCGCCGAGCCGATGCGCTTCGGCCGGCTGTTCCTGGTCGGCGACGCCGCCCATATCGTGCCCCCGACCGGCGCCAAAGGGCTCAACCTCGCTGCCAGCGACGTGCGCTATCTCTTTGCCGGACTTCGCGAATTCTATGTGGACAAATCGCAGGCCGGGCTTGACGCCTATTCGGCCAAGGCGCTGGCGCGGGTCTGGAAGGCGGTACGCTTCTCCTGGTGGATGACGACGATGTTGCACCGCTTTCCTGATACGGGCGAGTTCGGCCAACGCATCCAGGAAGCCGAGCTCGACTATCTCGTGCATTCGCAAGCGGCGTCGACCGCGCTGGCTGAAAACTATGTCGGTTTGCCCTATTAAGGGCGGTGCAAACTCAAACCCGTTCGAGCGCCACCGCGATGCCCTGGCCGACGCCGATGCACATGGTGGCCAGCGCATAGCGGGCGCTGCGCTCGCGCAGTTCCAGTGCCGCGGTGCCAGTGATACGCGCGCCCGACATGCCCAAGGGATGACCAAGCGCGATGGCGCCGCCATTCGGATTGACGTGCTCCGCATTCTCGGAGATGCCGAGTTGACGGAGCACGGCGATCCCTTGGGAGGCGAAGGCTTCGTTGAGTTCGATGACATCGAATTGGTGCGGTGTCAGGCCGAGGCGGGCGCAGAGCTTTTGTGTCGCCGGGGCAGGGCCGATGCCCATGATGCGTGGCGCCACGCCGGCAGCAGCGCCGCCGAGGACGCGGGCGATCGGCGTCAGGCCGTATTTTTTCACAGCCGCTTCGGAGGCGATGATCAGCGCTGCCGCGCCGTCATTGACGCCGGACGCGTTGCCGGCGGTGACGGTGCCGCCCTGGCGGAACGGCGTCGGCAATTTGGCCAGCGACTCGACCGTGGTGCCGGCGCGGGGATGCTCATCCTTCGATACGATAATCGCATCGCCCTTTTTCTGTGGGACCGTCACCGGGGTGATCTCCTTCGCCAGCCGGCCATTGGCCTGTGCCGCGACGGCCTTGTCCTGGCTGCGCACGGCAAAGGCGTCCTGGTCGGCGCGCGACACTGAAAAATCCTCGGCGACGTTCTCGCCGGTCTCCGGCATGGAATCGACGCCATAGTGTTTCTTCATCAGCGGGTTGATGAAGCGCCAGCCAATCGTGGTGTCGTGGATCTCGGCGTGGCGCGAAAAGGCTGTCTCGGCCTTGGGCATGACGAAGGGGGCGCGGCTCATCGATTCGACGCCGCCGGCGATCATCAACTCGGCTTCGCCCGCCTTGATGGCGCGGGCGGCAATGGTGAGCGCATCCATGCCGGAACCGCAGAGGCGATTGACGGTCGAGCCTGAAATTTCCTTCGGCAGTCCGGCCAGGAGCAGCGACATGCGGGCTACATTGCGGTTGTCCTCGCCGGCCTGATTGGCGCAGCCATAGACGACGTCGTCGACAGCCTGCCAGTCGATGCCGGCATTGCGCTCGACCAGCGCCTTCAGCGGGATGGCGCCAAGATCGTCGGCCCGCACCGACGACAGCGAGCCGCCGAATCGGCCGATCGGGGTGCGGATGTAATCGCAGATGAATGCCTCGGTCATGTCATGCGGCCTTTTCTTTACCGCTTCCCTCATGCGCCGCCTTGGTGCGGGCCTGCAGGTCGCGCAATGTCGTCAGCTCGAGTTCCGTCGGCGCCGGCGTTTCGTCAAGCGCCTCGGCGAACTTTACGATCCAGCCACAGCTGTCCTGCACCTGCTGCCGCGTTGCGCCGGGATGCAACGACACCACGGTGAATTCCTTGCTCACCGGATCTGGCTTCCAGATGGCAAGGTCGGTGATCAGCAGCGTCGGCCCTGATGTCTCGATGCCGAGGCGCTGGCGATGGTCGCCGCCATCGCCATGGCCGAAGGAGGTGAAGAAGTCGATCTTCTCGACCATGCCGCGCTTGGACTGCGCCATGGTGATGTAGATCTCCTTCGACGAGGTGGCGATCTCCGGCGCGCCGCCGCCGCCGGGCAGGCGGGTCTTGGGATGCGCATAGTCGCCGATGATGGTGGTGTTGATGTTGCCGAACTTGTCGAGCTGGGCGGCACCGAGGAAACCGATCGAAATGCGGCCGCCCTGCAGCCAGTAACGAAACATCTCCGGCACCGAGACGGTCGTGACGGCGGTGTCGCAAAGTTCGCCGTCACCGATCGACAGCGGCAAAACATCGGGCGCGGTGCCGATGGTGCCGCTTTCATAGATCAGCGTGATGTCGGGCGCATGCGTCAGTCGCGCGACGTTGCAGGCGGCTGACGGCGCGCCAATGCCGACGAAGCAGACATCGTCGTTTTTCAGGGCTCGGCTGGCGGCAATCGTCATCATCTCATTGGGAGTAAAGCCGCTCATCCTGCGCTCCTCAGATGCTTTACGCGGCCGGCGAAATCGTCCGCCGTGCGATCGAGGACATTGGCCTGCATCCAGGTCTGGAATTTTTCACGGTCGGCGGCGATGTCGTCCCATTCGAGATAGGCGGCGTTGTCCCTGGCATAGTAGCCGTGCGCGTAGGAGGGATGCGAACCGCCTGATACCACCGAGATCGCAGCGATGGTCCAGCGCGGCAGCACGGTGAGGTTGGGATGCAGGTCGTCGAAATTGTCGACGACTTCCTCTACCGTCACCACGGCGCGCTTGGCCGCGAGCACCGCTTCCTTCTGGATGCCGATAATGCCTTCGACCAGAACATTGCCTTTTTTGTCGGCCTTCTGAGCGTGGATGAAGGTCACGTCCGGGCGGATGGAAGGAACGGCGGCAAGCACCTCGCCGGTGAACGGGCAGGTGACCGAGCGGATGTTGGGATTGACTGCCGCCAGCCCGGCGCCGCGATAGCCGCGGAACACCGCGCAAGGCAGGCCGGCAGCTCCCGCCTCGTAGGCGTTGGCCATGCCGGCATGGCTGTGCTCCTCGATCTCGATCGACCGGGGGAAGCCGTTCTCGATGGCGTCGCGGGCGCGGCGCAGCAGGCCGACGCCGGGATTGCCGACATAGGAGAAGATGATCTTCTTGGCCATGCCCATGCCGATCATCTGGTCGTAGATCAGGTCGGGGGTCATGCGGATGAGCGTCAGGTCGCGAAAGCCCTGGCGGATGGCCTCATGCGCCGCCGCCGTCGGGATCAGATGCGTGAAGCCTTCGAAGGCGACCGTATCGCCATCATGCAGGTTCTCAGCCACGGCCTGTTTGAGCGGCAGGAAATTGACCATCGCCAAGAACTCCGAAGTTCAAAAAGTTCGTATTGCGAACATTTGTTTTGTATGAGATATTTTTACATCGCGCCGCCGAGACGAGTCAAGGCGGCGCATTGTCTTGCGGAGGCCGCATGGAGGACAAGGCAAAGACGCGCGACCATGTCGGCTCGCTGGAGCGCGGCCTTGCAGTCATGGAGATACTGGCCCGGCATCCGGCCGGGATGACGCTGACCGAAATGGCGGAGGAGGCGGGGCTGACCCGCGCCGGCGCGCGTCGCTTCCTGCTGACGCTGACCGCCACCGGCTATGCCACGCAATCCGGCCGGCAGTTTTCGCTGTCGCCGCGCCTGCTCGCCATCGTGCGCTCTTGGCTCGGCGGCGCCTCGCTGTGGACATTCGCGGCATCCATCATGCGCGACGTCGCGGGCCAATTCGACGAGGCCTGTAACGCGGCGGTGCTGTCGGGCGAGGAAGTCGTCTATGTCGCGCGCATTCCTGGCCGCCGCATCCTCAGCGTTTCGCTCGATGTCGGCACCAGGCTGCCGGCGCATTGCACCTCGATGGGGCGCGTCCTGCTTGCGGGGCTGGGCGCGGATGAGCTGAAGGCCTTGCTTGCAGAGGCGAGGATCGAACGGCGCACGCCGAAGACGATCACCAGCCGCGCCGCGCTGGCCAAGGCCATCGACGCGGCGAGGGTGGATGGCTTTGCCGTCGTCGATGAAGAGCTGGAACTTGGCCTGCGCTCGATAGCGGTGCCGATCTATGACCGCGCCGGCAAGACCGTGGCGGCGATCAACGTCTCGACGCAGTCGGCGCGGTTCTCCGTCGAGGCGATGGAGCGGGATATCCTGCCAGCGCTGCGGACGGCCAAGCAACGGATTGAGGAATTTTTCTTCGTGTGAGCGCAAGGCTAATCGCCTGAGGGAAGCGCTGCCCCCGCTCTGTCTCGGAGACGGGACGCCCTGCGCGGTTAGCGTCGCCATGCGAACAAACGATGCCCGGGGCACCTCCTGAGCACAACGCATATGCGTGAATCCAAATATATGGTTGACGTCGCCCTTCAACTCCAATATCGAACAGGACTATACAGGTTTATTGAACAGGTACCCATATGAAGCGGCGCGCGGTTCAACTTTCTCCCGGCACGGGCAAGCCCGAGCAGATCGCCACCGTTCTCGAACATGAGATCCGCTCCGGCGTGCTTGGCTTCGGCGACCGCCTGCAAAGCGAGAACGAACTCGTCCAGCGCTTTTCCGTCAGCCGCAACACGGTCCGCAAGGGCCTCGAGGAGTTGTCCAGCCGTGGGCTGATCACGACCAAGGTCGGCATCGGCTCCTTCGTCACTTTCGACGGCAAGCCGGTCGATGACAGCATTGGCTGGTCGCGGGCGCTGGCCAATGCCGGCGCCAATGCCGAGACGCGGACGCTGCGGCTTGAAGTGATCGAGGATGCCGATCTTGCCACGCTGCTTGGCATCGAAAGCCCGTTCTTCATCGCCGTCGACCGGGTGCGCACCAATGCAAGCGACGGCCATGCGATCTCCATCGAACGCAGCCGCCTGCCGCTGTCGCCCGAACTGGAGGACGTGCCGCTGCGCGGTCTGCGCGAAGGCTCGCTGCACCAGACGCTGCGCGGCGCCGGCCTCATCCCAGACCATGGCGAGGAATGGGTCGGCATCGAGATGCTGAATGCCGAAGACGCCGCCATTCTCGGCTGCCCGCAAGGCACGCCGTTCCTGCGCGGACGCCGGCTGACGCGTGCGGCCGACGACCGGCCGATCGAATATGTAACCAGCCTGCTCAACCCGGCGCATTTCGCGCTGCATATGAGGTTTTGAGCGATGCCGGACAGAACCAACGACACGCTCGATCGCGCCATGGGCGCGCTTGTCGGTGGGGCGCTCGGTGATGCGCTGGGCATGCCGACGCAGCTTCTGTCGCCGGCGCGGATCGCCGAGCTATACGGCCATGTCGAGGATTTCGTGGCGCCGTTTGCCGATCATCCGGTGTCGAAGGGGCTCGTTGCCGGCACCATCACCGACGATACCGAACAGGCCCTGCTGCTTGGTCGCATTCTCGTCGAGTCCGGCGACCGCTTCGATCATGCGCGCTGGGTGAACGCACTGCTCGACTGGGAGCGCGAGGTCAAGGCGCGCGGCAGCTATGACCTGCTGGGACCATCGACCAAGCGCGCCATCGACGCCATCAATGACGGCGTGCCGGCGGAAGAGGCGGGAAGCCGGGGCGACACCAATGGCGCGGCCATGCGCATCGCGCCGGTCGGCATCATGATGCCGCTGGAACCGCTCGACGCTTTCGTCGCCAAGGTCGCCGACACTTGCCGTGCCACGCACAACACCTCGATCGCCATCGCTTCGGCCGCAGCAGTTGCCGCCGCCGCCAGCCACGGCGTCGCCGGTGGCGACTGGCGTGCCGCTTCCGACAGCGCGGTAGCAGCCGCGCGGCGAGGCGCCCGGCTCGGACATTGGGTGACTGGTGGCGATATCGCCGCGCGTATCGCCTGGGCGCAGGAGCTCGTGCGCGGCAAGACCATGCGGGATGCGATCGGGCTCATCACCGATCTCGTCGGCACCGGTGTGGCCAGCCAGGAGTCCGTGCCGGCAGCTTTCGCCGTGCTTGAAGTCGCGCAGGGCGATCCCTGGCAAGCGGCAATCATCAGCGCCAATCTCGGCGGCGACACCGACACGATCGGCGCGATTGCCTCAGGCATGGCCGGCGCCTGCGTCGGCTTTTCGCAACTGCCGCAACAACACATTGCCGGGCTCGTCGGCATAGATATGGGGGAGGTGCGCTCGCTTGCCGAAGACCTCGTCGCGGCGCGCACGGCAAAGGCCAGCAAGGATGCCGCGGCATGAGTGGGCGTCTGGTCCATATCGGCAGCGCCGTCGTCGACTATGTCTACCGCATCGACGCCTTGCCGGCGCCGGGCTGCGAGAAGACCGCGTCGAGCTTTGCGCAGGTCGCCGGCGGCGGCTTCAACATGATGGTCGCGGCCAGCCGCACCGGCATGACGGTGGTGTTCGGCGGCCAGCTCGGCAGCGGACCGAATGGCGATTTTTTGCGCACCGCGTTTGCGGCCGAAGGCATCATAACGCTGACGTCGCCATCGCCGGTCATGGACAGCGGCAATTGCGTCGCCATGATCTCCGGCGATGCCGAGCGCACCTTCGTGTCGTGGCCCGGTGCGGAGAGCATTCTCAGCCTCGAGATGATGAGGCCCGTGGTGGTCACGTCTGATGATTGGGTGTTCACGTCAGGCTACACGCTGAGCTATCTCGGAAGCCACAACGCGCTGACCGACTGGATCGAGGCGCTGCCAGAAAACATTCCCTTCGTTTTCGATCCAACGCCGGTCATCGCGGATATCCCACGTCCCATCCTGTCGCGGGTACTTGCCCGTACGACATGGCTGAGCTGCAACATGACGGAAGCGGTCGAGATCGCTGGGCAAGGCGATGTCGAGGCACTCGCCGCCCGGCTGCTCGCCGACCACTGCCCAAAGGCCGAAGGCGTCGTTATCCGCGCCGGCGCCAAGGGCTGTTTCGTGAGGTTGGTCAATGGCGAGACGCAGACCATTGCCGGCTTCAAGGTCGATGCCATCGACACCAATGGCGCCGGCGACACCCATATCGGCGGTTTCGTCAGTGCACTCTCGCGCGGCGTGCATCCCTTCGAGGCGGCGCGCTATGCCAATGCGGCGGCAGCACTTTCCGTCACCCGCCATGGCGGCTCATCGGCGCCGACCGACAGCGAGATCCAGACTTTCCTGAGCCAGGCCGCCACGGGCGAGCCGGGCCAGAACCAGAAGGCCCATCAGACAGCCTGACCCGCCAAGCGGGCAAACAAGAGAGGAACGAACATGCGCATGCCAAGACTGACTGCCCTGCTGACGGCGACCGCCGTCATCACCTCCGCGCTCACGCTGGCCGCCAGTGCCGCCGAAGTGCATGTGCTCAACTGGAAGGGCTACGGCGCCGACGAGCCGTGGGCGATCGAAGCCTTCGAAAAGGCGACCGGCAACAAGGTCGTCAACGACTTCTTCAATTCCGAACAGGAAATGCTGACCAAGATCCGCACCAATCCGGGCCTCTATGACGTGGTCATGATCAACGCCGCCTTCAACGATCAGGCGATGGCCGAAAAGCTGATCCAGCCGATCGATGTCTCGAAGCTGCCGAACTATGCCGACATCAGCAAGGACAAGGCGCAATCGCCGATGCTCGACCATGACGGCAAGGTCTATGGCGTGCCGTGGGTGTGGGGCCTGACGGCGCTGGCAATCAACGAAAAGTCCTTCGACAAGCCACCGACCTCGATCGCCGAAATGTGGGACCCAGCGCATAAGGGCCGGGTCGTCATTCGCGACGACGCTGTCGAAGCGGTGCAGTTCGGCGCCATTGCCACCGGTCAGAATATCAACGACATCAAGGATATGGAAGCGGTCAAGGCGAAGCTGACCTCGCTGATGCCGCAGATCAAGACGTTCTGGAGTTCGGAGAACGACTGGAACCAGATGGTCGCCTCCAACCAGATCGACATCGGCACCTATTGGAGCGGCTCGGCCGATCGCGCCAAGACCCACTTCAAGCTGCCGGTCTCGCTGGTCGTTCCGCAGGAAGGCGCCGTCGCCTGGCTCGACGCGTTCTCGATCCCGGTGGGCTCGAAGAATGTCGAAGGTGCGCAGGCCTTCATCAACTGGATGATCGATCCGAAATTCTATGTCGAATGGGTCACCAAGGTCGGCGCTCCGGTGTCGGCCAGCACCAAGGCGGTGGAAGCGCTGCCTGAAGACTCCTTCAACCGCAAGGTGATGGGCGATCCCGAGGTGGCCAAGCGCATCCAGTTCCAGGCGCCGATCACCGACGCGCAGCGCGAGGCCTATCTGGCGCTGTGGCAGCAGCTCAAAGTCGACGTGAAGTAACGCTCACGTCCGGACCAGCCGGCGGTTGGCGCCGGCTGGCCCTTCAATCCTGGGGAGGAGGGTATCATGGCAGTACAGGGTGCGGTCGCGTCGCGCGGCGGGCTGAGATCGGCCCTGCCGCTGCTGGCGCCGGCCTATCTCTGGCTGACGGTGGCGATCTTCCTGCCGCTCTCGGCCATGGTATTCTTCTCCTTCATGACCGACCTGCCGCTGTCGGGAAAGCCGTGGGCGTTCACCCTTGGCAATTACGCCGCCTTCTTCTCGCAGAGCCTGTACCTGACGCTGCTGCTCGCTTCGCTGCGGCTCGGCCTCGAAGTGACTTTGTGGTGCGTCGTCATCGGCTACCCCGCCGCCTATGTGCTGGCCAAGGTGCTGAAGGGGCGCAGCCGCGAGGCGATCTTCCTGCTGGTCATCCTGCCGTTCTGGTCGAACGGGCTGGTGCGCATCTTCTCCTGGGCGATGGTGCTGCGCGAGGGCGGCATCCTCGACACGGCGCTCAACGCCGTGCTGCCGTTCAAGATCAACATCGACCTGATGTATTCCTATCCCGCAATCATCATCGGCCTGGTGCACTCCTACGTGCCCTATATGGTGCTGACCTGCTATCTCACGCTGCAGGCAATCGACGACTCGCTGATCGAGGCCGGGCGCTCGCTCGGCGCCTCGCGGCTGCAGGTGCTGAAGCGGGTGATCATCCCGCTGTCTATGCCCGGCCTGGTGGCAGGTGCGGCACTGATCTTCGTGCCGGTCGTCGGCTCGTTCATGGAGCCGCGCATTCTCGGCGGTCGCACCGGCACCTTCTACGGCACGGTGATCGAAGACCAGTTCGTCGCCGTGTTCAACTGGCCGCTTGGCGCGGCATTGTCGTTCATCCTGCTCGCCGTCGTGCTGGTCATCCTCGCAGTTGCCTCGCCGGTGCTGAAGAGGGCCGCGTGATGAAGACCACCCGCATCCTCCAAGGGCTGGGCCGGTTTTACATCTTCCTGCTGCTCGCCTTCCTCTATCTGCCGATCATCATCATGGCGCTGATGTCGTTCAACGTCTCGCCCTTCTACCAATTGCCGTTCGAATGGACGACGGAATGGTATGCCTCGCTCTGGCAGAACGACCAGCTGATCGCGGCCACCTGGAACAGCCTCAAGATCGCGGTCATCACCACGCTCATCTCAGTGGTGCTTGGCTCGGCCGCTTCGCTGGCGCTGTTCCGCTATGATTTCCGCGGCAAGAAAGTGCTGCAGGCGCTGCTGTTTCCGCCAATCGCCATTCCGTGGCTGATCACCGGCACGGCGATGCTGATCTTCTTCTTCGGCGTCGGCATTGGCCGCGGCCTGTTCGCCATCCTGCTCGGCCATGTGGCGCTAGCGCTGCCCTATGTCATCGTCGTCGTCTCGGCCCGGCTGCAGACTTTTGCACCGGAGCTGGAAGAGGCGGCGCGCTCGCTCGGCGCCAACCAGTGGCAAGTGACGAGGCGTGTGACGCTGCCGTGGATCATGCCCGGCGTCATTGCCGGCGGCTTGTTCGCATTTGCCGTGTCGTTCGACCAGTTCGTCGTCTCCTACTTCCTGGCGACGCCGGGCCAGACGACGCTGCCGGTCGAAATCTACGCCGCGATCCGCAAGGGTTTCACGCCCGAGATCAACGCGGTCTCGACCATCATCATCGTCGTGTCGATGGCGCTGATGCTGCTCACGGCGCGCTTCTTCAAATTCGGCGGAGAGAAATAATGGCCGGCGTGCAGGTATCGAACGTCTCCCGCAGTTTTGGCGCGCACAAGGCGCTGGACGACGTCTCCATCGATTTCGCCGATGGCGGTTTCTATGGGCTGCTTGGCCCCTCGGGCAGCGGCAAGACCACGCTGCTGCGCCAGATCGCCGGCTTCGACTTTCCCGATACTGGCCGCATCACCATTGGCGGTGAGAGTGTGGAACGCGTGCCGGTCGAAAAGCGACGCATCGGCATGGTGTTCCAGAACTATGCGCTGTTTCCCAATATGAGCGTCGCCGATAATGTCGCCTTCGGCCTGTCGGTGCGCGGCGAAACGAAAGCGACGATCGCCACCGAAGTGCAGCGCGCGCTCGATCTGGTTCAGCTCGGCAAGCTCGGCGAGCGCCGGCCGCACCAGCTCTCCGGCGGCCAACGCCAGCGTGTGGCGCTGGCACGGGCCATCGTCACCAAGCCGCGAGTGCTGCTGCTCGACGAGCCGCTCGGCGCGCTCGACAAGGCGCTGCGCGTCGACATGCAGATCGAGCTGAAGCGCATCCAGCGCGAGATCGGCATCACCACCATCTTCGTCACCCACGACCAGGAAGAGGCGCTGACGATGAGCGACCGCATCGGCATATTGCGGGACGGCAGGCTCGTGCAGGAAGGGCCGCCGGAGGAAATCTACGACCGGCCGAAGAGTGAATTCGCCGCCACCTTCCTCGGTGACGCCAATATCCTTCGCGGCGATGCGACCAGCAACGGCATCCGGCTGCCTGATGGCACGGCGATTGCCGCCGGGGTGGGTGGTCGGCTTGCCGCCGGCACAAAGGCCAGCTGCGCCGTGCGACCCGAACGCATTCGTATCGCCACCGATGCCGAGGCATCGAGCGGCAATGCCAACACGCTGAAGGGGCAAGTCTCCAAGCGCATCTTCGCCGGCAACAACAGCACCTATTTCGTCGAGCGCGCCGGCCAGACGTTGAAAGTCATCGTCCAAAATACCGGCAGTGACCGGCTGGCCGAGGGCCAGGATGTGGTGCTCAGCTGGTCGCCGGAAAGCACCGTGCTGATTGCCGCAAACTAGTTCGCACCGTCACCCCGGCATGGTTCTGATGGGAATTGATGGAGCGGACCTTGGCTGATGGGCCTGCCATGGCGTTATATCCTGTCGTCCAAGGGAGGAATGGATGGCAGGCCAGGGTTTCGAGCCGGATGTGAGGGTTCGCACCAGCGAATACCGGATCGGTTGCATCGGCGCCGGCATGATCATGGCCGAATGCCATCTTGCCGCCTATGCGCAGGCCGGTTTCCCAGTCGTCGCCATCGCCTCGCGCACCAAGGCCAGCGCCGAGAAGGTAGCTGCACGCTGGAGCATTCCGACCGTCCACGACACGCCGGAACAACTGATCGAGAATCCCGAGATCGAGATCGTCGACCTTGCGTTTCCGCCCGATCTGCAGCCGGCGCTGATCCGCCATGCGCTGAAGCAGCCTCACATCAAGGCGATCCTGGCGCAGAAGCCACTGGCGCTGTCGGTCGATGAAGCCGTGAAGCTGCGCGACGAGGCAGCCAAGTCAGGCAAGATCCTCTCGGTCAACCAGAACATGCGCTACGACCAATCGATGCGCGTCTTGAAGCAGATCATCGACAGCGGCGCGCTGGGCGACATCGTCTTTGCGCAGATCGACATGCATGCGATCCCGCACTGGCAGACTTTCCTTCAGGACTACGACCGGCTGACGCTCGCCAATATGAGCGTGCATCATCTCGACGTGCTGCGCTTCCTGTTCGGCGATCCCTCGGAAATCACCACGCTGACACGCAAGGACCCGCGCACGACATTCGAGCATAGCGACGGCATCACCGTCTCGACGCTGCGCTTTCCCTCCGGCGTGCTCGCCGTGTCGTTGGAGGATGTCTGGTCCGGACCGCGCCAGGAGGGCTATCTGGACGACCAGCACATCAACTGGCGCGTCGACGGCACCAAGGGTGTCGCGAAGGGCACCATCGGCTGGCCGAAAGGCGCTGCCTCGACGCTGACCTATGCGTCGACCGAGACGACGGATGGCAAGTGGGTCAGCCCGAGCTGGGACACGATGTGGTTCCCGCATGCCTTCATCGGCGTGATGGAGCAATTGCAGCATGCGGTAAAGACAGGCGCGCCGCCGGCATTATCGGTTGCCGACAACGTCAAGACGATGGCGCTGGTCGAGGCCGGCTACCGCTCGATGGCGCAAGGCCGCACCGTCAAGCTGTCCGAGATATCGATCGACTGAACATGCCGCCGAATAGCGTGGCGGCTGAATCGCTCACAGGGAGAAGTTCACATCATGATGCAGGCAGGTATATTCACCGGCTATTTCCCCTATGAGCTCGCCGAGGCCGCCCGCCGCATCCGTGCACTCGGCTTCAACACGGTGCAGCTCGACATGCATTTCAGGGATGTCGATCTCACGGCCGGGCAGATCACCGGGGACAAGGCGAGGACAGTGCGCGACACGTTTCGCGACCACAATCTGCCGGTCTGCTGCATCTCGGGCTACACCAACATCATCCATCCCGACAAATCCGAGCGCGAGAAGCGCGTCGGCTATCTCAAGGAAATCATCCGCAATGCGCGCGACTTCGGCTCGCCCTACGTGATCTCGGAGACCGGCACCTACAACACCGAATCCGACTGGGTGCATCATCCCAAAAACAAGACCGAGGAAGGCTTCGAGGAATGCCGCAAGGTGATCTCGGATCTTGCCCAGACGGCTTACGACCATGGCGCGGTGTTCCTGCTCGAAACTTATGTCAACAATGTCGTCGGTTCGGTCGAGGAGACGGTCAAAATGTTCGCGCAGGTCGACCATCCGGGCCTCGGCCTGCTGATGGATCCGACCAATTATTTCGAGGCGCACAATATCGACCGCATGGACCAGGTGCTGAACCAGGTGTTCGACACGCTGGCCGACAAGATCCGGATCGCGCATGCCAAGGATGTGAAACGCTCCGGCAGCGACAAGACGGAAAAGCATGCCGATATCGGCGATGCGGATGCGCATGAGGGGCTGACCTTCCGCGGCGTCGGCGAGATCGAATTGCCGGCGCCCGGTCTCGGCTCGCTCAACTACGACCTCTATCTGAAGCGGCTCAGCGAAAAGCACCCGAACATCCCGGTCATCATCGAGCATCTGACCGAGGACGACGTGCCGCGCGCAAAGACATTCCTCGACGGGAAATTCCGCGCCAACGGTCTCTAAGGGCAGGGCGAGACGGTGATGCCGGCGGCCAAGACAAAGCGCGATTACAGCCTGGTCGGCGAAAGCACCCGCCGGGCGATCGAGACCGGGCTGGCCTCGGCCGAGTGGTATCACACCGACGTGCCGCGCAAGGCAATGAAGGAACTGATGCAGCGCTCCGATGGGCCGGCGATCCGCGATACCATCATCTGGATCGCTGCGATCCTGGGCTCGGCCGCCGGCATCATCTGGTTCTGGGGCACGTGGTGGGTGGTGCCGTTCCTGCTCGTCTATGGCGTGCTGTATGGATCGTCGAGCGACTCGCGCTGGCATGAATGCGGCCATGGCACCGCCTTCCGCACACGCTGGATGAACGATGCGATCTACGAAATCGCCAGCTTCATGGTGGTGCGCAATCCGGTGCAATGGCGCTGGAGTCATGCGCGGCATCACACCGACACGATCATCGTCGGCCGTGACGCCGAGATCGCGGTAATGCGGCCGCCAAATCTGGTCAAGGCGGCGCTTGCCTTCACCGGCATTCTCGATTTCCGTTATTCGCTGCCGATTCTGGCGCGCCAGGCGTTGGGCAAGCTGTCGGACGACGAAAAGAGCTACATTCCTGAGACCGAACAGGGCAAGGCCATCACGGCGGCGCGCTGGCATGCCGCCGTGTACGTTGCGACGATCGCCCTCGCGATCGCGCTGGGTTCATGGCTGCCGCTGGTGCTGATCGGCCTGCCGCGTCTTTATGGCAGCTGGCACATGGTTCTGACCGGCCTGCTCCAGCATATCGGGTTGGCTGACAATGTCGTCGACCACCGGCTGAACACGCGCACCGTCTACATGAACCCGGTCAGCCGCTTCATCTACTGGAACATGAATTACCACGTCGAGCATCACATGTTTCCGATGGTGCCCTACCATGCTGCCGAGGCTGCACGAGCTGATCAAGCACGACCTGCCGGCGGCGAACCCGTCCATATGGCATGCCTATCGCGAGGTCGGGCCGGTGCTGCTGAAGCAGCTGCGGTACGAGGATTATTTCCTCAAGCGCGAATTGCCGCCGACGGCGCGGCCCTATCGCGGTGAATTTCACGAGCTCGATATGTCGGCGGCGGCCGAGTAGCGAATAAACCACCCGCCTTCTATCCGGCCTGTTACGGGGCCGGTAAGGTGACCGGGAAAAGCAACCAGCCAACAGGGACATCCCGATGAGCCGAAAGAGACCGACCGTCGCCGATCTGCGCGCCATGAAGGGCAAGCGCCAGCTGACCATGCTGCGCGTTCTGACCATGGACGAGGCCGAGGCTGCCGAGCGGGCAGGGGTCGATATCGTCTCGGTGCCGCCCGAGCTGGTGCTCAACCCTGAGTATCGCGATGCGGCGCCTAGCCTGTTCACCATGCCGGGCGAGAACTTCTATGAAATAGGCACGGCGGACGATTTCCTGCGCTGGGCGTTCCGGCTCTACAAGGCCGGAGCCGACGCCGTTTATTGCAGCGCCGGTTTCGCCACCGTGAAGCGGCTCGCCGACGACGCGATCCCCGTGATCGGCCATGTCGGCCTCATTCCGTCCCGCGCCACCTGGACCGGCGGCTTCAAGGCCGTCGGCAAGACCGCCGACACCGCCATGCAGATTTTTGAGGCGGTCAAGCAGTATGAGGCCGTTGGAGCGCTTGGCGCCGAGATCGAAGTGGTGCCGGTCGAGGTGGCGAAGGCGATCTCAGAACGGACCTCGCTGATCATGCTGTCGATGGGTGCCGGCACCGGCTGCGACGCGCAGTATCTGTTCGCCGACGATATTCTTGGCCAGAACCGGGGCCACATGCCGCGCCATTCCAAGGTCTACCGCAACTTCGCCGCCGAGTACGATCGCCTGCAGGCCGAACGCGTCGCGGCGTTTTCCGAGTACGTTGCCGACGTCGATAGCGGCGCCTATCCGGAAGACAGGCATGTCGTGCGCATGGATCCGGCCGAGCTCAGCCTGTTCATGAAACGGGTGGACGCAAAGGGCTGACTACTCGGCCTCTTTGCCGGTCGTCGCAGCGCCTTGCCATGTTCCGTCGGCGAGCATTGCGTGGAGCACCTCGGCGTCTGTTCCCAGCGGCCGGTCTTCCCTCGGCATCGCTACATGCGCGCGCACCGCGGTATGGACCGCTGCTGTGCCGGGCGCCAGCTTGAGACCGTCGCGCAGGTCCACGGCTTGCGCGGCGGCCATCAGTTCGAAGGCGATCAGCCGTCGCCACAGCGCGATCATCCCGGCGCATTTCGACACGGCAAGCGGCGTCTGCGTGGCGTGGTCCTCTACGCCTTCGGACACGGCCAGGAAATCCAGCATCACCGGATTGGCCTTGTGGCGGATGCCGGCCAGGATTGCCGTTGCCGTCTTTTGCAGCGGCACGAAACCGGCCGAGGCGCCGCCAACCGGCGACAGATATCTGGGCAGACCGTTGCGGCCGGAGCCGGCGAGCTGGATGAAGCGGGCAACGCTTGCCGCGGCGCATTGTGCGATCGCCAGGCCGAGCGTCTCGAAGGCCAGCGCCAGCGATGCGGTGTGGAAATTGCCGGTCGACAGAACCAGCCCGTCATCGCCCAGCACCAGTGGATTGTCGGCGGCGGCATTGAGTTCGATCTCCAGCGCCAGCCGCGCCTGGTCGATCGCCTGGATCAATGCACCATGGATCGACGGCATGCAGCGGATCGACAGCGGGTCCTGCAGGGTGGTCGGCGCCGGCTCTTCGTCGCGGGCAAGCAGGTAGCGCAAGCCCTTGGCCGCGAGTTGCTGGCAGGCTGCCGGCCGCGCCAGATGCAGGCGCGGATCGAGGATGGTGCGGTTGGCGCCAAACCCTTCCATGGTCAGCGCGCCGGCCTGCTGCTGTTGCGCAAAGGCCGACAGCGCGTCGGCCAGTACCAACGCGCCAGTGCCGGCTGATACCGCCGAGGCGTTGATCAGCGACAGGCCGTCTTTCGGCGCCAGGCTGATCGGAGCCAACCGCGCCATCATCAACGCCTTGGCCGCCGGCATGCGCCGACCCTGATAGTCAGCTTCGCCGTCGCCGGTCAGCAGACGGGCGAGCGCCGCCATCAGCACGAGATCGCCGGCGCCGATCGAGCCCAACTGCGGCATTACCGGATGCACGCCGGCATTGAGCGCATCGACAAGGGCGGTGAAAGCCGCCGGCGAAATGCCGGAGCCGCCGACTGCCAGCATCGCTGCGCGCGCAAGCATGGTCGCCCGCACCGCCTCTTGGGGCAACGGTTCGCCGACAGCGCCGCTTCGCCCTTCCAGCAACTGGCGCTGGAAGGCGCTGGCATCGCCCTCGACCGATGTGCCGAGATTGGCGCCGAGCCCGGTGTTGAGCCCATAGATTTGCTGACCGGACGCGGCGACCTGATCGAGCACTTTTCGCGCTTTGTCGAGCCTCTCGATGACAGCAGGCTCAACCTCCACCTTGCGGCCGGCGCGGGCGACCGCCGCGACATCCTCGACGCTGACGCCGGCGCCGGTGAGGACGAGCGCGCTCATGCGAAGCGCAGCCTCTGGCCGATGCCTTTATCAGCAGCCTTGGCCAGCATCGCCTTGCCCAGCGCAATGTCGGACAGCGACAGGCCGCGATGCCAGAACAGGATCGTCTCGTCGTCGCTTTCGCGTCCAGCTTTGAGGCCGGCGGCGATCTGGCCGAGTTCGGCATGCAGCGTCTTTTCGCTCAGCCTTCCGGTTTCGACATGGGCGCGCAGCGAGCCGAACTTGCCGCCCTTGCACTGGCCCCAATCGTCGACGACCATTTTCTGCATGATGTCGGTCAGCGACAGCTCCACCGCGCTCATCGTGCCGTAGGGCACGACCAGTGCACCAGGCTTGATCCATTCGGTCTTGAGCAGCGGCTGCGGCTCCGGCAGCCGCGAGGCTTCGACGACGATGTCGGCGCCCTTGATGCAGCTTTCCCAGTCGGCAACCGCGGTAACTTTCTTGCCGAGATCGGCCGAGAGTTTGGCAGCGAAGCCGTCGCGGCTTTCCGGGCGGCGCGAATGGACGCGGATCTCGTCGAAGTCGAAGAGATGGTCGAGCAGGCGCACATTCCAATAGGCGGTGCCGCGCGCGCCGATATGGGCCAGCACCTTGGAGTTCTTGCGCGCCAGATGTTTGGCGCCGATAGCGGTGACGGCGCCGGTGCGCATGTCGGTGATGACGGTGGCGTCGAGAATGGCGCGCGGCGTGCCGGTGCGCGGATCGAACAGGTTTAGAATGCCAAATTCTGAAGGGAGCCCGTGCAGATAATTGTCGACATAGTCGCCGACGATTTTCACGCCCGCCGTATCGAGCGGCGCAACGTAGCCGCGCAGAACGTTGAAATGGCCATGGAAGGAAGGGTCGGGTTCAAGATGGACGCGCGGCTCGATCACCGTCTGGCCATTGCCTTGCGCGATAAGCCCGGCTTCGACAGCGGCAATGATTTCGCCGTCGGTCATCTCCAGGGCTTCGATATCTAGGGCATTGAGGTAGTCGATATAGATAGGCTTCATGCAATGTCCTTGGCCGCCCGCCCATCCATAACAGGCTGCGAGCCGACACGGAAGTTTGTTGGATAAGCTCTGGACGGGGCCAGCCATATGCTGTTCAACGCGGTTCGCTATGACTGCCGTTCCCGACACCGAGGCCTCCGCCGCAACCGCCAGCAATGCGCGGCGCGTGGCGTTGATCGTTGCCATCGCGTTTTTCATGCAGCTGCTGGATTCGACGATCATCTCGACCTCGCTGCCGCAGATGGGACAATCCTTCGGCGTGACGGCGGTGGCGATGAGCATCGGCATCACCGCCTACATGCTGACCATGGCGGTGTTCGTGCCGCTGTCGGGCTGGCTTGCCGACCGCTTCGGCGCGCGCAACATCTTCCTGCTGGCGATCGTACTGTTCACGCTGGCCTCGCTGGCCTGCGGCTTCTCGCAAAGTCTGCCTCAGTTCGTTGCCGCTCGCGTCGTGCAAGGCCTTGGCAGCGCGCTGATGACGCCGGTCGGGCGAATTCTGGTGCTGCGCAATGCGTCGAAATCGGAGCTGCTCAACGCCACGGCGCTGATCACCTGGCCGGCGTTGTTTGCGCCCGTGGTCGGGCCGGTGCTTGGCGGCTTCATCACAACCTATCTCTCCTGGCACTGGAATTTCTTCATCAACGTCCCGCTTGGGCTCGTCGGGCTGGCGCTGGTCGCGCGCTTCATTCCGGGCGACCGCGCGGCCGATCCCAAGCCGCTGGATTGGCCGGGGTTTTTCCTCACGTCGCTGGGGCTCGCGCTGCTGCTCTACGGCCTTGAGCGCATCGCACATCCGGAAGACGGCGCCTTGCCCGCCGTGCTGCTGGTTGCCGCCGGCATCGTCATCGGCTGGCTGGCGGTGCGGCATCTCCGGCGCGCGCCGCATCCGCTGCTCGATCTCAGCGCGTTCAGGGTGCAGACCTTCGCCATCTCTACGCTTGCCGCCGGCACCATTTTTCGCGTGGCGATCAACGCCACGCCGTTCCTTTTGGCGCTGCTGTTTCAGGTCGGCTTTGGCCTTTCGCCGGTCGATGCCGGCTTGATGATCCTGGCCTATTTCCTCGGCAATCTCGGCATGAAGACGGTGACGACGCCGACGCTGCGGCGCTTTGGTTTTCGCACGGTCATGGTCGTCAACGGCCTGATCGCCTCGGCCTCGATCATGGCCTGCGCTGCGATCTCGCCGGAGACGCCGCAGGCGCTGGTGGTAGCGCTGATGCTGATCGCCGGCCTGACGCGCTCGATGCAGTTCACAGCGCTGAATACTCTGGCCTTCGCCGATATCGATGCGGCGCAGCGCAGCTCGGCGGCAACTTTGTCGTCCATGCTGCAGCAGATGTCGATGCTGTTCGGCGTAGCGGTGGCGGCTGCCATTCTGAACCTGTCGCAGATCGTCAGGCACCGGCCGGCGCTCGACCTCGTCGATTTTCGCATCGCCTTCCTGGTCATCGGCGCCATCGGGCTGGCGGCGGCGTTGCGGTTCCTCGTGCTGCCGCCCGGTGCAGGCGCCGAAGTTTCAGGCCACACGTCCAGGACCTGAATTCGCAATTTTCGCCGCTCAGGCGGCAATTAATTCCGCCTTGTGCTTTCGCCTCAGAACGGCACCTTCGCGCATACGCGCAATGGTGCAACCAAATGCCAAAAGCGCAGCCTTTTCCTAGGATTGCGCCAGTTCTAGCAATCGGTGCGTCCACTGGAAGATTATCACTGCCAACGGGTGTTCCGAGCGCGGATTCATTTGACGAAGCGGCGCCGAGCCGATTAGCTTTCTCGGAAGGGGTGGCAGAGCTGCCATCGGGGCGAATGCAGACATGAACACGATTGGCTGGCCAAATGTCAGGAGCCTGAATCAGGAAGGCATTGTCTTTGCCATCGCCGTGGTGCTGTTCGTCGCCGCTGCCATTGGGCTGCCTGGTTTCATCGCTGCCAACAATCTCGTTGCCATCGTCCGCTCGGTGTCGGTGCTGGGCATTTTGGCGCTCGGCATGGCGGTCGTCATAATCGGCAGGGGCATCGACCTGTCGGCGGTGGCGATCATGGCGATGTCGGTCGCCTGGTATCTACAATTGCTCAACGCCGGAACGCCTGATGGGCTCGCCTTCGCCTATGTGCTGGCAGGCGTGCTCGCCATCGGCCTGCTCAACGGTTTTCTCGTCGCTTATGCCGACGTGCCGGCGATCTTCGTGACGCTGGCGACCGGCTCCTTCGTCTTCGGCTATGTCCGCTCGCAACTGATCACACAGGATGCGGTGCCGGTGCCTCAGGGCCATTGGGTGGAGTTGCTCGGCGGCCTGCGTTTCCTCGACATTCCGATCGAAGTGTTCGTCTTCGCCGGGCTCGCCTTCCTGTTCTTCCTGTTCCTGCGCTACACCAAATGGGGCCGCTACATCTATTTCGCCGGCGACAATCCGGTCGCCGCGCGCAACATCGGCATTCCGGTGCGGCCAATGCTGGTGCTGCGTTATGTGGTTTCGGCCTTCGTCGCGCTGATCGCCGGCCTGCTGACGGCGTCGAGCCTGCACTCGATCAACACCCGCGTCGTCAACTCGACGCTGCTCTATGACATCGTGCTGGTGGCGGTGATCGGCGGCATCGGCCTGTCCGGCGGGCGGGGCGGAGTGCGCAATGTGCTGGTGGGCGCTGCACTTATCGGCATCCTGTCGAACGCGATGACCATCATCGACATTCCGCTGCTCTATCAAAACCTGATCAAGGCGGCGATCCTGCTCGGAGCCATCATCGTCGACGGCATCATCAATCCGCGCGACGAACAGACCGCGCAGCAGGGCGACATCTAAGGGGTACCCGACGGGTCATGCGGACCGGCCGGCAATAAGTGAAAAACAGAGGATGTGACATGAAACTGATCAGAACACTGATGGCGGCCGCCACGGCGCTTGCCGCTACCGCCTTCGTCGCGCCGACCTTCGCCGCCGACGATCCGGGCCCGGCCGCATACGCGCAGGCGCTCAAGGGCAAGCGCGTCATGCTGGTGCCGCTGGCGATGGGCTTCGACCTTGCGCAGGGCTGGTCGCACTATCTGAAGACGGAAGTCGAGGCCTGGGGCGGCACCTTCGAAACACGCGATCCGAACTGGGTCGTCGATGCCGGCGCACAGGCGATCACCGACGCGATCTCGTCCGACACAAGGCCGGACGTGCTGATCATCCATGCGCCGGATCTCAACTCCTATTCCAAGCTGATGAAGAAGGCGCAGGCTGCCGGAACCTACGTCATACTGGTCGACAATCCCGCCAACTTCCCGGCCGACGCCTTTGTCGGCAGTGACTGGGACCGGCTCGGCCAACTCGAGGCCGAAGCGGCGATCAAGGGCTGCGGCGAGAATTCGTCGAAGAAGATCGGCCTTGTGCAGGGTGATCAGGCCAACTCGTCCAGTCTCTACCAGTATGCCGGCATCATGAAGGTGCTGGAGAAGCACCCCGACTTCAAAGTCGTGGCCAAGCCCGACTCCAACTGGGATCCGACGACGTCGCGCAACGTGACGACGACAATGCTGCAGCAGAACCCGGACATCTGCTCTATCATCGACTTCTGGGATGGCGACGCCACCGGCGCATCCGCCGCCATCCGCGACGCTAAGCTCGACGGCAAGGTGTTTTTGGTCACCACCGGCGGCGGTGAAAAGGCGGCCGATTGCGACAAGCTGCAGGACGGCACCTATGGCGCCGTTGTCATGACAGACCTTGCCCGCCAGTCCGGCGACATGAACGCTATCATCAAGTTCCTGCTGCAGAGCGGCCAGCCGGCCGGCACGTCGCACACCTACATCTACACGCTGGAGAAGGCTACGACCAAGGCCGACCTCAAGCCCGACAGCTGCTGGGACCTGAAGGCGCTGCAGGCCGAAGCGGCGGCGAAGTAAGCCGCGCTTTTCGACTGAAATAAACGAGGTGACTGGACAATCCGGTCACCTCGTTCCCTCATGGAATAGCAGCCGCCGATGTCCTTTCGCGAACGCCTCCAGTCCTGGCGCTACAATCTCGTGCCCGACCATCTGGTCGGCGAGATCCTGACAAAACGCTGGACCGACAACGCCATTCCGTTCCTGGCGCTGGTGGCGACGCTCAGCGTGTTCGGCTCGATCATTCCCGGCTTCTTCAAGCTGACCTCGCTGCAGGAATCGAGCCGCCAGCTCGGCGAGTTCTCGATGGTGGTCACCGGCATGACGGTGGTGATGCTGGGCGGCGGCATCGATCTGTCCGTCGGTTCGATCTTCGCGCTGTCCTGCTTCTCCGCCGTCTATGTCTTCTTCATCCTCGAACAGTCTATCTGGCTGGCGCTGGCGGCATCGCTTGCCACCGGGCTCATCTTCGGCGCCGTCAACGGCTACCTCGTCGGCTATCTCAGGCTGCGCGCCTTTCTGACTACGCTGGTCACCTTCATTTTTGGCCGGGCGCTGTTCGATATTCTCGTCACCACCTATGCCGCAGACGTGCAGCTTTCCCAGGCGACATCCGATGTGCTCGACTTCATCGGCGACAGCACCTTCTGGGGGCTTTCGGTCTCGGTGTGGCTGGCGATCATTCTTGCCATCGTCACCCATATCGCGCTGACGCGCTCACGGCCGGGCTGGCATGTGCTGGCGGTCGGCGGATCCAGGCGCTCGGCGCACAATGCCGGCATTCGCGTGCGTCGCACCGTGTTCATGACCTATGTCTTTTCCGGCTTCTGCGCCTCGATCGGCGGCTTCCTGATCGCTTGCCGCCTGAGTGGGGCAGGGCCGGGCACCGGCCTCAACCTTGAGATCATGGCGCTGACGGCGGCGGTGGTCGGCGGCGTCAGCCTGGGTGGTGGCCGCGGCTCGGTCATCAAGGGGCTGATGGGCGCCATCATCGTGCTGACCATGACCAACGGGCTGATCCGGCTGGGCTATGGCACCGGCACCAACCAGATGGTGCTGGGCATCATGCTGGCGGTGGCGGTGACGATCGACATCCGCTGGCTGAA
Organism: Mesorhizobium sp. M0862; assembly: GCF_040319795.1. NCBI lineage: Bacteria > Pseudomonadati > Pseudomonadota > Alphaproteobacteria > Hyphomicrobiales > Phyllobacteriaceae > Mesorhizobium > Mesorhizobium sp. M0862. The sequence goes on from NZ_JAMYOJ010000004.1 coordinate 334,681, forward strand.
GAACCGCCATAAGGTGCTCAACGAAGTCTATGTCGCGCCGGTCTATCTCAAGATGGGCGAGACACAGTCTGCGGTGCCGGGCTCAGGCACGCCCTACGCGCTCGACAACCGGCTGTCGGCGGCCGACCATATCGGGCTCGGCGAGTTGGAAGGGCCGGAAGACGTCATCCTCGACCGCGACGACCATCTCTATTGCGGCACGCGCCATGGCGAGATCGTCCGCTTTTTCGCACCGGATTACGTTAAGTCGGAGGTGTTTGCCCATATCGGTGGTTTTCCGCTAGGCTTGGCCTTCGACAAATCGGGCAATCTGATCAGCTGCGTCGGCGCCATGGGGCTCTATTCCGTCTCACCGGATCGGGAAGTGAGGCGCTTGTCGGCCGAGACGTCGCGCTCCTGGACCTCGATCGTAGACGATGCGCGGCTGCGCGACCCCAATGATTGCGACATCGCGCCGGACGGGCGCATCTATTTCACTGACTCCACCAAGCGCTATGACGCCCACGATTGGGCGCTTGACTCGATCGAGAACCGCGCCACCGGCCGGCTGCTGGTCTATGACCCGAAGGACGGTTCGACGAAGACACTGCTCGACGGCTACCGCTACACCAACGGTGTGTGCATGGCGCATGACGGCAAGTCGCTGTTCTTCGCTGAGAGCTGGGCCTGCCGCGTGCATCGCTACTGGCTGGAAGGGCCGAAGGCGGGCGCCGCCGAATGCGTCATCCGCGACATGCCGGGCTATCCCGACAACATCAACCGCGCCTCCGACGGCAATTACTGGATGGCATGGCTCGGCATGCGCACGCCGAGCTTCGACCTGTCGCTGCGCCATCCCGATATGCGCAAGCGCATGACGCGCCGGCTGCCGCAGGACGAGTGGCTGTTCCCCAACATCAACACCGGCGGCGTGGTGAAATTCAACGACAAGGGCGGCATTATCGAGGCGATGGGCGACCTCACCGGCGGCGCGCATCCGATGGTCACCTCGATGCGCGAGCACAAGGGTTTCCTGTTCGTCGGCGGCATCCTCAACAACCGCATCGGCCGCTACAAGATTGCGGGCGCGGACCCGACCTGGACCAGCTCCGCTTCTTATTGGGGAACGCAGCCATGATCCTCGATCCCATCTTGGACATGTTTCGCGGCAAGGCCGTCACCATCCCGCCGCTCGACGGCGCCTTCCGGCCCAACACGCGGCTCGATGATGCGCCGGTTTTTGCCGGACTGATCGAACCCGACAATCTGCTGGTTGCCGATGGCCGGCTGCTCGCTTCCAGCGGCAACGCCATCTATTCGCTTGCCGCAGAAGTGGAGCCGAAGGTTGTCGAGACCTTTCCTTCCCCCATCACTGCGCTGGCTCTATCACTGTCGGGAGAACTGACGGTCGGACTTGAGAGCGGCAAGCTGCTGGTCGCCGGCAAGGAGGTTTCGCTGCCGTCTGGCGTCAGCTGCATCACCGCGCTTGCCTATGCCGAGGACGACACGTTGTGGCTGGCCAATGGCTCGGCTGAGCATGCGCCGTCGCTATGGGCCGCCGACCTGATGAAGAAGGGCGCGTCCGGATCGCTTTGGAGGCGGGACGCAGCCGGCGGCGGGTTCCGCAAAGTGGCCGGCGAGATCGCCTTTCCCTATGGGCTCCATCCCACGGGGCGAGATGTGCTGGTCAGCGAAAGCTGGCGTCACCAGCTTGTTCGCTTCGATGGTGCAACCGGTAGCCGCTCGACCGTGCTGACGCATCTGCCCGGCTATCCCGCGCGCCTTGCGCCGGCCGGCGATGGCGGCGCGTGGCTGGCCCTGTTCGCGCCGCGCAACCGGCTGATCGAATTCGTGCTGCAGGAAACGCATTACCGGCGCGACATGATCGACCAAGTGCCGCCGGCCTATTGGATCGCGCCGGCGCTGGCCTCCAACCGCAGCTTCCTCGAACCGCTGCAATGTGGCGGCATCCGCACCATGGGCATCCACAAGCCCTGGTCGCCGAGCCGCTCCTACGGGCTGGTGGTGAAGCTCGACCGGACCATGCAGCCGCAATTCAGCCTGCACAGCCGCGCCGACGGCACGCGCCACGGCATTTGCAGCGTGGCGGAGAAGGACGGACTTCTATTCATCGCCTCCAGGGGCGGCGATTGCGTGCTCGACGCGGGAGGTTTCTGATGGAACCGATCGTGCGCCTGGAAAATGTCACCAAGAACTATCGCGGCGTGCCCGCGGTCAGACAAGTCAGCTTCGAACTGCGCAAGGGCGAAATCCACGCGCTGCTCGGCGAGAATGGCGCCGGAAAATCGACACTGACCAAGATCATTGCCGGCGTCGTCGACGCCACTTCCGGCAAGATGTTCCACAAAGGCCGCGAGATCGCCTACGCCTCGCCGCATGCGGCGCTCGAGGCCGGCATCGCCATGGTGTTCCAGGAGACCAGCCTGGTGCCGTCGATGACAGTGGCGCAGAACCTCTATCTCGGCACCGAAAAGTTTCTCAACCGGCTGCGCGGCACCTACATTTCGGCGCAACAGTTTTTGCAATCGCTGAACTTCCCGGTCGACCCGAACGCCATGGTGGCAACGCTCGGCGCGGCCAAGCGTCAGATGGTCGAGATCGCGCGCGCCGTTCACCACAATGCCGAGATTATCATCTTCGACGAGCCGACGGCGACGCTGACGCCGGAGGAGAAGCGGCACTTTTTCGCACTGATCCGGCGGCTGAAGGCGAACGGCGTCTCGATCGTCTTCATCAGCCATGCATTGGAAGAGGCGCTAATGATCGCCGACCGCATCACAATCCTGCGCGATGGCGAGTTGGTCATAACCGACGACACATCGGCCTTCGATCGCGACAAGATCGTCGCCGCCATGGTAGGGCGCACTTTGTCGGGACAGATCTACCGCCAGCGCGACGAGGCGAAGCTGCGCAAGGCCGGCAAGAAGGTGCTGTCGGTGCAGGACATTTCGATGAGCAATGTCGTGCGCAACACCTCCTTCTCGATCTTTCAGGGACAGATCACCGGCGTGTTCGGGCTGATCGGCTCGGGCCGCACCGAGACCTTCAAGATCGTGTCGGGCATCTACAAGCGCGATTTCCTGCGCGGCGGCGCCATCGAGCTGGACGACCGGCCGGTACGCTATCTCGTGCCGAGCGAAGCGGTCGCCGACGGCATCGTCTACGTCTCCGAGGACCGCAAAAGCGAGGGCATTTTCGAGACGATGGGCATTGCCGAGAATTTGTTCGGCGGGCTCCTGGCGGCGGGCCGCGAAAAGGCCTGGGTGATCAACCAGCAGGAGATGCGCACGCTTTCCGCAGAATGGACGAAGACGCTGAACATCAAGGCGATAAACGACAACGCCCGCGTGGTCGAGCTTTCCGGTGGCAACCAGCAGAAGGTGGTGATCGGCAAGGGGCTGGTGCAGCAGCCGCGCATCGTCATCTTCGACGAGCCGACGCGCGGCGTCGATGTCGGCGCCATCGCCGAGATCCACCAGATCATCAACCGGCTGGCCGATGAGGGGCTGGCGGTGGTGGTGATCTCGTCCTACCTGCCGGAAATCATGAACCTGTCGGATCGGATTCTGGTGTGCCGACAGGGGCGCATCGTGGAGGAGTTCTCGCCGGCGGAGGCGACGGAGGAGAAGATCATGTATGCGGCAGTGCACTAGGTTGCCGGTCGGTGTTTGACGGTGCGCATACGTCACCAATTGGCGAAGGCCTCAGCGCCTTCGTCATCCTCGGGTCTCCGCGACGGCGCTTCGCGCCTGCTTCGCCCGTGAATGACGAAGCTGAGATGCTTCGGCCAATCGCCATGGTTCTGTCAGCATCAAAAACTGAATCGGAATAGCCGGTTAGCCGCCCTTGCTCGAAACCTGATTCAACCACCTGATCCACCGATTCAACGAAAGGAAACGCCATGGCCGCCACAAAACTCCTCAGCGATGCCGAGGTCGAAAAAATCCCGGTTGCGAAGGCTGTGTTCGACGACATCCGCGCGACGCGCAAGTCGGACTTCGTCAACAATTTCTGGCGCGGGCTGGCCAACGATCCGGCCTTGCTGAAACGGACATGGGACCAGGTGAAAGTGGTGATGGCTACGGAAAGCGCCATCGATCCGCTGACCAAGGAGATGATCTACATCGCTGTGTCGACCGCCAATGGCTGTTCCTATTGCGTCCATTCGCATACGGCAGCTGCCCGCGCCAAAGGCTTGACCGATGCGCAGCATGGCGAGCTGGCGTCGATCATCGGGCTGGCCGGGCAGACCAACCATCTGGTGACTGCGATGCAGATTCCGGTCGATCCTGAGTTTGAAGTGAAGTGAGGGGCGGCTTTCGCTTCTCCCCTGTGGGAGAAGGGAAAGCGTGCGCTATGCCGGTCTGTAAACCTTCTCTGCTGTATTCCAAAAGATATCCGCTTCCGCCACCGGACCGTGCTTCGCCACGGCTGCACGATGCGCCTTGATCAGTTCGGCGTGGCTGGTCCAGAGCTTCTCTATCGGGAAGTTGGAGCCGAACATCAGGTGGTCAGCGCCCAGAATGTCGATCGCATTGTCGACGATGTAGGCAATCAACGCCGGATCGTTGCGGTGGGCGAAGGTGCCGAGGCCCGACAGCTTGGCGTAGAAGTTCGGCGCTGTTGATAGAGTACTCAGGCCGGCTTTCCAGGCCTCGGTGGTTTCCGGCTCCATGCCGGTCAGCATGCCGGCATGGGTGAGGATGAAGTTGATCTGCGGGTTCTCGCCGACCAGCGTCAGCCCGTCCTTCATCTGGGCAGGGAAAAGCTGCAGGTCGAAGGACAGGCCATAGTCTTTAAGCCGCGCGACATTGGCCCGCACCTTGGGGTCGATGACCTGATCGGCCGAGGCAGCGAAGCGGAAGGCCGGCGTCTCGTGCCAATGCAGCTGCATGCGCACGCCGCGCAGCAGCGGGTACTTTTTCAATCGATCGATCTGGGGCCGGACATCGTCGACAGTCATATCGGTATAGCCGACGATAGCGTGCGGCCAGCCGGTCTCGTCGGCAGTCTTCTGCAGGAAGGCGACTTCTTTTTCGAAATCCTCCTTGGCCCAGTTGGTCTGGACATAGACGGCCTTCTCGACACCTGCGCCTTGCTGATCGGCGAGAAATTCCTCGATCGGATAGTCGCGGCGAATCGGCTCGTAGGGGCCAAAAATGCGCGGCACCATCGGGCCGACCAGCCAGGGCTGATCCTGCTGGCGCCAGATGTGGAAATGCGCGTCGATGGCTTTCTGCATCACGATACCCTTTTCCAGATTGCCGACGCCGCCGGGGCAGGGCGGGCGAGCGACAGGATGAAATCGGTGAGGCTCCCGGGCGACGAGCCGTCGATGAGATCGTCGAGATCAGGCAGGATGGCGCGGAGTGCTGCCGTGGCGGGAAGGAAACGCGGGTCACCGGCCAGCGGTGTGGCCAGCGACAGGCGAAAGGCGCGGGCGCTCAGGCGGCGTATCGCGGTCTCGAGATCGGCATGGTCGCCGCGCTCCAGCGCGTCCGACAGGATGATCACAGCAGCGCCGCGGGCGAAGGCTGAGAAACGGGGCACCGAGAGGAAGGCGAGCAGGGTCGGTCCCATGCGCGTGCCGCCGTCCCAGTCGTCGACGAGTGCCGCCGCGCGGGCGAGAGCCTGGTCGCGATCGCGGATACGCAGTGCGGACGTGATGCGGGTGAGCCGCGTGCCGAAGGTGAAGATTTCGGCACGGTCAGCACCTTGTACGGCGGCGTGCGCCAATTTGAGATAATCCGATGTGTGCAGCTTCATCGAGCCGGAGACGTCGATGAGGATCAGCAGTTTGCGCGGCACCGTCTGGCGGCGGCGGAGCTGCGGCGAGGGGATATCGCCATCGGCGCTGACGATTTCCCTGAGCGAGCGGCGCAGGTCGAGCTTGCCGCGCGAATGGGTGCGCACGGTGCGGAAGGAGCGGCGGGCGGGCAGGGCAGCCGACAGCTTGCGGCGAAAGGCGGTCAGCCTGTCATCGTCGCGCTGAAAATCGCGCGTGCTCAGTTGCTCCAGGCCCGACGACAGCTCGCCGCCTTTCTCCTGGCGCGTCGTCTGTTTCTCCTCCTGGCGCGTGCCGTGATCGTCTTTGATGCGGGTTTCCTCGTCTTCCTCGCCTTCGATCGAGGGTTGGCCATCGCCATGGAAGTGATTGCGAAAATGCGCCTCGAATTCGCCGCGGCGATCGGGCGGGGGGGCAAGCGTTGCGAGCGCCGCCTCGCGGATGTCGGCCATGGAGCGCGGGCCGAGCAGGGTTATGGCCTGCATGAAGCTGCAGACCTGCTCGGGGGCGACGGCAAAGGCGTGGCGGCGCAGCAGCCGGGCGAAGTCGAGGAAGGGCGCGGAGGCGAGAGGAAGGGTTCCCTGACGCATCATTCCTTCGCGCCCCCCTCTGTCCTGCCGGATATCTCCCCCACAAGGGGGGAGATCAGCAGCTTTGGCGCTTCGGTTCTTTCTGCGCCGCTGGAGATTGGCGAAAACCAGGATGACGGCTGATCTCCCCCCTTGTGGGGGAGATATCCGGCAGGACAGAGGGGGGCGCTGTCCCGCCAGCGTTGCAGAGTGCCCAGGTGAGGCCACCTCGCTATGAACGAGCTGTTGACCTCACACGTCACCCCAGCGCCTCCTCGACAATCTGGCCAAGCTCCGGCGCGATCGCGGACAAATCCTCCTCGTCCTTGATAAGCACACCGATGGCTCGGCGGAAGGCTTGCGGCCATGGGCTGCCGCCTTTCTCCAGTATGGTGGCGGCGTTGGCCCATTCGACGGCCTCGGAGATGCCGGGCGGCTTGGCCAGTGGCCGCGCGCGGATCGACTGCACGGCATTCGCCACGGCGCGCGCGGTGGTCTCGGCGACATTGCCGGCGCGCAGCATGATGATGGCGGCTTCGCGCTCGGCGTCGGGATAGCCGATCCAGTGATAGACGCAACGCCGACGCAGCGCCTCCGCCAGTTCGCGGGTTCGGTTCGAGGTCAGGATGACGATCGGCTGCGCCTCGGCGCGGATCGTGCCGCGCTCAGGGATGCTGATTTGGAAATCGGAAAGGAATTCGAGAAGCAGCGCTTCGAATTCGTGGTCGGAGCGGTCGATCTCGTCGACCAGCAGCACGCGCTGCTCCGGCGCCCGCAGCACCTGCAGCAATGGCCGCGCGATCAGAAAGCGGTCGTCATAGATGTCGATCTCATGCTCGCCGGCATGGCGGATGGCGAGCAGCTGGCGCTGGTAGTTCCATTCGTAGAGCGCGTGTGCTGCGTCGATGCCTTCATAGCATTGCAGCCGCACCAGATCGCGGCCAAGCAGTTGCGCGATCGCCTTCGCAGCTTCGGTCTTGCCAACGCCGGGCGCGCCTTCCAGCAGCAGCGGCTTGCCGAGCCGTATGGCCAGGAAGATGGCGGTGGCCAGGCTGTCGTCGGCGAGGTAGCGCGATCCAGCGAGGTGGCGTGCCACCGCCTCCGGCGAGGTCGCGACAGTCTCGGCATTCGGCTCCTGCATGTCGTCCTCAGTTCGCCGCTTGCGCCTTCAGCGCGCGCAATATGCGCTCCGGTGTGATCGGCAGCGTGTCGATGCGCACGCCGACGGCGTCGAAGACGGCATTGGCAACCGCGGGGATCTGCGGGTTCGCGCACATTTCGCCTGGTCCTTTGGCACCGTAAGGACCATCCGCCGACGGCCGCTCCAGCACGATGATCTCGGTTTGGGCGAGATCGCCCGGTCCCGGCATCAGATACTGGTTGAAGTCGGTGCCGCCATGGTCGCGGTTGGGATAATAGGGCTCGGTCGTTTCGTAGAGCGCGTGGCTGATGCCCATCCAGGAACCGCCGACCAGTTGCTGCTCGACCATTTTCGGGTTCAGCGCGCGGCCGATCTCAAAGACGTTCTTCACGGTCAGCACCGTAACCTCGCCCGTCTCGTCATCGACCTCGACTTCGGCCACCGTGCAGGCATGGGCGTAGCAGGTCGACGGCTTCATCGCGCCGGTCTCTTTCTCCGGATAGGAGCGCGGGATCAGGAACATGCCGCGCCCGGATATCGAGCGCCCGCGCTTGAAATGCGCCGACAAGGCGACATCGAAGATCGAGATCGACTTTTGCGGCGCGCCCTTGACCAGAATATTGCCCTGGCCGTCAGTCTCAAGGTCGGAAGCGTTGACCTCCAGCTCTTCCGCCGCCACTTCCAACATCACCTGGCGCGCTTCCTTGGCCGCCTGGATGACGGCATTGCCGGCGCGGTGGGTGCCGCGCGAGGCGAAGGTACCCATGCAGTGCGGGCCGGTGTCGGTGTCGGCGGTGTCGATGGTGACCCGGTCGGTCGGCACGCCGATGGTCTCGGCGCAGATCTGCGCCATGATCTGCTTCAGGCCCTGGCCGAGATCGACCGACGAAAGTGTGACCATAAAATTGCCGGTCGGCGTCGAATGCACCAGCGCCTGCGTCGGGTCGCCGCCAAGATTCATGCCCGTCGGGTAGTTGATCGCGGCGACGCCGCGTCCGCGCCTTATCGCCATCTCAAGCTCCCTTCTTGTAGGAGGACATCGCCATATACTTCTCCGCCACCGGCCAGTTGGCGGCGCGCGACGCCTCCTGCATGCACTCGATCAGCGCCGCTCCTTCGGTCGGCTGGCGATGCGCCTTCATGTCGCCATCGCGATAGGCGTTGATGAAGCGGAATTCGAGCGGGTCCATGCCGATCAGCCGCGCCAGCTTGTCCATCTGCACCTCAAGCGCGAAGTCGCCGATGGTGACGCCGAAGCCGCGCATGGCGGAGGAGGGGGTGCGGTTGGTGTAGACGCAATAAGTGTCGATCCAGACATTGGGAATGGTGTAGGGCCCGGGATAGTGCGCCGCTCCCTTCTGCGCGCCATAAGGCGAATGGCGCGAATAGGCGCCGGCATCGGTATAGCCGGTCACCTTGCGAGCCACGATGCGGCCATCGTTCATCACGCCATCCTTGATGATTATCTTTTCGGCGGCGCGCGGTGAGGAGATCTGCATCTCCTCTTCGCGGCTGTAGATGAAGGAGACGGGACGTCCTGTGAGCTTGGCGCCAAGAATGGCGATCGGCTCGACGATGACGTCGACCTTGCCGCCAAAGCCGCCGCCGACGGTGCCGCCGACGAAATGCAGTTTTGAGCCGGGCATCTGCAGGATGATCGAGGCGTTGTCGAGGGTGAAGAACATCGCCTGGGTGTTGGTGTAGCAGGTGAAGCGGTCATTGCCTTCGGGCACCACGACGCAGCCCGTGGTCTCGGTCGGCGCATGCTCGATCGGCGAGGACTGGTAGCTCTGTTCCAGGATGTGGTCGGCGCCGGCAAAGCCCGCCTCGACATCGCCGAAGCGCACCTTGCGGCATTCGCCGCTGTCATAGAGGTAATAATTCTGGCCGTGATATTCGTTGACCAAAGGCGCGCCGGGCTTCAGCGCTTCTTCCATGTCGAAGACGGCCGGCAGCACCTCATAATCGACCTTGACCTTGGCTGCCGCTTCCTGAGCCGCGCGCTCGGTCTCGGCCAGCACCGCCACCACGGCCTCGCCCTTCCAGCGTGCCTTGCCGTCGGCCAGCACCGTCTCGTCCTCCGGCCCGACCTGGATCAGGATCAGGATGGTGTAGACATTGTGCGGAACGTCCCTGGCAGTGAGGATTTTCACCACGCCGGGATGCTTCTCCGCTTCGGAAGTGTCGATCGAACGGATGCGGGCATGGTGGTGCGGACTGCGCACCATTTTCAGGTGAAGCATATTCGGGACGTTGCGGTCGGCGAAATAGGCGGTCTTGCCCGTCACATGACCCGGCGAATCCAGCCGCGGCCGCCCATGGCCGATCTCGTGCAGGCCGTCCTTGCGCTGATCGGCGAAATAGTTTTTGCGCAGTTCCATTCTTTTGGTCCTTAGGCCGCGTTCTGCGAATTGGCTCGGGCCGTCGTCAGCACCGCCTCGATGATCGGCTCGTAGCCGGTGCAGCGGCAGATGTTGCCGGACAGCGCCTCGATCACGTCCTCGCGGCTCGGATTGGGCGTGTGGTCGAGCAGCACCTTGGCGGCCATGATCATGCCCGGCGTGCAGAAGCCGCATTGCGTGGCGAAGGCGTCGAGGAAGGCACGCTGCAGCGGATGCAGGACGCCGGCCTCAGCGAGGCCCGATGTGGTGCGGATGTCGGCGCCGCTGCAGGTCTCGGCCACGGTCAGGCAAGAGAGCCGGAGTTCGCCGTCGATGATCACCGAGCAGGCGCCGCAGGTGCCCTGGTGGCAGCCGCCCTTGGGCGAGGTGTCGCCGATCTTGTCGCGCAGCGCGTGCAGCAGCGTCGTGCCGCTGTCGACAAATTCGGCCTTCTCCGAGCCGTTGAGCGTGAACTGAACCGGAACCTTTGCCATGTTTTCCTCCCAGCGCGCCTGCCCGATTGATCGGACAGACGCGCGCCCCCCAAGCGGTGGTTAAGTAAGCAGCAGCCGGCCGAGATGGACCGGGAGAACCTCGGCGCGATACCAGGCGCTGGCGATCGGATCGGTGATTGGCGAAGTGCCTTCACCGGCTGCAGCCAGCGCCGCTGCGACGCCGTCCTGGTCAAGCCTGCTGCCGATCAGTGCCTTTTCCGCAGCGCGGGCGCGCATCGGCCGGTCTGCCATGCAGCCGAGCGCGATCCGCGCCGAGGAGACAGTGCCGTCGCCGGCCTGTTCGAGAACGGCGGCGATGCTGAGCACCGAGACGCCCTTCGGCTTGACCCGCGACACTTTCAGGAAGCGGAAATTCTCGGCCCTTGGCAGTGCGAAGGCGACTGACGTGACGATGGCGCGGCTGCCGTCCCGCCTGGCCAGAAAATCCTCGATAGGCAATTCCCCATCATCGGTGCCAACCGTCGCATCCAGCGCCAGCAACACCACGGCGAAATCGCCATAGGGCGCCGGCGCAAACAAATTGCCGCCGACAGTCGCCATATTGCGGATCGCCGGGCCGCCGACGGCGCGCGCAGCCTTGGACAGCGCCGCAAGCTCGGGATGGCGGGCGATAGCCGCCATTGTCACCGAAGCGCCGATGCGGACCTTGCCGCCGGCAACGGTGATCCCGGAGAGGGTCGGATCGGTCGAGCGGACGAGGCCGGTGACGGAGACATCGCCTTCATTGGCGGCGCGCACGACCAGCGTGCCGCCGCCGAGATAGCGGGTGCCGGGCGCCTTCAGCGCCGCGTTGGCATCCCTGACGGCCGAAAAGGTCTGGAGGGCAAGCGCCATGGCAGTCTCCCCTGACTCAGCTCTGGCCAGAAAAGTGGCTCTTCAACGCATTGAAGCCACCCTGGAAGACATTGGCGGCCATGCCGGCGGCGATCTTGTCGGCCTCTTCGGGCGCCGCGTCGAAAGTTGCTGTCCATTCGGCATAGGTGCGGTCGCCGTCGGTAACGCGGCGCAATTGCAGCGTCGCCTTGTGATTGGTCAGCGGCTGCGGCGTCTCCAGGATGGAGTAGCTGACGCGGAAATTCGCGTCGGAGAAGTCGAGCAGTTTTTCGCGGATACGCGCGCCGCTGGCGAGCTCGAAATTACGCACGCAGCCGATGGTTTCGGCGCTCTTGCCGTCTTCGATATGGCTCTTGACCATGCGCGGATGCCAGCCCGGCAGGTCATTGAAGTCGCGTATGCGCGCCCAGACCTTTTCGACCGGCGCGTCGATGACGCTGGAGACGGTGACTTCAGCCATATGATCATTCCCCTACGAATTCGATACGCAGCAGGGTAGGGCGGCGGCCGGTGCTGCGCTTATCAATGGGTCTTGCGGCCCTATCAAGGAGTCTGAAAAACGAGCGGCTTGGCTCAGGCCATGGCCCGCGCCGCCTCGCGGTAAAGCGTCGGCGGCACGCCGACATGGTCGCGGAAGAAGCGCGAGAAATTGCCCTGGGTGGTGAAGCCGAGATTGCAGGCGACCGAGATCAGCGGCTCCTGCGACCACTGCAACTGCCGCACGGCTTCCTCCATGCGCAGCGTGTTCCAGTAGACATTGGGCGTGAGATTGGTCTGTTCCTTGAACAATGCGAAGAAATGCGGCCGCGACAAGCCAACGCTGCGGGCGACGTCGTCGAACGAGATGCGTTCGCAGACATTGGCCTTCATCAGCTGGATTGCCTTGCGGACGCGAAAGTCCTGCATTGTGTTGACCCGGATGCGCGCCTCCTGCGGCGCCGAGGCGTCGGCGGCGTCGAGCACGCTATCGATGAAGCGCTCGATCTCGTAATTGGCGACGTCGTCGATGCTTTCATTCTCGCTCAAATGGTCAAGCAGGTTGGCGGCGGCCCGGTGCAGCCATGGTTCGAGCGTGATTGCCGCCTGTGCAAACAGCGGCGCCGACGAAGGCAGGTCGCGGCGCCGGCGCGCCCAATCCGGATCGATGTAGAAGGCGAGGAACAGGCCGGGCCTGCCGTTCTGCGACAGAATGTGGCTGTGCGGCTGGTAGGAATTGATGCCGGCGGCGGTGCCGGGTCCCAGAAGCACCGTCTCGCGGCCGACGGTCATCTCGCCGGCCGTGCCCTCCAGCCAGATGATGATGTGGGCCTCGACATGCGCATGGGTGACGAAGTCGCTGGCGACATTCAGGACAGAAACATGTCCGAACCGGCCCCAATAGAGCCTGATCGCGTCCGTCATGGGTATACCTCCCGCAGACGACTGGCCTCCCTTCGCCTGCAACGGGATTGTGCGGCTGAGTTCGGGGTCGCGTCAAGGCTAGGAGGTGTGGTGAGCTTGGGGGGCCGCTTATGCCGACGGATTTTCAGACTGAGCGATAGGGTTTCTCGTCAAACCGAAGCCGTCATGCCGCCGTCGACATAAAGCGTATGGCCGTTGACGAACGATGAGGCGTCGGAGGCGAGGAACACGGCGGCGCCGATCAGTTCGTCGACATAACCCCAGCGGCCGGCCGGCGTTCGCTTTTCCAGCCAGGCGGAGAATTCCTGGTTGTCGACCAGCGCCTGGTTCATCTCGGTGCGGAAATAGCCGGGGGCGATGGCATTGATCTGCAAGCCGTATTTCGCCCAGTCGGTGCACATGCCCCTGGTCAAATTGCGGATTGCGCCCTTGGTCGCCGTATAGGGCGCGATGTTGGGCCGGGCGAGTTCGCTCTGCACCGAGCCGATGTTGATGATCTTGCCCTTGCCTCGCGCGATCATGTTGCGGGCGACCGCCTTGCCGGCATGGAAGGCGCCGGAGACATTGGTCTTGAACAGCCGCTCCCACTGCTCCTCGGGAAAGTCCTCGAGCGGGGCGCGGAACTGCACGCCGGCATTGTTGATCAGGATGTCGATGGCGCCGATCTCGGCCTCGATGCGGGCGACATCGGCATCGACCGCGCGAAAATCCGTCACGTCGAAGGTCGAGGGGTGCGCTTTGAAGCCGGCGTCGCGCAAGCCGGCGACGGCACCGGCAACCTTGCCGGCATCGCGGCCGTTGAGCACGACACTTGCGCCATGCTCGGCAAGGCCGCGCGCCAGCGCCAGGCCGATGCCCTGGCCGGAGCCGGTGATCAGCGCCAGCCGGCCGTTGAGCTCGAACAGGGATTTCGATGTCAAGGCAACGGTTCCAGCCGGAAGGTTCAGTCCAAAAACATTCAGTCATTGCGCCTGAAGTTGCGGATCCGGTCGAACAGCACCGCGAGCAGGATGGCGCCGCCGATGAACACGCCTTGCCAGAAAGCATTGATGCCGAGCAGACCAAGGCTGTTGCGGATCACTTCGATGAGCGCGGCACCGACAATGGCGCCGAAGGCGGTGCCGACGCCGCCGGCGAGATTGGCGCCGCCAATGACCGTGGCAGCGATGACCTGCAGTTCCATGCCGGTTCCGAGATTGGTGGTGACGGCACCCAGCCATCCGGTCTGGATGATGCCGGCAATTCCCGCCGCCAGCGCCGAGATCATATAGACGGCGACCTTGATCTGCTTGACGGGAACGCCGGTCAGCGTCGCCGCGTGCTCATTGCCGCCAATGGCGAAGATGTGGCGGCCAAACTTGGTCCAGCGCAGCGTGAATCCGGTGATCAGCGCCAGAAGGATCATGTAGAGGACCGGATTGGCGATGCCGAACACCCACGCGCCGCCGCCCAGCGCCAGAAGCTTGTCGTGATCCGGGCCGAACTGGAAGACGACGGTGTTGTTGGAGGCGACCATGGCCAGGCTGCGGGCAATCGACAGCATGCCGAGCGTCACCACGAAGGGTGGAAAGCCGAGATAGGCGATCATGATGCCGTTGAAGGCGCCTATGGCGAGCGCGGTGGCGATCGAGGCGAGGATGCCGACTTCTATGGAGTAGCCGGCATGCATGGTGACGGCCAGCACCATCGACGACAGGCAGAGCACCGAACCGACCGACAGGTCGATGCCGCCGGTGATGATGACGAAGGTCATGCCGAGCGCGATGATGGCGACGAAGGTGATGTTGCGGGTGATGTTGTAAAGGTTCTTCGACGTGGCGAAGGCGTCGGTGGCAAAAGACAGGAACAGGCAGGCCAGGATGACCGCGATCACCACCCAGAAGGTCTGGCTGGCAAACAGTCTTGCCGGCAAGGATTGCTGTTTTTGTTCGATCGGCTGGTCAATTGTCAGTGCCATCGTCGACCTTCATGTGCTGTGCGTGGTGAAATTCGCTGAGATCAAACCTGTTCGATGGCGCCGGTGATCAGCCCGGTGACTTCCTCGGGCGAACTTGACGCAATCGTCTTGTCGGCGACCTTGCGGCCGCGCCGCATGACGATGACGCGGTCGGCGACGGTGAACACGTCAGGCATGCGGTGGCTGATCAGCACCACTGCGATGCCTTGGTCGCGCAAATGGCGGATCAGGTTCAGCACTTCGGCGACCTGGCGCACCGAGATCGCGGCCGTCGGTTCGTCCATCAAAACGATCTTGGCCTGCGACAGCATGGTGCGGGCAATCGCTACTGCCTGGCGCTGGCCGCCCGACATCTGCTTGACGAGGTCGCGCGGACGGGTCTCGGACTTCAACTCGGCGAAGAGTTGGCCGGCGCGCTTGTACATGGCGGCATAGTCGAGGATGCGTAAAGGGCCGAGGCCGCGGCGCAATTCACGGCCGAGATAGACATTGGCGGCGGCGGTCAGATTGTTGCACAGCGCCAGGTCCTGGTGGACGATCTCGATGCCGTGCTGGCGAGCTTCCGCCGGCTTGTGCAGGATCAACTCCTTGCCGTCCATGCGCATGACGCCATGGCTGGGGCGGAAATTGCCGGCGATCATCTTGACCAGTGTCGACTTGCCGGCGCCGTTGTCGCCCATCAGGCCGACCACCTGTCCGGGCTCGATCGACAGCGATACGTCGTTGACCGCCTGGATGGCGCCGAAATGCCTCGAGATATTGGTGAGTTCGAGAACCGCCACCAGTCTTTGCCTCCCCGTGTTTTGCGACCCGCTGCTGTTCCCGGCGTGAATGCCGGCGCTGCTTTGGCCCCGCTCTCCCCATCTCCTCCCGGAAACAGCGTCAGCGTTCTTTTACGCAAAAGCCGGCGCTCGTCAATCAATTGTCGGACGAATTGAAGCCTTGGTTATCCAAAAATCCGTTTTGTAGGACAAATAGCATTGACGTTGGCCGCAAGCCGATATTAGCTAAGCGTCGGAGGAGATTATGCCGATGCCGCTGGCGGTTAGCCGGGCGGAATCGGCGGAGGTTTATCGGTCGAGGTTGCGGCGCCACCCATGTGTTGAGCCGGGCCAATGCCGCATCTGGAAATGCTTATCGATCTGTCTTGGCGACACGAGTGCTCGTGAAACGAACCTCGGTCATTAAGCATCCGGTCGATCTGTGTGGCGGGCACGCCGTGTCCGTCTGTTTCAAGGGAGGACTGACATGAGAAAAACACTTTTGCTCGCCGCCGTCGCCGCCATGGCGCTGGGCGCCGGGCCGGCTTTGGCCAAGAAACAGCTCGTCATCGTGGTGAAGGGTCTCGACAATCCATTCTTCGAAGCCATCCACCAGGGCTGCGAGAAATGGAACAAGGAAAATGCAAGCTCGGAATATGAATGCTTCTACACCGGCCCGGCATCGACCTCCGACGAGGCCGGCGAAGCGCAGATCGTTCAGGACATGCTGAGCAAGGCCGACACGGTGGCAATGGCGATTTCGCCATCCAACGCGCCGCTGATCGCTCAGACGATCAAGACCGCCAATCCGACGATCCCGATCATGACGCTCGACGCCGATCTCAGCAAGGAAGATGCCGCGCTGCGCAAGACCTATCTCGGCACCGACAACTATTTGATGGGTCACAAGATCGGCGAGTACATCAAGAAGGGCAAGCCGAACGGCGGCACGATCTGTACCATCGAAGGCAATCCCGCGGCCGACAACATCCTGCGCCGCGCGCAGGGCATGCGTGACGCGCTGTCGGGCAAGGAAGGCCTGGCGGCACTTGCCGGCGAAGGCGGCTGGACCGAAGTCGCCGGTTGCCCGGTGTTCACCAATGACGACGGCGCCAAGGGCGTGCAGGCGATGACCGACATCCTCGCCGCCAATCCCAAGCTCGACGCCTTCGGCATCATGGGCGGCTGGCCGCTGTTTGGCGCACCGCAGCCCTATCGCGACCTGTTCGGGCCGCTCAAGGACCGCATCGCCAGCAACGACTTCGTCATCGGCGCCGCCGATACGATCGGCGATGAAGTGGCGATCGCCCGTGACGGCCTTGTAACCGCTCTGGTTGGTCAGCGGCCGTTCGAAATGGGCTACAAGGCACCGTCGGTGATGATCGATCTGGTCGAAGGCAAGGCCGTCGCCGATCCGGTGTTCACCGGCCTCGACGAATGCACAAAGGACACGGTCGACACCTGCATCCAGAAGTAGGTTCTCGATTTCGGGGCGCCCTTTGACGGGCGCCCCGTCTCTTCCCGAACGGACGCAACGGTTGGGGCAGCAGGCTCCGGCTTTGACGCGCCTGTAGTTTGGATTTTTCGGCAACGAGATCGGCGCGCCGTGCAGGTTCGGACCAGTCCGGACGCAGACGGCCGACGCATTGGAAC
Organism: Mesorhizobium sp. M0862; assembly: GCF_040319795.1. Taxonomy (NCBI): domain Bacteria; kingdom Pseudomonadati; phylum Pseudomonadota; class Alphaproteobacteria; order Hyphomicrobiales; family Phyllobacteriaceae; genus Mesorhizobium; species Mesorhizobium sp. M0862. The sequence continues at coordinate 351,678 of NZ_JAMYOJ010000004.1, forward strand.
GTGAATGCCGGACGAGAAATCAAAGAAGCGAACCGAGCGGGCCAAGGCACAAGCCAGCCGCGGTCCGGCTGTCATGCGCAGGGCCGGTGCCGCGCATTTTCCGGGAGCGAGCGTCCATGTCTCGCTGGCCGGCGAGATCGGCCTCAGGATCGTGCGCGGCGATTATCCGCCCGGCACGATTCTGCCCAACGAGGCCAAATGGGCCGAGACCTTCGATGTCAGTCGTTCGGCGGTGCGCGAAGCCATCAAGATGCTGATGGCCAAAAGCCTGCTGGCTTCACGGCCCAAGATCGGCAGCTGGGTCGAGCCCAGGGAACGCTGGAACCTGCTCGACCGCGATGTGCTGGCCTGGTACGCGACCGGGCCGGACCGGGAGGCCTTCCTGCGCACGGTGCAGGAGTTCCGTCACATCATCGAGCCGGAAGCGTCGGCCTTTGCCGCCACGCGGCGCAGCGACGAGCAGATGGACGAGATCAGCCAGGCCTGTCGTGAGATGGGCGAGGCTTTGAACCTGCAGGAGCGTATCCGCGCCGATACGCGTTTTCACCTCGCCATATTGCGCGCCTCGGGCAACGATCTGCTGGTGCCGCTTGGCGTTCTGATCGAGTCGGCGCTCGATCATCTCTTTGTCTTCGTCACACGCGAGACCAGCGATCAGCGGCGGGCGCAGGCGCTGCATGAGGCGATCGAGAAGAACATCCGCCTGCAGCGTCCTGCGGCCGCGCGCAATGCGGTGCACAAACTGCTCGCCAACACCGACGATGTTATCGGCCGGTCGAGGCGCTGACACAGGCTTTTCGCCGCCTTCAAATCGTCTGCTTCTTGCCGTCCTTGCTGGGCATCAGGTCGACGCCGTTGACCTTGCCGATATATGTCGCCAGCATCGGCACGAATTGCTCGGCCGGGCCAGTGGCATAGGCACCGGCGAAGGAGTTCTTGGTGGCGTTGCCGAGCGGGTTGGCGATGCCGGCCGCACCCGCCATCGATTCCAGATAGGTCAGGTCCTTGAAGGCGTTGGCGATGGTGAATTTATGCGCGTCGCGGTCGCCCTCCAGCGTCCAGCGCATGAAGGTCTGGTAGAAGCCGCAATCCATGCGGCCGTTGCGGATGACGCTGTCGAAACGCGGTGGCGAGATGCCGACCTTTTCGGCCAGCGCCAGCGCCTCGGAATAGATCGCGGCATAGCCCAGCGAGATGAAGTTGTTGAGCAGCTTCATGCGGTGGCCGTCACCTGTATCGCCAATATGGACGATGCGGCCGGCCCAGGTTTCGATGACCGGCTTCACACGGGCAAACAGCGCGTCGGGCGCGCCGACCATGGCGTCGAGCGTGCCTTCCCAGGCTTCCTTCGGCGTGCGGCTGAGCGGTGCATCGACGAAGTCGACGCCGATCTCCTTCAGTTCCGCCGCCAGCGCCACGGTCGAGACCGGATCGGCGGTCGAGCAATCGACGACAACCGAGCCTCTTTTCAGGCCCTCCTTGAGGCCGCCGGGGCCACGGATGATGGCTTCGACCTCGCGCGAGCCGGTGACGCAGATGAAGACGATATCGGATGCCGCTGCCACCTCACGCGAGGTGGCCACTTCCTTCGCACCGCGGCCAGCCAAGTCTTCCGCCGGCTTGCGGTTCTTGCGGCCGAGGAAGGTCAGGCCATAGCCCTTGTCGACGATGTTCTTGGCAATGCCGTGCCCCATCAGGCCAAGGCCGATAAAGCCGATCTTTTCGCTCGCGGCGGTCGTGGTCATGTCTTGAAGTCCTGTTGCGATGATTGATATTGGGCGCCGCCGTCTTGCGGGCGAGGGTGGTTGCAGAATGCCATATTGTCTGACAATACACAGAAATCCTAGGCATTGGAGACGAAAATGACGAAGCGGATCATGTTCACCGGCGGCAGCGGCAAGGCCGGTCGCCATGTCGTGCAATATCTGATCGAACAGGGCTGCCAGGTGCTCAACATCGACACCAAGCCGCTCGACAATCCCAAGGTACGCACGCTGATCACCGACATCACCGACAGCGGCCAGGTGTTCAACGCGCTGTCGAGCTATATGGGTCTGCACGAATTCGACCCGTCGCTGCGCCCGCAGCCGGTCGATGCCGTGGTGCATTTCGCCGCCATACCGCGCATCATGATCACGACCGACAATGAGGTGTTCCGCATCAATGCGATGGGCACCTACAACGTCATCGAGGCGGCGGTGAAACTCGGCATCCCCAAGGTGGTGATCGCGTCCAGCGAGACCACCTATGGCGTGGTGTTCGCCAACGAACCGCGCGACCCCAAATATTTTCCCCTCGATGAAGAATACGACGTCGATCCGATGGACAGCTATGCTCTGTCCAAGGTCGTCAACGAGCACACGGCGCGCGCCTTTGCGCAGCGCAACGGCACCGATATCTATGCCTTGCGCATCGGCAACGTCATCGAGCCGCACGAATATTCGCTGTTTCCGAAGTGGTTTGCCGATCCGGGCTTTCGCAAGCGCATCGCCTGGAGCTATGTCGACGCGCGCGATCTCGGCCAGATCACGCTGCGCGCCGTTGAAACGGACGGGCTCGGCTTCCAGGTGTTCAACGCGGCCAATGACGATACCTCGTCCGACCTGCCGACAGCGGAACTTTTGAAGCGGTTTTACCCCGACGTGCCGGTCAAGGCGGAGCTCGACGAACACGAGACGCTGCTTTCCAACCGCAAAGCCAGGGACATGCTTGGCTTCCGTCCCGAGCACAGCTGGCGCAAATACGTCAAATAGGCCGGCCGGGGGCAAGGTTGCGACCTGATCTGTGCACAGCCGCAGCCTTTGCCGTCAACGCCCCGCCCTTTGCTTGACAGCTTCCGAAATCCGGACTTTGTGGAGGCATGAGGGACGGAAAGCCGAACAAGGGAAAGATGCCTGAAAAGGCGGCATCCGCAGAGCGCCCGGCGACCCTTCGCCGGGCTGACGCGGCCCGGATGCCCGGCACCAGCGTGCATGCGTCACTGGCCAGCGAAATCGGGCTTCGGATTGTGCGCGGCGACTATCCGCCGGGCACCATCCTGCCCAATGAAGCCAAATGGTCTGAAACCTTCAACGTCAGCCGCTCGGCGGTGCGTGAGGCGATCAAGATGCTGATGGCCAAAAGCCTTCTGGCATCACGCCCTAAAATCGGCAGCTGGGTGGAGCCCAGGGAGCGCTGGAACCTGCTCGATCGCGATGTGCTCGCCTGGTACGCGACCGCGCCCGACCGTGAGGTGTTCCTGAAGGCGGTGCAGGAATTCCGCCACATCATCGAGCCGGAAGCGACTGCCTTCGCCGCCATGCGACGCACCGAGGAGCAGATGGCCGAGATCAGCCAGGCCTGCCGCGAGATGGGCGAGGCGTCGAGCCTGCAGGAGCGCACGCGCGCCGACACGCGCTTTCATCTCGCCATCCTGCGCGCCTCCGGCAACGATCTGCTGGTGCCGCTCGGCGTGCTGATCGAATCCGCCTTCGATCATCTGTTCACCTATACGACGCGCGAACTCGACGATCTGCAGCATGCACAGCAACTGCACGAGGCGATCGAGAAGGCCATCCGCCTGCAGCGGCCGGATGCGGCCCGCAACGCGGTGCGCAAGCTGCTCGCCAATACCGACGGCGTCATCAACACCCGGTAGGATGTGCTGATATTCAGGTGAGGCCGGCCTGCAAACGCCGGCTTTCGCGCTTCACGTACTTAAGTACGCTCCGCTCCGGTTCTCGAAACCCAATGTTTTCGGCGCGGCCTGACCTGAATCTCAACACATCCTGCGAGCGCTCAGCCGGCCTGCGAAGTGGCCAGGTGCTGCTTGGTCAGCGCGATCAGCAGCGCCTGGTCGCGCGCGGCGTGCTCGGGGCGGTTGATCACCTCGTCGCCATTGACGATCGCACCCCAGAAGCCGCGCAGTTCCTCGATGAAGGCTTTGCCGTAGCCGGCGCGCAGATCCTTCGCCGACAGTGTGTGGCCGTCCGAGGTCTTCACAGTCAGCCGGGTCGGGTGATGGTTGAGCCAGGGCGAGGGGAATTCGAGCTCAAGGCTGGCATCGTCGAAGAAGAGCGTGATGCGTTCCTTGTAGTCGGCGAGCTTCGGCACGGTGAGATGCGTCATCGTCCACAGCGCCTGGCCGTCGAGCAGTTTTACCGCGCCCTGGCCGCCATCGCCATTGGCGAAGATCTGCGCGCCGACGACCTCGCCATCCGGCACGCTGAGCGCGTCGAGCAGGCCGTGCACGGCATTCACATCGTGAATCAAGGCGGAGCTGTAAGCGCCGGTAAATCCACGGAAAGCCAGATCGGTTATTGGCTGGCCGAGCGCGCGCTCGACCTGTTGTTTCTGCTTGCTTTGAGCTGCGGCAATCAGCTCCTCGGGAATGTCGTTGCCGCGCTTGTAGCGCTGGTGGGCGATGAACGGCCAGGCATCGGGATCGTTGACCTCGACGGAGACGGACCGCAGCGTCTTTGCCGTGCCGGGCAGCGAGGCCAGCGCCAGCCGGTAGCTCGGATCGAAGCGCTTCATATAGCCGACCTGCATGACCTTGCCGGCCTTGTCGCGCGCGGCGATGATCTCGGCGATTTCCGCCGGGGAATAGCAGAGCGGCTTTTCGCAGAAGACATGCAGGCCGCACCCAAGGGCGGCCAGCACCTGCTCGTAATGAAGCGGGTCGGGCGAGCCGATGACGACGGCGTCGAGCTTCTGGCCGAACAGTTGCTCCGGCGTTTCGAAATTGGCGATGCCGTGAACTTCGCTGACATATTCCCGCGAAATCCTTGACGGGTCGGCAACGCCGACCAGTTCGAACAGGTCGCCGAGCTGCAGCAGGTTTGGTATATGCTCGACCTGCGAAATCATGCCGGCGCCGATAACGCCGATGCGTATCCTGCTCATGCTTTTATTACTCTCTGCAAAAGTGTTCCAGGCTCAGGGTGCGGCGGCCGGCCGATTGCCGATCTGCGCCAACAGCCCGGCAATCTCAGCTTCCACCGCCTTCAAATCCTCGCCGCCCGACATGATCGAAATCACCTCGTCGCGCGAGATCTCGGACTTGGCGTATGTGCCGCGATTGCGGCCGCGGTTTAGCAGCGTGAAAGTGTCACCGACAGGGTAGGCGTGGTGGATGTTGTGGCTGATGAAGATCACCGCCAGGCCGCGCATGCGCGCCTCGATGATGAATTTCAGCACCATCGCCGCCTGATGCACGCCGAGCGCCGAGGTCGGCTCGTCGAGGATCAGCACCTTGGCGCCGAAGTGGACCGCGCGCGCGATCGCCACCGATTGGCGCTCGCCGCCCGACAGCGTGCCGACTGCCTGTGTCGGGTCGCGCACGTCGATGCCGATATCGGCCATCGCCTGACGGGCAATTGTGTTGGCGCGCTCCTTGTCGAAGCGCGAGAAGGGCAGGCGACTTCTCGTCGGCTCGCGGCCGAGGAAGAAGTTGCGGGTGATCGACATCAGCGAGATCATGCCGAGGTCCTGGAAGACCGTCGCGACGCCGAGGTCCTGCGCGTCGCGCGGGCTGCGGAAGGTGACGGGCTTGCCGTCGACGAAAATCTCGCCCTTGGTCGGCCGGTGCACGCCCGACAGAACCTTGATCAGCGTCGACTTGCCGGCGCCGTTGTCGCCCAGCAAGCAGTGCACCTCGCCGGGATAGACCTTGATGTCGATATCCTGGAGCGCGCGCACCGAGCCGAAATTGACCGACACACCACGCAATTCCATGGCTGGCTGGATGGCCGGGGACGGGTTCGGGTAGGTCATTTGCCACCTCCGCGTCCGAGCGCCTTGAGGCGGATGTAGTTGTTGACCAGCACGGCCATCAAAATGACGATGCCGAGGAAGACCTTGAACCAGTCGGTGTCGATGCCGGTGTAGAAGATGCCCATCTGCACCAGGCCGAAGATCAGCGCGCCGAACAGCACGCCATAGACGGTGCCATAGCCGCCGGTCAGCAGCACGCCGCCGATGACCGCGGCGATGATCGCCTCGAATTCCTTGAGCAGGCCGCGCGTGGTGTCGGCGGAGCCGGCCTCCATCACCTGGATGGTGGCAAGCAAGGTCGCGGCACAGGCGGTGTAGATGAACAGCGCGATCTTAACCCGGTCGACCGGCACGCCGACATTGCGGGCGGCATTGAGGTCGCCGCCGGTGGCGAAGATCCAGTTGCCGTATTTGGTCTGGGTCAAGACATAGCCGGCAAGCGCTGTCAGTCCGAGCCACCAGACGATCGACATCGGAATGCCGACGACGAAGGGAATGCCGTCGGTGCGGGTGGCGATCCAACCTTGCGTGCCCATCCATTGGAAGAAGCCGGTCAGGAGATGGCCGTTGAACAGGCCCGCGGTTGCCGGGTCCGGCGCGCCGTCGAGGATGTAGGGGATCTGCGTGCGGCCGGTGACGGCGCGGGTGATGCCGATCGACAGGCCGCGCAGGATGTAGAGCGACGCCAGCGTCACGATGAAGGAGGGCAGGCGGGTCTTCACCACGATCAGGCCGTTGACGTAGCCGGTGAGGATGGCGACAGCGAAGGCGCAGGCGATGCCGCCCCACAGCGGCAAGCCCCAGTATTTGACGGTCAGGCCGATGACGACGCCGGCGAAGCCGACCATCGAGCCGACGGAGAGATCGAACTCGCCGGCGATGATGAGAAGGGCTGCGGCCGTGGCGATGATGCCGAGTTCGGCTGCCAGCGTCAGGAAGGTCATCGACCCCTGTAGCGAATAGAGGTTCGACGCACCCGGCAGCAGGGCGAAGATGATGACGGTGGCGATGAGGCCGCCGGCGGCACCGGCTTCGGGCCGGCGCAGCCATTGCGTCAGCCGGCCGGTGCTGGCCAGCCGCTCGTCAGTGCCGGCAGCCCGTTTCGACGTCATGCCGAAACGGTCCTTGCCCAGTACCCCGGGGGCCGGCGCTTCTGGAGGTATCGCGTTGTCTTCCACAACAGCCATTAGGCTCCCCAATCGCTCACTTCGCAATCTCGACCAGAGACGGGGAGCGCATGGCGGCTCCCCGATCCGTTTTGGTCTTGCCTTAGCGGATGCCGTCCTTGGCGAGCGCCAGGATCGCCTTGGCCTTGTCGGGCGAGTCGATGAACAGCGGCCCGGTGTAGGCGTTGTTCTGCGGCCAGAAGCCATGTGTGGCATGCTCGACCAGATAGATCACCGGCAGGTATCCCATCAGATATTGCTGGGCGTCCATGCCGAAGCCCATTTCGCCGGCGACGACGGAATCCAGGACTTCGGGGCTGATGTCGAAGGTGTAGAGCTTGATCTTGCCGAACAGTTCCTTCTGCCGGAAGAACGGGATCAGCGGATTGGCGGCGGTGGCGCCGAGCGCAAACACCGCCTGGGTGTCGGGATGCGCCGACAGATAGGCCTCGGTGCGGCGCTGGATGTCGGCCGGATCGGGCGACACGGTAAGCACCTCGGTGCCGCCGCCTGACGGCTTCAGCCCGTCATTCAACCCCTGGCAGCGCTGGTCGAGGCTGACATTGCCGACCTCGTGGTTGATGCAGACGACTTTGAGCGTGCCTTCCTTGGCCAGCCGCTCGCCGGCCTTCTTGCCGGAATCATATTCGGAGACTGTGCCGACGTAGAGAGAGGTGCCGAGTTCGGCGCCTTCCTTCTCGCCGGAATCCAGAACGACCATCGGAATGTTGGCGGCAAGTCCGGCCTTGACCGATTTACCAAGCGCATTGGCGTCGGCAATGGAGACGGCGATGCCGTCTGGATTGGTGGCGATGGCCGCGTCGAGCAGGCGGGCCTGCTCGACCACGTCGAACACTTGCGGCGCATAATATTCGACCTTGGCGCCGGTGAGCGCCGCCGCATCGTCGACGCCGCGCTTGACCACCGACCAGTAGGGATCGGAGGCCGAGCCATGCACCACGAAGGTGATGCGGACATCCTTCGGGTCCTTCAGGCCCGCGGCTTGCACGACATCCGCCAGCATACTCATCGAGACAAGCGCGCCGAGCGCCAGTTTCAGAACAGTCTTCATGTCATTCTCCCATTGTCGTTGCAGTTCCAATTCCCTCTTTGCGCCTCGGCCGACCGGATCGGCTTACGGTGCTGCCCGGGTGGCCGCTTTGCGGGCCTTTGCCGATGTCGATGCCCCGAGCCGTGCACGAAGCTCCTCGCGCAGCGGCTTCATGCCGATGATGTCGATGTCCTGCACGCCGAGCCAGTCGCGAAAACCCTGGTCCCGGAAGAGTTCATATTCCTCGGTGCGGACATAGGCGGAGCGCGGCTCGATCAGTTCGAGCTCGCCCGGCGCGTTGAAGTGCAGGCAAAAGAAGGTCAGGCCTTCGCGCACCCCTTCGACCAATGCCTTGTAGGCGGGCTCTATCGGCTTGGAGCGTGGACGGCCCCAGGTCGTCTGAATGGCGGCGTCGAAGATGACAAAGCCCTTAGCGCGGGCTTCAGTGACGCCGCGCTGGAACGCCGCTTCGGTGACGCCGACGAGATTGTCGTTGGGCGAATAGGCCGACAGCGTTTTGGTCAACAGCACCGGCAGCCGATATTCCAGGCCGAGCTTGATGTAGACGTCGCAAAACTCGGGCGACAGCGCTGCCCCCATATGGGCATCAAGATGAGTGACGTCGATGCCGGCGCGGTAGGCGGTGTCGATCTGGGCGCGAAGCTCGGTTTCCACCGCTTGCGGTGCTGCCTTGCGGCGGGTGGTCGCGACATCGGGCCAGAAATAGCCGAACTCGTCCGTCAGGCCGGCCGCGCGCGACGGCGACGTCAGCGGCCGCCATTTGTAGTGCTGCTTTTCGCTGTTCAGCGTCAGGTGGACGCCGAGATCGAGCCGCGGATTGGCGGCTGCCGCTTCGGCCATCTCAGGGAACCATGGGCACGGCACCATCACGGCGCCGGAGCTGCAGGCGCCCAATGCGGTCAGTTCGAGGAAGGCGCTGTTGGCGCCATGGCACATGCCGACATCGTCTTCATGCAGGACGAGCTGTCGCGTCATGGACGGCCACCGTTTTGCCGGCCACCATCTTGCCGGCCACCATCTTGCGGGCCACCATCTTGCCGGCACGCCGGTTTCGAGGGTCTTCCAAAGTGTGTCCCGTGCTGCATGGAACCGACCGTTTGCCCAACTGGACGCGATGGAACGCCCAATGCGGGCTTTCCGACAGGGCCACTTCGACGAATTCGGATGGGTACGATTTTTCCGCGGGCCTGCGTTCTGGAATGCCGATTTCATTCGCTATGCCCACAGTCGGCGCTAAACGCCGCTCCGACGTGAGCAGGATGGCTTGGTCAGATCGCAGCGGAGTGGTTCTTTCAAACGGCGGCCGCAGGCGTACTGCTTTCATACCATCAGCGATGTGGGAGACTTGCCATGTACACTGCCGGCGAAGAAGAGATCGAAGCCATTGCCAGGGTGATCCGCTCGGGTGCGCTGTTTCGCTATGGCAAGAACAGCGAGTGCAACCGCTTCGAGGCGCGCTATGCAAGGCATCTCGGCGTCGAGCATTTCGCGCTTGCCGCCAGCGGCACCTATGGGCTCGCCGCCGGCCTGATCGGCCTCGGCATCGGCCCGGGCGATGAGGTGCTGGTGCCGGCGCACACCTATATGGCGACCGCCACAGCAGTGCTGTCGGTCGGCGCCATTCCGGTCATTGTCGATATCGACGAGAGCCTGACCATCGACCCGGCCGCTCTGCGCGACGCCATCGGCCCGCGCACCAAGGCGGTCATCCCGGTACATATGTGGGGTGCGGCCTGCAACATGAACGCCATCATGGACATCGCTAAAAAACGCGGTCTGCTCGTGCTGGAAGATGTCTGCCAGGGCATTGGCGGCGGCTATGAGGGCAGGAAGCTCGGCTCCATCGGCCATGCCGGCGCCTACTCCTTCAACTACTTCAAGAACATCACGTCGGGCGAGGGCGGCGGCATCGCCACCAGCGATCCGAAAGTGGCCGAGCGCGCGCGCTGCGCCATCGACCCCTGCCACTTCTACTGGCAGGGCCGCAGCGACAGCATCAAGCCGTTCGCCGGCATCGGCGCGCGCGCCTCGGAATTGATGGGCGCGATGCTCAATGTCCAGCTCGACCGTCTGGACGGCATCATCGAGGCGATGCGGGCGGAGAAGAAGAAGGTGCTGGCCGGCACGCGCCATCTCGGCAATCTCGGCCTGACGCCGTCGCCGATGAACAGCCCCGACGACGATTGCGCGGCACAGGCAATGTATCTGCTGCCCAGCGAACAGGCGGCGCAGACTTTTTCGAAGACCATTCCGAGCGTCATTGCCGGCCAGACCGGCCGCCACAATTTCACCCAGTGGGACCAGGTGCTGATGCATGAGGGCGCGCATCATCCGGCGCTCAATCCGTACACGCTGCCGGAAAACAAGGGCCTGCGGCTGACCTATGCCGACGACCTCGGCAAGGGTTCTCTCGACATCCTCAACCGCACGGTGATGATCGCGATGAATCCGGCGCATGGCGACGCCGACATCGACGACATGATCCATAACATCGATGCGGCGGCCCGTGTGGCGCTGGAGAATGCCTCGCTGGACGATGTCGAGGTGCGCAAGGCAGCGCCCGTCGATCTGCAGAAATTCGATAGTGTGAATTGAAGCGCTCAGCGCTGGATCGGCCTATTGCCGGTCCAGCCGCATGAAGGCAGCGCGCAACGCCAGCACCGCGCGCAGGATCTGGCGTTCGTCCATCGCGGCATAGCCGAGCAGCAGGCCGTGTTCCGGCTCGCTCGAATGGTAGTTGATCGAGATGCCCTGCACGTCGAGGCCCTCCTTGACGGCAGCGGCGACGACGTCACTGTCCTTGTAGGGTCGGACAAAACTGGCCAGCAGTTGCATGCCGGAATCGTTCTCGGTCACTGTCAGCCATTCGGCCAGATGCTCCTGGCACAGCTTGACGAAATTGGCTTGCCGGCGCGCATAAAGGCGGCGCATGCGTTTCAGATGTGTGGCGAAATAGCCTTGCGTGATGAAGTCGTTGACCGTCGCCTGCAGGATCAGCGGCGCGAACTGGCCGGTGATCGAGACGGCACGGTCGAAGGGCACGGACAGTTCGCGGGGTACGATGAGATAGCCGATGCGCAGCGCCGGGATCAGCGTCTTGCCGAAGGAACCAATATAGACGACGCGGTCGGCATGATCGAGGCCGCGCAGCGCCGGCACCGGCCGGCCGCGATAACGATATTCGCCGTCATAATCGTCCTCGACGATCCAGGCGCCGTGGCGTTCCGCGATGTCAAGCAGCTGCAGTCGTTCCTCGATGCGCATGATGGTGCCGAACGGCCACTGGCAGGATGGCGTCACATAGATGAGGCGCGGCGGCGGCAGCTCTGGGTCTGCGAGATGCCATCCAAGGCGATCGACCTTCAAGGGCGCAAGCTGCGCGCCGCTGGCGAGAAAGGCGCTCTTGGCGCCGAGATAGCCGGGCTCCTCCATCCAGACATGATCGCCTTCGTCCATCAGCACGCGCGAAGCGAGGTCGAGTGCCGCCTGCGCGCCGGTGACGATGATGACCTGGTCGGCGGTGCAGTTGATGCCGCGCGACAGGCTGATGGTCGACGCAATGGCCTGGCGCAGACCGGGATGGCCGGCAAAGGAGATATAGCCGAGCAAGTTCTCGTCGCGGCTGCGCGCATTGCGCACCAGAAGGCTGGACCAGATGGTGAAGGGGAAGGAGGCGGTTTCCGGCACGCCGGGATGGAAGTTGATGACACCGGCATTGCGCGGCGGCTGCGGGCCGTTGACGATGGTCTGACCGCGCCGCGAGAGCTTTTGCGGAGCGGCAAGCCCGGCGCGCAGCGCGGCCGGCGGGCGTTTCTGCTGGATCGGCGCCACCCAGGTGCCGGACCCGGCGCGCGCCTCTATAAACCCTTCGGCGAGCAGCTGGTCGTAGGCGGCGATCACCGTGTTTCGGCCGACCTTGAGATCCTCGGCCAGCGAGCGTGTCGATGGTAGCAGCGTGTTCTGCTGGATCTGGCCGTCGAGGATGAAGCGCCGCAGGGCGCCATAGATCTGTCGGTGCATCGGTTCGTCCGAGCCGCGGTCGACCGACATGATGTCGAGGGAAAGGCGCATGTGGTCGGCCAAGCTAGTCTCCGACGAGCCTGGCTGCGCGCGCGATCTTTTCTTCGTTAAGCAGGCAAACGGTCTCGAGCACCAGCCGTCTGGTTGCGGGACGGACCTCACGGCTGTTCTTCAGCGCGCGGTGAACGGTTGCCGCGCCGAGTTCCGCCTTCTCGGCGATCTCACGGATGGTGCAAAGCCGTTCCATGCCGAGTGCCGCCTCGAATGCCATGTCGCTCCTCCATCCGCATCAAGGCATGCCTCGTCGCCAGCCTCAAGCTTGAAACGCCGGGCCGGCAACTCGGGGGCAAAAATTTCGATGCCAAGAACTGTGCGATCCGCGCCGCCAAGGGAGGGCGGCGGCGCGGATCGCCGGGCGCTTTCGCGTCGCTACCCCTACCGAGGCGCGCGCCCAACCGGCCCAACCACCAGCCCCCCGGCGGTGGTTAGGCCAAGTCTCGTATCGCGACGTCGAACCCGGCCGCGCAGGCCGATTTGAGAAGCGAAGCGTAACCTTTCGTGGCATAGGTCAAGGGGTGTGCCTTGGCCGGATCCTGCTCGGCCTCGACGACGATCCAGCCTTCGAAGCCGCGCTTGGCCAGCGGCTTCAACAGCGACAGGAAATCGACGGAACCGTCGCCGGGCACAGTGAAGATTCCTTCCATCACTGCCGCCATGAAACTCATGTCCTCGCGCCGTGCCTTCTCCAGCACGGCCGCGCGGACGTCCTTGCAATGGAAATGCACGATGCGGTCGAGATGCCGGTTCAGGAGGGAGGCCGGGTCGCCGCCTGAGAACAGACAATGGCCGGTATCGAACAGCAGGCCGACGCTCTTGCCGGTTGCGGCTATCAGCCTGTCGACCTCGTCATCGCTCTCGACGATGGTGCCCATATGGTGATGGAAAGCCATGCCGACGCCGAAGGCAGCCATGCGGTCGGCGAGTTCGGTCAGCTTCTCGCCATAGGCGGTCCATTCGCCGTCAGCGAGGCGCGGACGCTGTGAGATCGGCGCGAAAATGCCGTCATGACGGCCGCGCGAGGTGTCGGCATAGACGACGACCTTGGCGCCGAGGTCGCGCAGCAGGGTCAGATGCGAGGTGAGGGCGGCGAATTCCTCGTCGACCGTGCGGTCCAGAATGCGGCCGTCATACCAGCCGGAGACGAGCTCCAGTCCGTAAGAAGACAGGATCGGTCCAAGCTCGTCGCTTCGCCTGGGGAATTTGCCGCCGAGTTCGGTGCCGCGATAGCCGGCCTGCCTGGTTTCCGACAGGCATGTCGCGAGCGGCGTATCGCCGCCGAGTGCGGGAACATCGTCATTGCTCCAGGTGATGGGATTGATGCCGATCTTGACCGTCATGCCGCTACTTCAAAGGGCTCGGGGAAACACAAAGCCGAGGCCGGCAAACTGAGGGGAAAGAGGACCTGTCACTAGGTCCAGTTGAGGTGAATTTGGTAGAGCCAATCGGGAGCGCTAAAGCGCGTCCCGTTTGAACGGACTAAGTCGACGCGCTTAGGTCTTTGCATGTCGTTGTCTCAAAACCGGCGCCACTTTTGAGCGACATGCATTAATCCTGCTGCGGCCTTCCGAAGGCCGCGCGCAGTTCGTCCTTGGCGTCCTCGAGCACTTTCCGGCGCGCCTGCGGCAGGTTCTTGCCGGCGCGGTTGATGTAGAAATTCAGCATCGACATGGCCGACTGAAACGGCTCGGCCTTGCGGCGGTCGCTGTGCTCGGCCGAGCGCTTGAGCGAGGCCGCGATCTTCCTGGCGTCGTCGGCTTCGAAGATGTGGTCCTCGAGGTCCATCGCATCGCTGTGCTCGGTCACCTCGGCCGACCATTTCTTTTTCGCGGTCATGACAAACTCCTTCCTGTCGCAAAAACTCGGGCAGGCCGCCGCCGGTTCCCGAGAAAGTCGCCGGGCCGCTGGAGCCACGGATCATGGCCCTGTGGCGCTGCCCGTCGCGGTGAATGCGCCGATAGTGGCGACACAACGGTCGACTTCCCAGGACCGTAGACAGGAAACGCCTTGACCCCGATCGTCGCCAATCAGGCGGATAGCCCCGGCATCGACAGCAGCTACGCCTGGATGCGGCTTGCCATCTCCATGCTGCTGGCGACGATCGGTGCAGTCGGCATGTGGGCCGTCGTCGTCGTGCTGCCGGCCGTGCAGGCCGAGTTCGGCGTTGACCGCGCCGCGGCATCGATGCCCTACACCGCAACCATGGTCGGCTTCGCCGCCGGCAATGTGCTGGTTGGCCGCGCGGTCGATCGCATGGGGTATTGGATCCCGGCACTGCTATCCTCGGTGGCTCTCGCCGCCGGCCTGCTGCTCGCCGCGCTGTCGACCTCTATCCTGCAATTCACCCTTGCCCAGGGCGTGCTGATTGGTGTCGGCACATCGGTGATCTTCGGGCCGCTGATCGCCGACATCTCGCACTGGTTCAACCATCGGCGCGGCGTCGCCGTCACGGCGGCGGCTGCTGGCAACTATCTCGCCGGAGCGCTCTGGCCAACCATCATGCCGACACTGATCAAGGCGGAAGGCTGGCGCTTCACCTATGCCGGCATCGGTGTCTTCTGCCTGGTCACCATGGTGCCACTGGTGCTGTTGTTGCGGCGCGCTGCTCCGACGGCGGCTGCCGCCGGTTCGCCCGGAAGCCGGCCAGTGCAGTCGATTTCGCTGTCGCCGGCGGCGTTACAGGTGCTGCTGATCGTTGCCGGTCTCGGCTGCTGCGTGGCGATGTCGATGCCGCAGGTGCACATCGTCGCCTATTGCATGGATCTTGGCTACGGCATTGCGCATGGCGCCGACATGCTGTCGATCATGATGGCGGCGGGCGTCGTCAGCCGGCTTGCCTCCGGCTTTGTCGCCGACCGCATCGGCGGCGTGAAAACCCTGCTTATCGGTTCCGTGCTGCAATGCCTGTCGCTTTTGTTTTACATCCCGTTCGACGGGCTTGCCTCGCTCTATGTGGTGTCGCTGGTGTTCGGCCTGTCGCAAGGCGGCATCGTGCCTTGCTATGCCATCATCGTGCGCGAATACCTGCCCGCCAAGGAGGCCGGCCAGCGTATCGGCATCGTCATGATGGCGACCATCTTCGGCATGGCGATCGGTGGCTGGATGTCGGGCTGGATCTACGACCTGACTGGCTCTTACGCCGCCGCGTTCCTCAACGGGATCGCGTGGAACTTGCTGAACATAGTGGCCATCGGGCTGCTGCTGTGGAAAGCAAAACGCAGTGCTGCCCTGATGGCTTAGGAAGGCAGGATTGCCCTGTTGCTTGACAAGGGCGATTGGCTGCGCGACGCCAGCAGGCGAGTGGGTGCGGCAGCAGCCGGTTGGCATGGTGGCAGTGGAAAAGCTGGACATGGTTTCGCAAGGGCGCAGCGGCCGGGGCCCGGCACGTGGAGGATGTCCATGACCAAGCCGCGCTCGCGTCGTGGGGGCGGCCGCCCGACCCTATCAGATGTGGCGCGCAAGGCCGGCGTCGGCGCCATCACCGTGTCGCGGGCGCTGCGCGAACCGGAACGCGTCAGCCAAGATCTGCGGCGCCAGATCCAGGCCGCCGTCGACGAACTCGGTTATGTCCCGGATCCCAATGCACGGGCGCTGGCCTCGGCGCGCGCCGATGTGTTCGGCGTGCTGGTGCCGTCGCTGACCAACAACGTCTTCGCAGAAGTGGTGCGCGGCATCTATGACAGCCTGTCGGACGGCCCGTTCCGCGTCCAGCTCGGCAACACCCATTATTCCGGCCTCGAGGAGGAGCGCCTGCTGCAGGTGTTCGCACCGCAGCGCCCGGCGGCGCTGATCGTGGCCGGCATCGACCAGACGCCGACCTCGCGAAAGCTGCTGGAGAGCGCGGGCTGCCCGGTGGTGCAGGTGATGGAGACCGGGCCCGATCCGGTCGACATGCTGGTCGGCTTCTCGCATTTCGACGGCGGCCGCACCGCGACCGAGCATCTGATCGAGGCGGGCTACCGGCGGATCGGCTTCATCGGCGCACGCATGGACCCGCGCTCGCAGCGGCGGCTTGCCGGCTATCGCGCGGCAATGGAGAAGGCCGGCCTGTTCGACCCGCGGCTGGTCACCACCACGCCGCTACTGTCCAGCGTGACGCTCGGCCGCGAGCTGCTTCGCGATGCGCTGGCCAAGATGCCGGCGCTCGACGGCGTCTTCTGCAACAATGACGACATCGCGCTCGGCGTTTTGTTCGAATGCCATAGCGCCGCGCTCAACGTGCCGAAAACAATCGGCATTGTCGGCTTCAACGACCTCGAAATGATGCAGGCGGCGTTCCCGCCGCTCACCAGTATCCGCACCCCTCGCTATGAAATCGGCCGTCGGTCTGTCGCCATGGCGCTGGCGGCGATCGCAGGACGAAGGCCTGAGCAGCGGGTCGTCGATCTTGGTTTCGAACTCAAGCCCCGCGAGAGCACCGCACGCTGAACACGCTTTGGCCGGCCTCAGCAAATGGTGCTTTACACAACGTCATGGTAGCGCTACCATTTTCGTCGGGCAGACGTTTTGATGAAAGGCCGCCCCTGTTTATTATACATAAGCAACAGCTCATGCTTGTTTATTATGTATAATATGCTAGTTTCGTTTCTCGCCTGTGAAGCGGCGAGGGGGAGGGGATCGGGCCGGCTTCGGCCCTTGAGACGTGGCGCCGGCCAGGCTGGAGGGCCTTCGGCAGGCGTGGAAACACACCACGACAAACAGCATCAAATAAACAAGCAGCAGCAAACAAAACTACAACTGGGAGGAATATCGATGATCAAGTCACTTGTTGGTGGCATCGTTGCCGCCACTGCATTCGTCATGCTGAGTTCGTCGGCCATGGCCGACCCGGAAGTTGTCAAGGGCCCGTCGGCTGAGCCGGATTGCTTTGCGCCCTGGGCGGCCGATACGCAGTTCTTCAAGTTCCCCAAGAAAGACGGCCCATACCGCATCGCGCTCGCCAATGGCTATATCGCCAACACCTGGCGCATCCAGATGGTGCAGACCGCCAAGGCCTATGCGGCCCAGCCGGAGGTCGCCGCTAAACTGAAGGAATTCAAGGTCGTCTCGACCGGCGAGGACGTGCCGGCTCAGATTTCGGCGATCAACAACTTCATCGATTCCGGCTATGACGCGATCGTCGTCAACGCCCAGAACCCGACCGCTTTCGGGCCGGTCATCAAGCGCGCCAAGGAAGCTGGCGTCATCCTCGTCGCCTTCGACAATATTCTCGATACCAAGGACGCCATCAACGTCAATGTCGACCAGAAGGGCCTTGGCGAATTGTGGGGCAAATGGCTGGTCGGCCATGTGCCGAATGGCGGCAAGGTGCTCGAAGTGCGCGGCGTTGCCGGAACTTCCGTGGACACCGACCGTCACAACGGCATCCATGAAGCGCTCGATGCCTCCGGCAAGAAATGGGACGTCACCGAGGTGGTCGGCAAATGGGACGACGGCGTGGCGCAGAAAGCCACGGCCGACGCCATTGCCACCAACGGCCCGTTCGACGGCATCACCGGGCAAGGCGGCGACACCGGCATCGTGCAGGCGATGATCGATGCCAAGCATGCTTTCGTGCCGTTCGGCGGCGAGACCGAGAACGGTTTCCGCAAGTTCTGCGCGGCACATGCCGGCGACGGGCTGAAATGCTCATCGGCCGGCACCGGTCCGGCGCAGGTCGCGGTCGCCATCAAGACGGCGATTGCCGCGCTCGAAGGCAACGTTGTGCCGCAAGCGGTGAAGCTGCCGCTGGCGATCGTCGAGGACCCGAACTTCAAGGCCGGTCAGGATTTCTTCCCCGACCAGTCCGACAATTTCTTCGTCGGCAATTCCTTCCCGACCTGCGGCATCAATTTCACCGCGCAGGAAATTATGGGCCAGACCAAAGCTGACCAATAGGGCTGACCAATAGGCGGCATATCCGGCGCCGCGGGATCTCCGCGGCGCCGGCCACTCGATATCCCTTGAAGTCAAACTGCCTCGGGAGGGCCGATGGACGGTGCGGTTCCGCTCTTCCGGATGGAAGGCATATCCAAGCGCTATGGTGGTGTGCGGGCGCTGGAAAAGGCCGAGCTTTCGGTCTCGTCCGGTAGCATCCACGCCATTCTCGGCGAAAACGGCGCCGGCAAATCGACGCTGATCAAGGTCATGGCGGGCGTCGTCGCGCCCGACGAAGGCCGCATGATGCTGAACGGCAGCGAGGTGACGTTCGCTTCGCCTGCTGCTGCAAACAAGTCCGGCATCGTCTGCATCTTCCAGGAGCTGTCGCTGGTTCCCGAACTCAGCGTTGCCGACAACATCGTCATCTCCGATCCGCCGAAGCGTTTCGGCATGATCGACCGCAAGGCGCAGCGCCGCATTGCCGAGGATGCGCTGGCACGCGCAGGTGCGGCCGACATCCATCCATTGGCGCTGGTCAAGGATCTTCCGCTTTCAAGAAGACAGATGGTCGAGATCGCCAAGGCATTGGCCAGGAAGCCGCGCATCCTGATCCTCGACGAGGCGACCTCGGCCCTGACCGCGACGGACGTCGCCAGGATATTCAGCGTGCTCAAGCGATTGCGCTCGGAAGGGCTGGCGCTGCTTTACATTTCGCACCGCATGAACGAGATCGCCGAGCTTGCCGACCACTGCACGGTGTTTCGCAACGGCCGCAATGTCGCCAGCTACAAGGCAGGCACAAAGAGCGACAACGAAGTCGTCGAACTGATGATCGGGCGCGAATACAGCCATATTTTCCCGCCGAAACCCGCGCGCGCTGCCGCCGCCGCCGTTCCTGTGCTGGAGGCGCGCAAGCTGTCCTGGACGGACCGGCTGGACAATGTCTCGCTGACCGTCGGGGCAGGCGAGGTCGTCGGCCTTGGCGGCCTGGACGGCCAGGGCCAGCGCGAATTGCTGCTTGCCTTTTTCGGTGTGCTGCGCGGCCTCGGCGGCCAGATCCTTATCGACGGCAAGCCTGTTTCGATCGCCAGCCCCCAAGCGGCGCGCGACGACCGCATCGGCATGGCGCTGATCCCGGAGGACCGCAAGACCGAAGGCCTGATGCTGCCGATGACGGTGCGCGAGAACCTCTCCTTTGCCGCCCTAGACCGGCTGTCCAAGGCCGGCATCATCGACCGCGCCGCCGAACAGCGGCTGATCGACGACATGGTCGGGCTGCTGGCGATCAAGACGGCCGGCCTCGACATTCCGGTCGGTGCGCTGTCGGGGGGCAACCAGCAGAAGGTGGTCATCGCCAAATGGCTGATGCGCCAGCCGCGGATCATCCTGCTCAACGATCCGACGCGCGGCATCGACGTCGGCACCAAGCAGGAACTCTATCAACTGATGCGCAAGCTGGCGGATGCGGGGGCGGCGATCCTGTTCTATTCGACCGACTATGACGAACTGATCGGCTGCTGCGACCGCGTGCTGGTGCTCTATGACGGCGCGGTCAAGCGCGAGCTGGTCGGGGCCGAGATCACCGAGCGGGCGCTCATTGCAAGCGCGCTCAACATCCACGGCGATGACGGCGGCGCGAGAGACGATGCCGGCGCAAGACAGGGAGCGGACGCGTGAAAGAGTGGCGCTACTGGCTGGCCGAGCAGCGCGGAACACTGATGGCACTCGGCATATTCATTGTCATGTTCGTCATCTACACCTCGAACCATCCGGCGGGCTTCACCGCCAATGTCGTGCAGACGGCGTCCAACAAGGGCGTGCTGCTCGCCTTCGTCGCCATGGCGCAGACACTGGTCGTGATCACCGCCGGCATCGACCTCTCCGTCGGCATGATCTTCACGCTGACCAATTGCCTCGCCTCCTGGCTGGTCATCGGCACCGGCCTCGAGACCGCTTTCGGCGTCATCGCCGTGCTCGGCACCGGGCTCCTTTGCGGGGCGATCAACGGCGCCATCGTCATCTACGGCCGCCTGCAGCCGATCGTCGCCACGATCGCCACGGGTGCGGTCTATTTCGGCATCGCGCTGCTGCTCAGGCCGTTTCCCGGCGGTTCGGTCAACGAAGGTCTCGCCGACGCGCTGACCGGACGCCTGTTCGGCGTGATGCCGGCGAGCCTGGTCGTGCTGCTCGCCGTCGTGCTCGTGGTCTGGGTACCGTTCAGCCGCTCGGTGCTCGGGCGGGCGGCCTATGCGGCCGGCTCGTCGGAGACGGCGGCCTACATGTCCGGTGTGCCGATAAGGCGCGGCAAGTTCGCTGCCTACGCGCTCGCAGGCCTGTTGGCCGCGATCGGCGGACTGTTCCTGACCTTCTTCACCTATACCGGCGATGCAGCCTATGCCAGCGGCAACGCCTATACGCTGTTTTCGATTGCCGCCGTGGTGCTGGGCGGCGTCTCGCTGTTTGGCGGCAAGGGCAGCGCCATCGGCGCCATCTTCGGCGCGCTGGCCTTCCGCACCATCGGCGACCTGTTGTTCGTTTTCGATTTCGATCCGCTATGGCAGCCGCTGTTCCAGGGCGTTATCCTGCTGGTCGCGGTCAGCCTTGGCGCCTTTGCGCTGTTTCGGGTCCGCAACCGGCTGGAGTGGTTCCTGTGAGCGAAACGACATTGGGCGGTATCGCCGGCCGCATGCCGAAATTCATCCGCCGCGCCGATCCGGCGGTGCTGACGGCCTTCGCCTGCATCGTGCTGTTGCTGTTCCTAGGCAGCCTCTATTCCAGGAGCTTTCTGTCGCCTGAATATCTCTTGCAGCAGCTCAAGGTGGCCTCGTTCCTCGGCGTCATCGCCACAGGCATGATGCTGGTCATCCTGCTAGGCCAGATCGACCTGTCGGTGCCGTGGGCGGTGGCGGCGGGCGCGATGATGGCGTGTGCGGCCGCGGCCTATGGCCCGATCGGTGTGGCGCTGGCCATCCCGTTCGGCATCTTCTGCGGGGTGCTGATCGGCATCGTCAACGGCTTTGGCGTCGCCTATTTGCGCATACCCTCGATGATCATCACGCTCGCCACCAACGCTGTCGCGCAAGGGCTCATGGTCGTTTATACCGGCGGCTACTCGCCACAGGATTCGGCCACCGGCGCCATGCGCTATCTTGCGACAGGTTTTACCATTCCTGGCGTGCCTAACGCCGTCATCATCTGGGCGCTGATTGGTGCCGCGATGGTGTTCGTGCTGTCCCGCACCAGCTTCGGCCGCACCGTCTACGGCATCGGCAACCGCGAGCGTGCCGCCTATCTCTCCGGCATCGATACAAGGCGCGTGGTGATGATCGCCTTCGCTATCTCAGGCGGGCTGTCCGCCTTTGGCGGGGTGCTTCTCGCCGGCTATGCCTCCAAGGCGGCGCAATCGATGGGCGATGCCTATCTCTTGCCGTCGATCGCCGCCGTGGTTCTGGGCGGCACCTCGATCCTGGGTGGCCGCGGCTCCTATCTCGGCACCGTCGCCGGTGTCATCCTGATTACGCTCCTGCAGTCCATCCTCTCGGTCATGCAGATGCCGGAGGCGGGGCGGCAGATCGTCTATGGCCTGGTCATCGTTGCCATGCTCCTGCTCTACGGCCGCGCGCCGGCAAGCCGCTGACCGTGGACGAAAAGACGGCACAGGCGCCAATGGGCGCTACCGGCTCAGTGCCTCGGGCCATTGTGGTGATGGGCGTCGCCGGCTGCGGAAAGTCGGCTGTCGGCAAAGCATTGGCAGCAGAGGAAGGGGCCGTCTTTGTCGAAGGCGACAGGCTGCACCCGCCCGAAAACGTCGCCCGCATGGCGAGCGGTGAGCCGCTCACAGATCAACTGCGTGAGGGCTGGCTCGATGCCATTGGCGAGCGGATCGCGGACCTGACCGGCAGCGGCCAAAGCGTGGTTGCCGCCTGCTCGGCGCTGAAGCGCAGCTACCGCGATCGTCTGAGCGGCTTCCGCCGGGACATCGTTTTCATCTATCTGAAGATCGATCCCGCTACCGCCAAGCAGCGTGTCGCCAGCCGCAAGGGGCATTTCATGCCGGCAAGCCTGGTCGAAAGCCAGTTCGCCATCCTTGAACCGCCTGGCGCCGACGAGCGGGCGCTGACGGCCGACGCCACACTTCCAGTGGCTGAAATCGTCACCGCCGTTGCCAGCCTGCTGGCCGGCGCAAAATCATGAACCACCCTCGTCGGGCAAGGCGGTTTCCGGCCGTTCGGTGAACCGGTCATGGCCTGACCAGACCATCATTTGCTCGGGATAGAGTTTCAGCGCCTCCAGCAAGCGGTCGCGCTTGAGCAATATGTACTCGGCCTGAAGCGCCATGTTCTTGGCGCCGCCGGCTCTGGTCGCGGGCTCGCCGGCCTCTGCCGGGGCCGGCACCAGTTCGGGACTTAGGACGGCGCGGTATTGGCGGAACGGATCGGTCTCGAAGGTCGACATGGAAAACAGCGCCGCCTTGCCTCTGGCAGCGAAATTCGTCGGCGCCGAAGCCAGGTGGGTCCAGCCGCTCTCGCCAAGGCCGACTTCGGTGAATGTCGAGCCGGCATGCACCGTGTTGGTCACCAACACCACGCCGTTGCTGCCAAGGATCTTCTGGATCCGGCCGGTGACCTGGTAGGCGTCACTGCGGTCGAACACGATCCGGCTTTTCAGGAAACGGTTCTCGACCCGAACCATCGGCGGGTTCAGGAAGCGCAAGCCGAAGGTCGAATCGGATATGCCGTGAGCCCTGACGCTGAGCTGGTGTGTCTCGATGCCGGCTTCATGGAGAGCGCGTTTGCCGATGATGGTCTGGGTCGTGAACTGATCGCACCAGATGATAGCGCCGTGGCCGCGCTTCAGCGCCGCTTGCAGGCCTTCCAGGCCCTCCAGCCGGATATCAGGTGACCAGCGGCGGCCGATGAGATGCGCGGCAAGTAGCAAACGCCGGCGGTGGTTGGCGCAGAGCAAGGCCCTGAACTGCCTTTGCGCATCGATGCCATTGCCGAGCACGGCGCGCGTCGCGGCAGCGTAGCGCACGAAATCCTTGCGGATATGGCGCTTGAGGCGCAGCCCCGATACGCGGCTGCAGATCGCGGCCCACCAATTGACCGGTAGCAATGCCGCGACCCCGAGATAAAAGGCGGCCAGCAGCAGCTCGCGGAGATCCCTGTTGTTGAAGGTGCGCAACTTGCCGGCGCGGACCTGCTTGCGGCTGAAGAAGCGAACATTCTCGGCGCGTTCGGGCACCAGGATGTCGGCGATGATTTCCGTATGATAAATGACGGCGGAAGATGGTGTCCGGTCGGCTTTCCGGGATTTTCCCAACCACGGCAGCCTCATCCGATCGGTGTCCACCTGTTCTTGCGTGCGTCCGGAAATCGCTTTACTGCGTCTGCCACGGGCGCGCAATCGGCGCCGACAAGGCCATGGTGAACGCCATTCAGGGTTCGAACTTGAAACAGGCCCTATCGGTAGCACTTCCCCAACTGGCGCCCTGGCGGCCGGCTGCGGTGGCGCTGATGGCGCCGGACCGGCCATCCCTGAGCTTTGCCGGCCTCGCCAATCTTGTCGACAAGCTCTGCGGCGATCTCGCCAGGCGTGGCGTTGCCCGCGGCACGGCCGTCGGCATCGTCTTGCCCAACGGCCCGGAAATGGCGGCCTGTTTCCTGGCGGTCTCGGCGTTGGCGACGGCGGCGCCGCTCAATCCGGCTTACGGCGAAGACGAATTCCGCTTCTATCTCGGCGATCTCGATGTGAAGCTGCTGCTGTGCGGACAAGGCATGGGCGATGCGGCGCGCAACGCCGCAAAGGGGCTCGGCATTGCGGTGCTCGACGTCGTCGTGACTGACGGCGCCAAGGCCGGCGAGTTTCTGCTGGCGGGCGACGCCGAGGTGGAGGCTGCCAGCGAGGCTCGCCTCGACGATATGCAGCTCAACGGGCCGGACGATTTCGCGCTTGTCCTGCACACATCGGGAACCACGGCGCGGCCGAAGATCGTCGGCTTGCGGCAGCGCAATCTGCTGGCATCAATGGCCAACATCGCCCGCACCTTGGCGCTTTCGGCAGACGATATCTGTCTCAACGTGATGCCGCTGTTCCACATTCACGGGCTGATGGCGGCGCTCAGCGCACAGCTGGCAGTCGGCGGCGCTGTTGTCTGCACGCCGGGCTTCAACCCGCTAAAATTCTACGGCTGGCTGGGCGACTTCAGGCCGAGCTGGTACAGCGCGGTGCCGACCATGCATCAGGCGATCCTGGCGCGCGCCGCCCGCAATGGCGAAACCATCGCGGCTGCGCGGCTGCGCTTCATCCGCTCGTCTTCGGCAGCGCTTCCCGACACCGTGTTCCGCGACCTCGAGCGCGTCTTCGGCTGTCCGGTGGTCGAGGCCTATGGCATGACCGAGGCGGCGCACCAGATGACATCCAATGGCCTGCCGCCTGCGCGCCGCAAGCCAGGCTCGGTCGGCCTGCCTGCGGGTCCGCAGGTGACGATCCTGGACGACAAGGGGACGATCCTTCCGGCGGGTGAAAAGGGCGAGATCGCGGTGCGCGGCGCCAACATCCATGATGGCTATCTCAACAATCCGGTGGCCAATGAAGCTGCCTTCAGCGATGGCTGGTTCCGCACCGGCGACCAGGGCCTGATCGACGAGGATGGCGATCTGAAGATCACCGGGCGGCTGAAGGAGATCATCAATCGCGGCGGCGAAAAGATCTCGCCGCTCGAAGTCGACAATGTCCTGCTCGATCATCCGCTGGTGGCGCAGGCGGTGACCTTTGCCGTGCCGCACGCCATGCTCGGCGAAGAGGTGGGTGCGGCCATCGTGCTGGCCGAGGGCGCCACCGCCGATGCCGAGCAGATACGCGATTTCGCGCGCAGCCGGATCGTCGAGTTCAAGGTGCCGCGCCACATCCTGTTTCTTCAGGAGATACCCAAGGGTCCCACAGGCAAGATCCAGCGCGTCGGCCTGGCCGGCAAGCTCGGCCTGGTCTGAGGACTCTCATTTGAGCATGATCTTGTCCGAAAACCGGTTCCCACTTTTCGGGACTATGCTCTAATTTAGATCTGCGATGTCAGCTCGACCGGAAAATCATCATTGTCGGCGTCGCGCATGGCGGCGAGGCTGCGATTGTCCAGCACTTCGGCGATCGCCTGGCGCACTTCCAGCATCATGTGCCGGACTTGGCAGGTCGCCTCGTCGCAATCCTCGCAGCGCTGGTATTGCGTGCGGCTGGCGCAGGGTATGGGAGCGAGCGGGCCGTCCAGCACGCGCACGACGTGGCCGATCTTGATTTCGGAAGCCGGCCGGGCGAGGCGATAACCGCCTTCCTTGCCCTTGCGACTGAGGACGAAACCGGCATTGCGCAGCTCGCCCAGAATGGCATCCAGGAATTTCTTCGGGATGTTGTTGGCGATCGCGATGTCGTTGACGAATGCAAGCTGGCCGACCGGCAGGCCGGAAAGATGCACGAGGGCCTTGAGGCCGTATTTGCCTTTTTTGGTAAGCATGCCCGCTTCAGTTCATGAAAACCCCAACCACCCGCATCTGGCGGTTGTTTGTGTGCAAATCATGACGTTTCGCCTGAACAACCCGGTTTCGCGTAGAACAAGCCGCCCGATTGCACGTTGGGCACAAAGGCGTTGATTCTTTGTAACGTTTTTCGCCGATCGCGACAGATTCCGCCTGAAGCCGTTTGTCGGCGCGCGAAAACGAAGAAGCGGCAAAGCGCCGGCTTTCTTGTGAGGTGAGGTCGAACGCTGCTGATATCAGCGGCTGCCATAGGTCTGGTCGAGCAGACCGCCGGCGGCGAAGTGCTCCTTCTGTACCTTGTCCCAGCCGCCAAAGACGTCTTCCACAGTCAGCAGGCGGACATCGGGGAAGTCGGCCTTGTATTTTGCCGCGACTTCAGCGTTGCGGGCGCGCAGGCCATTTTCAGCCGCGATGGTCTGGCCCTCGGGCGTGTAGAGGAAATCGAGATAGGTCTTGGCGAGGTCACGGCTGCCGTGCTCGTCGGCGACCTTGTCGACGATCGCCACCGGGAATTCGGCGAGCAGGCTGACCGTTGGCGTGACCTGTTCGAACTTGTCGTTGCCATACTCCTTGCGGATGCCGCGCGTTTCCGACTCGAAGGTGATCAGCACGTCGCCGATCTCGCGTTGCACGAAGGTGGTGGTGGCGGCGCGCCCGCCGGTGTCGAAGATCGGCACGTTGTTGAACAGCTTGGTGACGAACTCCTTCACCTTGGCGTCGTCGCCCTTGAAGGCTTCCTTGGCGTAGGCGGTTGCGGCCAGATAGGTGTAGCGCGCATTGCCCGAGGTCTTGGGGTTGGGGAAGATCACCTGCACGTCGTCGCGCACGAGGTCGTTCCAGTCCTTGATGTGCTTGGGGTTGCCCGCGCGGACGAGAAAGGATGGGAGCGAATAGAAGGGCGAGGCGTTGTCGGGGAAATCCTTCTGCCAGTCGGCGGCGACGAGGCCTTTCTTGACCAGAAAGTCGATGTCGGTGACCTGGTTGAAGGTGACGACATCGGCGCCGAGGCCTTCGGCAATGGCGCGCGCCTGCGCCGAGGTGCCGGCGTGCGACTGGTCGACGGTGACGCCCGGATGGCCGGCGACGAAAGCCTTGTTCACCTGGGCGAACAATTCGCGGCCGACATCATAGGAAGCGTTGAGCAATTTGTCGGCCGACCAGGCCTGCGAACAGGCGAGGATCAGGCCGGCGACAGTGGCGACGCTGAGCAAAAAACGCTTCATGAAAACAGGCTCCGATGTGCAATGCGTTGCCAGAACATAGCCGGGCCGGAGGGTGTACTGCGAGGCACACGGGGCAGACGTATGGCGTTGCAGCGAGAAAGAAATCGCTGAAGCAGGTTATCGGCGAAAATTCATTCCAGCCGAAATGCCGGTGCGTTGGGGTTTTCTGTGGGTTTGCAATTCGAAGCCGAGTGGCATATACAAATGGCATATACAAGTGGAACAGACAGGGGAGGCTGCCATGCCGCGGCACCGTCACTCAATACCACCGCCCAGGGAGGCGAAGTTGTTTCGCAACAACCGCAGTCAGGCGGTTCGCATTCCTGTCGAGTTCGAGCTGCCTGGGGAGAAGGTCCTGATCAGCCGCGATGGCGACCGGCTGATCATCGAGCCGGTCCGTAAACCGGGACTTGTCGCGCTGCTTGCCCAATGGGCGAAAGAGCCGCCGCTTGGTCCTGAAGACGACTTTCCCGAGATCCATGATGCGCCCGTGGGACCCGAGGATATCTTCTGATGCGGTTCATGCTGGACACCAACATTCTCAGCGACATGATCCGAAACCCTGCTGGCAAGGCTGCCAGTACGGCGGTTTGCGCGGGAGACGGTGCCCTCTGCACCAGCATCGTTGTCGCCTCGGAGTTGCGTTATGGCTGCGCCCGCAAGGGATCGGCCAAGCTGCTAGCCAAGGTCGAGCAATTGCTCGCCGAGTTACCTGTGCTGCCGCTCGACGTGCCGGTGGATGCCGAATACGGCGCACTTCGTGCCGAACTGGAAGCAAGGAGCCAGGTCATCGGCCACAATGACCTTTTCATTGCTGCCCACGCCTGCGCGCTGGGGACGACGCTGGTTACGGCCAACACCGGTGAGTTCAGCCGGATCAAGGGCCTGAAGGTCGAGAACTGGCTGGAGTAGCGCCGGCTCAGGTCGCCGGGAAAAGCTTCCAGCGCCTTGGCCTGAACGCCACCCGGCTCTTCTGCGCCGCAGGATGGTCCACAGGCAGTTCGATCTCGACGCGCTGGCGCTCGCCGCCGATTTCCAGTTCGACGCGTCTTGTGCCGGCGACGCGGCGGCTGGCGGCGACCGTGCCGGCGATGCAGCCGCTGCAGCCGTCGAGCAGTTCGATATCGTGCGGGCGGAAGTACAGCGTCGCATCGCCCTCGGGTGCGTGCGGCGCCGACACGCCGATCGGACGGTCGGCGAGCCAGATCTCGCCATTCTCAACCTTGACCGGCAGCATGCTCGATTCACCGATGAAGGAGTAGACGAAGGGCGAGTTCGGCGTGTCGTAGATCTCGTCGGCGGAGCCGACCTGCTCGATGCGGCCCTGGCTCATCACCACGACGCGGTCGGCAAGCTCGAGCGCCTCTTCCTGGTCGTGGGTGACGAAGACGGTGGTGTGGCCGGTACGGTCATGGATCTCGCGCAGCCAGCGGCGCAGTTCCCGGCGCACCTGCGCATCGAGCGCGCCGAACGGCTCGTCGAGCAACAGCACCTTGGGCTCGATGGCCATGGCCCGGGCGAGCGCCACGCGCTGGCGCTGGCCACCCGAAAGTTGCGCCGGATAGCGCTTTTCCAGGCCGGAAAGCTGAACGAGATCGAGCAGTTCGGAGGCGCGTCGGCGGATTTCGGCCGCCGGTGGTCGCGACGGTCCATGCCGCACCTTGAGGCCGAAGCCGATATTGTCGGCGACCGTCATGTGCCGGAAGAGCGCATAGTGCTGGAAGACGAAGCCGACATTGCGCTCCTGGATCGAGCGGTGCGAGGCGTCCTCGTCGCCGAAGAAGATCTTTCCGCGCGTCGGCCGCTCCAGGCCGGCGATAAGCCTCAGCAGCGTCGTCTTGCCGGAGCCGGATGGCCCAAGCAGCGCGATCAGCTCACCCGACTTGATGTCAAGCGATACGTCATGGAGGGCCGGAAACCGGTCAAACTCCTTGCGTACGTTGGCAACGCGAACTTCCATGTAGATCCCTCAGTAATTTGGTGCATGTCGTTGTCGCAAAACCGGTTCCCAGTCTTGGGCGACATGCATTTAGTCAGTGCCCGCGCGTCGCGGCGATCTCGGCGCCGTAGCGCATCTCTAGAAGTGTTTTCAAGACCAGCGTGACCAGCGCCAGGCCGGCAAGCAGCGAAGCGACGGCAAAAGCGCCGACGGCGTTGTACTCGTTGTAGAGGATTTCGACATGCAACGGCATGGTGTTGGTCAGCCCGCGTATGTGGCCCGACACGACCGAGACCGCGCCGAATTCGCCCATCGAGCGGGCGTTGCACAGAAGCACGCCGTAGAGCAATCCCCATTTGACGTTGGGCAGCGTCACGTACCAGAAGGTCTGCCAGCCATTGGCGCCCAGAGAGAGCGCGGCTTCCTCGTCGCCGTTGCCCTGTTCCTGCATCAGCGGGATCAGTTCGCGGGCAACGAAGGGGAAGGTGACGAAGATGGTCGCGAGCACGATGCCGGGCACGGCGAACAAGATCTGGATGCCGTGCGCCTTCAGCCATTCACCGAACAGTCCCTGAGCGCCAAACAAAAGCACATAGACCAGGCCGGAAATGACCGGCGAGACCGAGAAGGGCAGGTCGATCAGCGTGGTTAGAAAAGCCTTGCCCTTGAACTCGAACTTGGCGATCGCCCAGGCAGCCGAAATGCCGAAGACGACGTTGAGCGGAACGGCGATCACCGCCACCAGCAGCGTCAGCCGGATCGCCGAGCGCGTATCGGGATTGGAGAGCGATTCCGTGTAGGCGCCAATGCCTTTCGCCAGCGCCTCGTGGAAGACGATGATCAGCGGCAGCAGCAGGAAGATGGCGAGGAAGGCGAAGGCCACCGCCATCAGCAGCAGCCGCACCGGCCGGCTTTCGGTCACCGCCGCCGACCGGCTCTCGTGATGCGGTTCGTAGGATTTGATCTCGGGGTCAGCCATAGCGCTTGCGACTCCATGACTGCGCCAGGTTGATGACCAGCAGCATCACGAACGACAGCAAAAGCATGATCGCCGCGATCGCGGTGGCCGCCGGATAATTGTACTCCTCGAGCCGGATGACGATCAGAAGCGGTGCGATCTCCGACTTGTAGGGAAGGTTGCCGGCGATGAAGATGACCGAGCCGTATTCGCCGACGCCGCGCGCGAAGGCGAGTGAGAAGCCGGTGATGATGGCCGGCGCCAGGCCGGGAAACAGGATGCGGGTGATGATCTGGAAGCGGTTGGCGCCGAGCGTCGCGGCGGCTTCCTCCACTTCCTTGTCGATCTCTTCCATGATCGGCTGCACCGTGCGCACGACAAACGGCAGGCCGATGAAGACAAGCGCCACGACGATGCCGAGCGGCGTGTAGGCGACCTTGATGCCGAGCGGCGCCAGGAGATGGCCGATCCAGCCATTGGGCGCATAAAGAGTGGTCAGCGCAATGCCCGCGACCGCGGTCGGCAGCGCGAAGGGCAGGTCGACCATGGCGTCGACGACGCGGCGGCCGGGGAAGCGGTAGCGCACCAGCACCCAGGCGACGAGCGTGCCGAAGACGACGTTGACGGCGGCTGCGATGAAGGCTGTGCCGAAGCTGATTTCGAGTGCGTTGATGGTCCGGCGGTCGGTGGCGATCGCCCAGAAATCGGTCCAGCCGAGGGCTGCCGAGCGCCAGATCAGGCCCGACAGGGGGATGAGGATGATGAGCGTGAGGTAGGCAAGCGAGAAGCCGAGCGTCAATCCGAAACCCGGAATGACACTCGGCTGTCTGAATCGCCACCCCGCCTTGGCGGGTGCTATGGTCATGTCGTCCTGATCTAAATCCTACTGGGCCGGCTTGTAGATCTGGTCGAATATACCACCATCGCCGAAATGATAAGGCTGTGCCTTCTTCCAGCCGCCAAAAAGCGGATCGTCGATGGAGATCAGCTTGATTTCGGGCGTCTTCGGAATGTCAGCCGCATCCACCAGCTCGGGCTTGGCCGGACGATAGTGGTTCTTGGCGATGATCGTCTGGGCTTCCTTGGAATAGAGCCAGCCGAGATAGGCTTCGGCGACCTTGCGGGTGCCCTTGGCATCGACATTGGCGTCGACGATCGCCACCGGCGGCTCGGCCAGGATCGAGGTCGGGGGATAGACGATCTCGAAATTGTCGGCTCCGAATTCATTGAGCGCCAGATAGGCGTCGTTTTCCCAGCCGATCAGCACGTCGCCGATGCCCTTTTGCGCGAAGGTGACCGTCGAGCCGCGCGCACCGGTGTCGAGCACCGGAGCATTGGCGTAGAGCTTGCCGACGAATTCCTTGTTCTTGGCTTCGTCGCCGCCATCATTGGCGTTGGCATAGGCCCAGGCGGCAAGGTAGTTCCAGCGGGCACCGCCGGAGGTCTTGGGGTTCGGCGTGATCACCTGGACGCCGTCCTTGACCAGATCGCTCCAGTCGTGGATGCCCTTCGGGTTGCCCTTGCGGACCAGGAAGATGATGGTCGAGGTGTACGGCGCCGAATTGTTCTCGAACTTCTTGCGCCAGTCCGGGTTGATCTTCTTCGACTTGGTGACGATGGCGTTGATGTCGCCTTCGAGCGCC
Organism: Mesorhizobium sp. M0862; assembly: GCF_040319795.1. Classification (NCBI taxonomy): domain Bacteria; kingdom Pseudomonadati; phylum Pseudomonadota; class Alphaproteobacteria; order Hyphomicrobiales; family Phyllobacteriaceae; genus Mesorhizobium; species Mesorhizobium sp. M0862. The sequence continues at coordinate 382,898 of NZ_JAMYOJ010000004.1, forward strand.
AGCGTGACCACATCGGCATCGAGGCCGTCGATCACGGCGCGGGCCTGGGCGCCGGAGCCGCCATGCGATTGCTGGATGGTGACCGTCTCGCCGGTCTCGGCCTTCCAGTGTGCGACGAAGGCTTCGTCATAGGCCTTGTAGAGTTCGCGTGTCGGGTCGTAGGACACGTTCAGAATGGTCGTATCGGCAAACGCGAAACCGAGCGTTCCGAACTGGATCGATGTGGCGACCAGTGCGCCGAGCAGTTTCTTGAAATGAGGTTTGGTCATTCCCGCCTCCGTTGATGACGGCTGAACTCTATCGAATTGATAGAAATTAGATGCATTCAACGTTGCCTTTTTTGTCCATTCGAAGGAAATTTTCGCCGATATTGGGTTTCGGAAGGAAATATTTTCCTCATATTGGTCTAACCCAAATCCGCCGGTTTGACGCTATCTAGGAGCCGACACCGCAGAAGCAAGGCCGAGCGAGGGAAGGCTCGGTGTTGCACCGGGCGGTTCAGCCCGCAGTGATAGGAAAATCGAAGCGCAGCTTTGGAAACGGCTCATCCCGAAGCGTGTAGTGCCACCACTCTCGCGCATAATTCTTGAAGCCGCCGGCGCGCATGGCGTCGAGCAGCCTTTTGCGGTTTGCCGCCGCTTCTGCCGCCAATGGGCGATGTGCGGTTTCGCTTGCCGGGTCGAAACAGTCGAAGCTGGTGCCGAAATCGAGCGTGCCGGCGCCGGCCGCGCCGCAAGCGGCGGATGACTTATTCTTGCCGTCGCTGCGGGCGATGGCGATATCGACGGTCGAGCCGCGCGAATGGGTGGACAATTCGCCGATATAGCCCTTGGCGATGAGGTCGCCGCGCTGCACCTGAGGGTACCATTGCGGATCGGGCGGGCCGCCCTCTCTGGTCCATTTGCCCATGTCGGCAACGGCGCGGGCCGGGCGGTAGCAGTCGAAGACGACCAGCGTCAGGCCATCGGCGGCGAGCGCTTTCTGGACACCGGACAGCGCTTGCGCAGCTTGCTTCGTGAGGATGCAGATTGGGGCGTCGTAGCCATCGGCCTTGCGATGCAGGAAATTTTCCAGGCCGGCATAGCGGATGTCCTGGCGGATCGAGGGATCGACATCGGCCAAGCGGACGAAGCCGGCGGGCAGGGGATCGGCGTCGGCGGGGGAGCAAGTCGAAACGAACATGGATAGGGCTAAGGCCAATCCTCGATGCAAGCGCTTCGGCACACCCCCCTCGGGGGGGGGGGGGGGGGGGGGGGGGGGGGGGCGGGGGGGGGGGGGGGGGGGGGGGGGGGGGGGGGGAGCACCCCCCCCCCCCAAACGGAGAGGGGGG